>CAZTXX010000243.1:0-3605 GCA_964617405.1 uncultured Aquimonas sp. | reverse complement strand
GGCCTGGGCCTGGCGATGGTGGCGCGCTACGTGCCGGCGCGCATGGGCGGCTTCCTGATGGGCGCCTATTTCGTCGCCTCGGGCATTTCCATGTACCTCGGCGGCTTCGTGGCCAACTTCGCCAGCATCCCCGAGGATGTGGCGGACCCGGTACTGACCATGCCGATCTACACCGACCTGTTCATGAAGCTGGGCCTCGCGGGCGTGGTTTGCACCGTGGTGGCCTTGGCCTGCCTGCCGCTGATGCGCAAGTTGACGGCGGCGCACCATGCCGGCATTTCGACCCACGGTTGATCGCCCGTTTGAATGAAAGGCAAAGGGCCGCCTCCGGGCGGCACTTTGCTGTCGGCGAAGTGCAGGGTGCTCAGCCGCGGATGCGTCCGCGCAGGGTATCGGCCGAGTGCGGACCGGTTTCTGCGATCAACGCGCGCGCCGCATCGACCTGGCCCCAGGTATTCCACAGCAGCACACCGCGCACGCGGCCCTGATCCAGGTAGTAGATGACGCCTTCGCGGTTGGGCGTCACCCAGTCCTCGAAAATCTCCAGGCGCGCGTCCAGCGTGCCGACGGCCTCGTAGCCCAGGTCGAACAGGTCGGAATAGAAGAACGGCAACTCGGCGTAGGGCTCGGGTTTGCCGGCCATCGCCAGGCCCGCGATGCGGCCGGTGGAGTTTGCGGTGTCCTCATGTTCCACGCGGCGCCGGCCCAGTGCCTGGCTGGGAAAGTTGGCCACATCGCCGGCCGCGAACACGTCGATCACCGTGGTGCGCATGCATTCGTCGACCACGATGCCGTTGCCGACTTGCGCCCCCGCGGCTTCGGCCAGCGCGGTTTCCGGAATGATCCCGAGGCCTGCGACCACGGCATCGGCCTCAAGGCTGCTGCCATCGTCCAGGGTGAGCTGCACGCGATCCGCCACCTGCTTGCCGTCCTTCACCATCCGCCCGCTCAGCACCTCCACGCCGTGTTCGCGGTAATAGGCCTGGATGAAGTTGCACAAGTCCGCGGGGTAGGCGCGCGCGCCGAGCACCGGCTCGGGGAACACCATCGTGACCTTGCAGCCATGGCCGGTAAGCGCGGCGGCGATTTCCGAACCGACGAAACCACCGCCGATCACCACGATATGGGCGCCTTTTTCCGCCAGCGCCAGCAGGCGGTGGTAATCGTCGAGCGTGCGGTAGGCCAGGATGCGGTCGCCCTGGAACGGCAGATGCCGTGCGCTGCCGCCGGTCGCAAGCAGCAGCTTGCCGTATTCGTAAGTGTCATCCCGGTCATCGGTGACGGTATGTGCATCGGCGTCCAGCGCCACTGCGCGTCGACCCAGAAAGAGCTGCGCGCCGCTCGCGTTGATTGGTCGCCAGATGCTGTTCTCGCCCGCGTCCTTCCACAGCGCCTTGCTCAGTGGCGGCCGGTTGTAGGGCGGATGGCTCTCCGCGCCGATCATGCCGATGCTGGCGTTCGGTGCGGTTTCGTGGATGGCATGCGCGGCGGCCTCTGCGGTCATGCCGGCGCCGATGATGAGATGGTCGAAAACGTGTTTCATGACGCTCCTTTCCTGTGTGCTGGATTGTCGCATCACCATTGTTGCGCCGCCCGGAAAGGATATGAAGGGCCGCCGATCAGGCGGGCAGGACTTATGCGGATGGCGGCAGCGCAGCGGCAACAAGCTGCACCAGCTGGGTCGAGACCTGATCGAAAGGCGCGATGTCGCGCCGAGCGCGACACAACACGATGGCTCCTTCCACACTGGCGATGACCAAGGTGGCGATCTGCGCGGCACGCTTCGGATCACACGCCTGCGCGCGCAGGCAAGCCGCCAGCTTTTCCTCCCAGGCGGCAAACACCTCGGCGGCGGCTTCCAACGCGTCTTCGGCGATCTCGTCGACGGGTTCCTCGACGGCGGCGGCCATCACCGGGCAGCCGACGCGAAAGTCCGAACCCAGCAAAACATCGCGCCAGCTTGTCAAAAACGCGGAGAGACCGGCGGCAGGGCCAGCTTTCAGGTGCTGGTCCAGCGCTGTACCGACACGTTCGCCCGCCAGCAGCACCGCTTCCACCACGACCTGCTGCTTCCCGCCCGGGAAGTGGTGGTACGTGGAACCAAAGGGGGCTTCGGCACGCCGCGTCATCTCGCGGATGCTGGTCGCATTCAGCCCGTGCTGCGCCAGCATGAGCGCCGCCGCTTCAACCACCCGTTGGCGGGTTCCGGACTGTCGGGAACTCATTGGCCAACTCTTGCTAAGACAGTCGTCATAGATCACAGTGCAACAACTATGACAGTCATCATAACGCTTTGCCCATGACCACCGACTTCGAAACCACCGAACTGGTCGCCGCCGACGGCTACGTCCTTGGCGCCACCCGTTTTGCCGCACAGGCGCCGCTGAAAGGGCGCCTCGTCGTCTCCGGAGCCACCGCCGTGCCGCAGGGCTTCTACCGACGCTTCGCCCGGTTCGCGGCGGCACGGGGCTTCGAGGTGCTCACCTTCGACTATCGCGGCATCGGCCAGTCGCGCCACGGCCCGCTGAAGGGCTTCCGCATGAACCTGCTCGACTGGGGCCGGCTGGATCTGGCCGCGGCGGTGGATGCAATGGCCGAACCGCAGGTGCCGCTGTTCGTGGTCGGCCACTCCCAGGGTGGCCACGCCTTCGGGCTGCTGCCGAACCACGGCAAGGTTCACGGCCTCTACGTTTTCGGCACCGGCGCCGGCTGGCATGGCTATATGCCGACAGGCGAGCGCTTGCGCGTGCTGGCGATGTGGAATCTCGTACTGCCGGTACTGACCTGGTGGAAGGGCTATTGCCCATGGAAGATGCTCGGCATGGGGGAGGACCTGCCCGTCGATGCCTATCGGCAATGGCGCTACTGGTGCCGGTTTCCCCGCTACTTCTTCGACGATCCGGCCACGCGCGGGATCGAACAAAGCTACGCGCAAGTCCACACACCCATCGTCGCCGCCAACGCCCTGGACGATCTCTGGGCGTTGCCGGCCTCGCGCGACGCCTTCATCGACGGCTACCGCAACGCGCCGCTGACCCGAAAGGATCTCGACCCGCGCCAACTGGGCGGCAAAATCGGCCACATGGGGTATTTCCGACCGCAGGCCGAGCCGCTCTGGGAAGATGTGCTGGCCTGGTTTTCGCGCATTTCGCACAAGGCCGGCGTGCCTTGAGCGCGTCATCGTGGTGGTGGCACGGACTCCGTTGGCTGTTGTTGGCAACGGTTGCCAGCAGCATGACGCGGCGCTGTATGCCGCGCTGCCTGTAGCCGAGGCCGCACTCCGGATCGGCAAGCTCAATCGCGAGCCAAGTTCGGAACGCGAGCAGCGAGGACTGATGCAATCCGCGCTGGCGCGGCTGGCCGATTCGGAGGGCGTGGAAGAGGTGCCACGAGTCGAGTTTTTTTACCATGTCCGAATGACCCATAATGTATAGGCCTTCAAATTGATTATATTCGGGAAAATCTTTCATTCGCAAGGCAAAAAAATAGTGCGCGGAAAAAGCAGGTTTTCCATGGGTGGGCTTGGCTTGCGTTGAATAATCCAACGCGTCACCGCTCCGAATATCAGCGCGGTGCGCGATCCCATCGCGAGAATCAAAAGCCGG
>CAZTXX010000242.1:0-3606 GCA_964617405.1 uncultured Aquimonas sp. | reverse complement strand
AAATGCTCGCGGTCACCGCCGCCCTGATCGGTCAGGGTCTGGGCGGTGAGGTGGCGCTGATCACCGACGGGCGCTTTTCCGGCGCCACCTACGGCTTCATGGTCGGCCATATCTGCCCGGAAGCCGCGCTCGGCGGCCCCATCGGCAAGCTTGTCGATGGCGACCGCATCGTCATCGACGTCGAAGCCCGCACCATCTCCACCGACGCGGACCTGGCCTCCCGCCCCGTGTCCTGGAAACCCCACCGCGTCGAAGAATCCGGCGCCCTGGCCAAGTTCGCCGCCCTCGTCTCACCGGCGTCGGAAGGTGCCGTGACGGCGTTTCCGGCGAGACAGAAAACGTGATTCGTGATTCGTAATTCGTGATTCGACAGAGCCAAAGCTCGCACAAACCCAACCATTTCCCGATTCCCTATTCCCCACTCCCGGAGTACCCATGAAAACCTACACGACCGCCGACGCCAATCCCGCCGCGCTTCGCGACAAGCTCACCGTCATCTACGGCTACGGCAGCCAGGGCCGTGCGCATGCGCGCAACCTGCGTGACTCGGGCTTCAACGTGCTGGTGGCCGCGCGCCCCGATGGCGCCAGCTTCAAGCAGGCGCAGGAGGATGGCCTGGCGGTGGATACGCCGGAAAACGCGATCCCGAAGGCTGACCTGATCGCTCTGCTGACGCCGGACATGGTCCAGGCCGAGCTGTATGAAACGGTCGTCGCCCCGCTCGCCAAGCCCGGCGCCGCGCTGCTGTTCGCGCACGGCTTCAACGTGCATTTCGGCGCGATCACCCCGCGCAAGGACCTGGACGTGATCCTGGTCGCGCCCAAGGGCCCCGGTGCGCTGGTGCGCAGCCAGTACGAGGAAGGCCGCGGCGTGCCCTCCCTGTTCGCCGTTTATCAGGATGCCACCGGCAACGCCAAGGAACTGTCTCTGGCCTATGCCGACGGCATCGGCGGCACCCGCGGCGGCGTCATCGAGACGACCTTCCCGGAAGAAACCGAGACCGACCTCTTCGGCGAACAGGCCGTGCTGTGCGGCGGCGCCACCGAGCTGGTGGTGATGGGCTTCGAGACCCTGGTGGAAGCCGGTTACCAGCCCGAGATCGCCTATTACGAAGTGCTGCACGAGCTCAAGCTGATCGTCGACCTGCTCAACGAGGGCGGGCTGGCGCGCATGCACCAGTTCATCTCCGAGACCGCGCAGTACGGCGACCTCACCCGCGGCCCGCGCGTGGTCGACGAGCACGCGCGCACCCAGATGCGCCAGGTGCTCAAGGAAATCCAGGACGGCACCTTCGCGCGCGAGTGGATCGCCGAGCACAAGGCCGGCCGCGGCAACTACCAGGCGCTCAAGCAGAAGGACCTCAACCATCCGATCGAGGAAGTGGGCAAGCGCCTGCGCGCCTCGATGAGCTGGCTGAAGGATTCGGCGTCGGCCAAGAAGGCCAGCGCCTGACCGCAGCCCCTGTAGGAGCGGGCTTGCCCGCGATCAGGACGCCGGAATCGCCCAAAGCGCCACCGCAGACCGAACGCCAAATCGCGGCCAAGGCCGCTCCTACAAAAGCGATTTGACACCACCGAAAACCGCACGACACCCCGCATCACCATCCGCACCACCGCAACGAGGCAAGCCATGAGCGATTACGTACGCATCTTCGACACCACCCTGCGCGACGGCGAGCAGTCCCCCGGATGCTCGATGACCACGGCGCAGAAGCTCATCCTTGCCCAGCAGCTCGCCGAGCTTGGCGTGGACATCATCGAAGCCGGTTTCGCAGCCGCCAGCCCGGACGACTTCAACGCGGTGAAGTCCATCGCCGGGGTCGTCAAGGGCAGTACGGTCGCGGCGCTGGCGCGCTGTCAGCGCCACGATATCGAACGCGCCGCGGCGGCGGTGGAGCCGGCGGAAAAGTCGCGCATCCACACCTTCATTGCCACCTCGGACCTGCACCTGGAGCACAAGCTGCGCATGAGCCGCAATGAAGTGCTCGACTCCATCGCGACCCACGTGGCCCTGGCGCGCTCCCACTGCGATGACGTGGAGTTCTCGGCCGAGGACGGCTCGCGCTCGGATCGGGAATTCCTGGTCAAGGCGCTGGAAACCGCGATCGAGGCCGGCGCCACCACCGTCAACATCCCCGACACCGTCGGCTACGCGGTGCCGGCCGAATACGGCGAACTGTTCGCCTGGCTCATCAAGAATGTGCGCGGCGCGGACCGGGTCATCTTCTCCTCGCACTGCCACGACGACCTGGGCCTGGCGGTGGCCAACTCGCTGGCTGCCGTCGAGAACGGTGCACGTCAGGTCGAATGCACCATCAACGGCATCGGCGAGCGCGCCGGCAATGCCGCGATGGAGGAAATCGTGATGGCGTTGCGCACCCGCAAGCCGTACTACGGCCTGGAAACGCGCATCAACACCCAGCGTCTTTATCCGGTATCGCGCCAACTGGTGAGCATCACCGGCTCGCAGATCGCCCGCAACAAGGCCATCGTCGGCGAGAACGCCTTTGCCCACGAATCCGGCATCCACCAGCACGGCATGCTGCGCAACCGCTCCACCTACGAAATCATGTCGCCCGAAGACGTCGGCGTATCGCGCTCCTCGCTGGTGCTGGGCAAGCACTCCGGCCGCGCCGCCCTGGCCGACCGCTTCAAGGCGCTGGGCCATACCCTGGACGAGGAAGCGCTGAATCGCGCCTTCGCCGCGTTCAAGGCGCTGGCCGACCGCAAGAAGGAAGTGTTCGACGCCGATCTCGAGGCCATCGCGCTGGGCTCCAGTGGTGAAGAGAGCGGCCCGTGGAGCCTGGTCCGGATCCAGATCGCCGGCCGTATCGGCCAGGGTGCAAGCCCCGAGGCGTTGATCGAGCTGGAACACGCGGACGGTCGCAAGGTACGCCAGGCCGCACTCGGCGACGGACCGGTGCATGCCTTGTTCTCGGCACTGGAATTTGCCACCGGCTTCCACTTCGGCCTGAAGGACTACCAGGTGCGCTCGCTCTCGGTGGGTGAGGATGCGCAAGGCGAGGCGCGCGTCCTCGTGCATGCCGAAGGCCGTGACTACCACGGCCGCGCCGTCTCCACCGACGTACTCGAAGCCAGCGCCCTGGCCTATCTGGAAGTCATCAACCGCGTGGAACAACGTCGCGCGTTGATGGCGCAAGCGGCCTGAGTTAAGAGCCGGGATTCGTGATTCGGGATTGGAGATTCGCAAGAGCGGGTTGTCGCTTCGTCTTTCCCCAAGTCCAATCCCCGAATTCCCACGAAGGCCGTCATCCCGGCGCAGGCTGGGATCCATGTGGTTTTTTTGCCTGGACCCCAGTCTTTTTGCCAGCTCTGACGCTCGATTCCTGCCATGCCTTTTGGTCCGATTCCCCATTCTCCATTCTCGACTCCCGTCACCCCATGAAAACCATCATCGACAAAATCTGGGACGCGCACGCGGTACGTCCTGAAACCGAGGCGGCACCGGCCGTGCTCTATATCGACCTGCACCTGGTGCACGAAGTCACCACGCCGCAGGCCTTCAACGAGCTGCGCGCGCGCGGGCTTGGCGTGCGCCGCCCGGAGCGCACGCTCGCCACGCTCGACCACTCCACGCCGACGCTGC
>CAZTXX010000241.1:0-3610 GCA_964617405.1 uncultured Aquimonas sp. | reverse complement strand
CGCTTGGTCGGCAGGCCGCCGCCGAAGCCGGTCAGGCTGCCGTCGGCGCCGATCACGCGGTGGCAGGGCAGCACGATCGGCAGCGGATTGCGCCCGTTGGCGGCGCCGACCGCGCGGCTCGCCGTGGGCCGACCGACCCGTGCGGCCAGCTGCACGTAGCTGACGGTCTGCCCGTACGGGATCGAGGCCAGCGCCTGCCACACGGCGCGCTGGAACGCGGTGCCGAGCGGTGCCAGCGGCAGGTCGAACTCGCGCCGCCTGCCGTCGAAGTATTCGTGCAGCTGTCGACGGGTGCGCTCGATCAGCGGGTGCGCGCCTTCGCGCCAGTCCGCGCCGCGCCGCAACGGATGGCGCGAGGTGGGGAACTCGATGGCTCGCAGGCCGTCGTCGCTGACCGCCAGGAACAGGGGGCCCACCGGGCTTTCGAGGGTGGTGCAGATCGTGTTCATCGGGGTTCTCCGGTAGCCCGCTGGCGGCGTGCGCGGGCGGGTCTGGATGACGAAAGGGGTGTCGCGATCGCGGGTTGCACCGCGGCTGCGGCGTCGTCCGTGGCCTTGCGCCACAGTTGAATCACCGCGTAGGCCCGCCACGGGTGCCAGCCTTCGGCGCGTGCCGACAGTGCCCGCGCGGTCAGGGCGGATTCGCCCCCGGTGGCGGTGCGCCGCAGCACCAGGTCCTCGGTCGGGAACGCGTCCGGGTGGCCGAGCGCGCGCATCGCGATGTACTGCGCGGTCCACGGGCCGATGCCCGGCAGCGCGACCCAGCGGGCGGTGAAGTCGTCGAGCGTGCGCTCGGCGTTGAAATCGATCCGGCCGTCGAGCAGGGCGCGGGCGACGCCGCGGATGGTTTCGGCGCGCGCAGGCATCACGCCGATCGACGCCAGATCGGCATCGGCCAGCGCGGCGGGCGTCGGGAACAGGCGGTCGAGCCCGGGCGCACAGGGCGATACCAGCGGGCGTCCGAAACGCTGCGACAGCCGCGCCGCCAGCGTCCGCGCCGCGGCCACGCTGACCTGCTGCCCGAGGATCGCCCGAACCGCGATCTCGAAGCCGTCCCAGCCGCCGGGCAGGCGCAGGCCGGGGTGGCGGTGCAGCAGTGGTTCCAGCAACGGGTCGGTCGACAGCGTCGCGGCAATCACCTGCGGGTCGGCGTCGAGGTCGAACATCCGCCGCAGCCGCGTCACGATCGGCAGCAGCCGCGCCGGCGCCACGCCGTGCACCTGGAGCCGCAGCGCGTGCCCGCCGTCTTCTGCGGCCGACACCCGCAGCCAGCCCGGCGGCGCATGCGGATCATCGTCGGGTGGCGCGATCACCCGCGCGTAGCTGTCCCCGTCCACCGCCTCCACGCCCGGCAGCGCGCGGGTGCGCAGGAAATCGAGCATCGCCTCGAATTCGTACGGCGGGCGGTAGCCCAGCAGCAGCGTCAGCGGTTCGTCGGTGGCCGCGCGCGGTCGCCCGCGAAGCTCGCGCGGCGCCATCCGGTAGGCCTCGCGAAAGCAAGCGTTGAACCGGCGCAGGCTGCCGAAGCCGGCCGCGAGCGCGACTTCGGTGATCGGCAGCGTGGTCTCGGTCAGCAGCTGCTTGGCGAACAGCAGTCGGCGGGTGCCGTGCACGCCCAGCGGCGCGGCGCCGAGGCGCTCCACGAACAACCGCCGCAGCTGGCGCTCGCCCAGCCCGACCCGATGAGCCAGCGCCGCCAGCGGCTCGTCCGCCAGCAGCCCCTGATCGATCAGCGCGAGTGCGCGCGCCAGCGTCGCATCGCCGCGGCGCCACGCGTCATCACCGGGCGAAAGCTCGGGCCGGCAGCGCAGGCACGGCCGGAATCCTGCCGCTTCCGCCGCCGCGGCGTTGGGGTAGTAGGTGACGTTCTCGCGCCGCGGCGGCGGCGCCGGGCACACGGGCCGGCAGTAGATGCCCGTGGTGGTGACCGCGGTGAAGAACAACCCATCAAAGCGCGCGTCGCGACTCAACCGGGCCTGTTCGCAGACCTGCGGATCGGGAACGGCGGCGAGGGTGGCGGTGGACGACATGGCCGCAGGCTAGCACCGGCACCGGAGTGGAACTCGCCGGTTTCGGACATGAAAGATCGGTGCCACGCTGGTGCGGAACGGCGATAATCGGCGGATCGCTGTCCAAGGAGTCGCCATGTCCACCCGCCACGATCCGTCCCGCCGCATCCGCGCTCCGCGCGGCAATACGCTGAACTGCCGCAGTTGGCAGACCGAGGCACCGTTCCGGATGCTGCAGAACAACCTCGATCCGGAGGTGGCCGAACGGCCGGAGGATCTGGTGGTCTACGGCGGCATCGGGCGCGCGGCGCGCGACTGGGCCTGCTACGACGCCATCATCGAAACCCTCAGGAACCTGGGCGACGACGAGACCCTGCTGGTGCAGTCGGGCAAGCCCGTGGGCGTGTTCCCCAGTCACCCGGACGCGCCGCGCGTGCTGATCGCCAACTCCAACCTGGTGCCGCACTGGGCCACCTGGGAGCACTTCAACGAGCTCGACCGCAAGGGCCTGATGATGTACGGGCAGATGACCGCCGGCTCGTGGATCTACATCGGCTCGCAGGGCATCGTGCAGGGCACCTACGAGACCTTCGTGGAGATGGGGCGCCAGCACTACGACGGCGACCTCACCGGGCGCTGGATCCTCACCGCCGGCCTGGGCGGCATGGGCGGGGCGCAGCCGCTGGCGGCCTCGCTCGCCGGCGCCTCGTCGCTGACCGTCGAGTGCCAGCAGAAGTGCATCGATTTTCGCCTGCGCACCCGCTACGTGGACGAGCAGGCGGCGGATCTGGACGACGCGCTGGCGCGGATCGAAAAGTACACCAGGGCCGGTGAGGCGAAGTCCATCGCGCTGCTGGGCAACGCCGCCGAAATCCTGCCCGAGCTGGTGCGCCGCGGCGTGCGCCCGGATTGCGTGACCGACCAGACCTCGGCGCATGATCCGGTGCACGGCTACCTGCCGGCGGGCTGGAGCGTCGAGCAGTGGCTGGACGAACAGCAGGCGAACCCGGAGAAGGTTCGCGACGCGGCGAAACAGTCCATGCGCACCCACGTCGAGGCCATGCTGGCCTTCCACGCGCAGGGCATTCCGACCGTGGACTACGGCAACAACATCCGCCAGATGGCCTTCGACGTCGGATGCAAGAACGCCTTCGCCTTCCCCGGCTTCGTGCCGGCCTACGTGCGCCCGCTGTTCTGCCGCGGCGTTGGCCCGTTCCGCTGGGTCGCCCTCTCCGGCGATCCGGAGGACATCTACAGGACCGACGCCAAGGTGAAGGAGCTGATCCCGGATGATCCGCACCTGCACCGCTGGCTGGACATGGCGAAGGAGCGGATCAGCTTCCAGGGCCTGCCGGCGCGGATCTGCTGGGTGGGCCTGGGCCAGCGCCACAAACTCGGCCTGGCCTTCAACGAGATGGTGCGAAACGGCGAGCTCAAGGCGCCGGTGGTGATCGGCCGCGACCACCTCGACAGCGGCTCGGTTGCATCGCCCAACCGCGAGACCGAGGCGATGAAGGATGGCAGCGACGCGGTCTCCGACTGGCCCCTGCTCAACGCCATGCTCAACGTCGCCGGCGGCGCGACCTGGGTTTCGCTGCACCA
>CAZTXX010000240.1:0-3614 GCA_964617405.1 uncultured Aquimonas sp. | reverse complement strand
AGTTGTTGTTCATCTCGTTGACGCGGTCGATCAGGATGAAGCCCGGCTCGGCGTAGTCGTAGGTGGACACCATGATCATGTCCCACAGGTGCCGCGCCTTGATGTGGCCGTAGATCCGGCAGGCCACCCGGCCATCGTCGCGGGCGATGTAGTTCTCGTGGGTCGGCCAATCGCGCCAGACCACCTGTGCGGCATCATCGAGGTCGACGTCGGCACGCTCCTTGGCGGTGACCGGGAACACCAGCGGCCAGTCGGCGTCGCGCTCGACCGCCTGCATGAAGCCGTCGGTGATCAGCAGGCTGAGGTTGAACTGGCGCAGGCGCCCGTCCTCGCGCTTGGCGCGGATGAAGTCCTTCACGTCCGGATGGGAGACGTCGAAGGTGCCCATCTGCGCGCCGCGGCGTCCGCCAGCGGACGAGACGGTGAAACACATCTTGTCGTAGATGTCCATGAAGGACATCGGGCCGGAGGTGTAGGAGCCGGCACCCGCGACGAAGGCCCCCTTGGGGCGCAGGGTCGAAAACTCGTAGCCGATGCCGCAGCCCGCCTTCAGGGTGAGGCCGGCCTCGTGGACCTTCTCCAGGATGCCGTCCATCGAGTCCTCGATGGTGCCCGAGACGGTGCAGTTGATCGTGCTGGTGGCCGGCTTGTGCTCTTGCGCGCCAGCATTGGAGGTGATGCGCCCGGCCGGGATGGCGCCACGACGCAGCGCCCAGAGGAAACGCTCCTGCCAGTACCGACGCAGCTCGTCGTTCGGCTCGGCCTCGGCCAGCGCCTTGGCAACGCGCTGGTAGGTGCCGTCGATATCGGCATCCAGCGCCACACCTTGTTTGGTCTTGAGCCGGTACTTCTTGTCCCAAATGTCCGCCGATGCCGCCTGCATCGCGATTTCAAGCCTTGCCGGAGTGGCTACCGCTTCCAACCTCGCCGTGCTCATGCCTGTCCTGTCTCCCTTTCCTGTTTCATTGTCGATGCCACTGCGTCCGCGCTGTTGCGCGCATCTGCGCCAGCCAGGATGCAGCCGTGACGCAGTCGCCCGGCCCACCCGGCGCCGATTGCGCCGTCCGCTTTGCCGGATCACCTCCCCGTACCGCCCCATCACCGCGGAACTCCGCGTTTCGCCACAAGTTCTAGGGGTTTGGCCGTCGAGCCAACCACAACATCTTGTGTAACGGGCCGGTCAAACCATAGCCTTGCCCCCGGCGCCAAGTCAACGTGAGTTTCGGGTGGGAGTGCGATCACCCGCCAGGCTCCTGATTTCATTGCAACGAGAATTGGATCACACTCCCTGACGCATCCACCCGACGTCCCGCAGCACCGTTGTTGACGCGCGGACAGGGAGGATGCGTGAGTGACACCCCAAAACCAATGGCCGAAAATACCCGGTTCTCATCGCGACATTTGTCGCCACGGGCAAGGCGCCCACACACCCGAAGTCGCACAACACCAGCCCCGGAAGGAGCTGGCGGCTGCATCGGTTTGCCGATTCTTTTGCGGAGTCAAAGACAAATGGATATCCAGGACGCCATTCAACGCCTGCGAGCAGCCAAGCGCGCCCACCTGGCCTGGGTTGGCCGCGCCGGCCTGCTGGTGCAAGGCATCCCCGTATCGCAGGAGCAGATTCCGGTGTTGCATACCGACTGCCAGTTCGGTCGCTGGTACCACGAGGACGGCCAGGAGCTGTCGCCGCTGCCCGCATTCCGTGCGATCAACGAACCGCATCGGGAATTGCACGATGCCTACGCGACCATTTTCAAATTCATGTTCCAGGAACAGGATTCCTCGTTCTTCCAGCGCCTGCTCGGCAGGAAGGGCCGCAGCCGGAGCGATCGCCAGGCCGATGTCGATGCGCAGATGCAGCGCCTGGAGAACGCGTCCAAGGAAGTCGTGGCGCTGCTCGAATCGCTGGAGACAGCACTGGTGGGCCAGGTCCGACGCGTGGCTGCAGCCACCTTCTGAGGCCTCACGCGGGTAGGCAGCGCCGCTCCTGTACCATGCAGGGCCCGCTCCGCCGCCGATTCGCCGATGAGTTCCGCCCGCGCCCCGAAGGACGCCACCCCCGAACACACCCCACTGATGAAGCAGTACTTCTCGGCCAAGGCCGAGCATCCGGACGTGCTGCTGTTCTTCCGCATGGGGGATTTCTACGAACTGTTCCACGACGACGCGCGGCGCGCGGCCAAGCTGCTCGACATCACCCTGACCCAGCGCGGCAGCTCGGGTGGCGCGCCGATCCCGATGGCCGGTGTGCCGGCGCATTCGCATGAAAGCTACCTGGCGCGGCTGGTGGCGCTGGGCGAATCGGTGGCGATCTGCGAACAGATCGGCGACCCGGCCCAGTCGAAAGGGCTGGTCGAACGCCGGGTGGTGCGCATCGTCACGCCCGGCACGGTCACCGATGAAGCCTTGTTGCAGGAGCGCCGCGACACCCTGCTGATGGCGGTGGCCCCGGCACGCGAGGGCTTCGGCCTGGCCTGGGCGGATCTTGCCAGCGGGCGATTCCTGGTCAACGAGGTGGACGACGAGGATGCATTGGCCGCCGAGCTGGCGCGGCTGGAACCGGTCGAACTGCTGCTGCCCGACCAGGATGGCCTGCCCGACTGGCTCAAGGCACAGGCCGGCGTACGCCATCGCGCGCCCTGGCTGTTCGACGCGGATGCGGCACGTCGCCTGCTGCTGCGGTTTTTCCAGGTGCACGACCTGTCCGGCTACGGCCTGGAGCAGCGCCCGCGCGCCACTGCCGCCGCTGGTGCGCTCCTTTCCTATGTCGAGGAAACCCAGAAGCAGCGCCTGCCGCACCTGTCCTCCATCGCCTTCGAGTCGGCCGACGAGGGCATCGCCATGAACGCCGCCACGCGCCGCCACCTGGAGCTGGACTCGCGTGTCGACGGCAACCTGCGCCATACCCTGCTGGGCGTGATCGACAGCACCATCACGCCGATGGGCGGACGTCTGATGCGGCGCTGGCTGCACCGGCCGCTGCGCAACCAGCAGGTGCTGCGCGAACGCCACCACGCGGTTTCGACCCTGCTGGAGTCCCGCGCCTTCGAACCGCTGCGCGAGCGCTTCCGCGCGCTGGGCGATCTGGAACGCATCCTCGCCCGGATCGCGCTGCGCTCGGCTCGCCCGCGCGATCTTTCCACCCTGCGCGATGGCCTGGGCGCCCTGCCGGACATCCGCGCGCTGCTTTTCAACCCCCTCTCCCCCGCTGTCGGGGGAGACAGGGAGCAGCAGCAGGCCCTGGGCGACTCCCCACGCCTCACCGATCTGGCCACGCAACTGGGCGAACACGGCGAGATGGCCGCACTCCTTTCACACGCGGTGATGCCGCAACCGGCATTGTTGCTGCGCGATGGTGGCGTCATTGCCGACGGCTTCGATGCCGATCTCGACGAGCTGCGCCAGCTCGCCAGCAATGCCGACCAGTTCCTCATCGAACTGGAAGCCCGCGAGCGCGCCACCACCGGCATCGCAACGCTCAAGGTCGGCTACAACCGCGTGCACGGCTATTTCATCGAGATCAGCAAGGGCCAGTCCGACAAGGCACCGCTGCACTACACCCGCCGCCAGACCCTCACCGGCGCCGAGCGCTACATCACCGAGGAACTCAAGAC
>CAZTXX010000239.1:0-3628 GCA_964617405.1 uncultured Aquimonas sp. | reverse complement strand
TTCGCGCACGCCAATACCGCCCACGCCCTGATCGCCGCGCACGACGCACGCAAGCTTGGCGAGCGCTACGACGCCGATGGCCTGGTACTGGAGCTGGAACTGCCCAGCGCCCACGTCGCGGCACTAGCCGCTACACTGCGCGATGCAACGCGCGGCCAGGGCGAGTTGATCGAGAGCAACGACGGCAATGATCCGGCTGGCCGACAATCCGAGCCTTCGTAGCCTTCTGAACAACTTCGTGTGAATACCGACGCCCCCGCAACACGCCCGCGCCCACTCGCGGCCCTGCGCACCCTGCTGCCCTTCCTTCGACCCTATCGCGGCCTGCTGGCCGGCTGGCTCGTCTTCCTGACCCTGTCCTCCAGCGCCACACTGGCCTTGCCGGTGGCCGTGCGCTTCATGATCGACCGCGGATTCTCCGGCCAGGACCCGGCCGGCATCGACCGCTGGTTCATCGGCCTGATCCTGGTCGCCCTGGTGCTGGCGGTGGCCACGGCCGGGCGCTTCTTCTGCATCAGCCTGCTGGGCGAAAAGGTGATCGCCGACCTGCGCGAACGCGTGTTCGGGCACCTGCTCCACCTGGACATGGAATTCTTCGCCCGCACCCGTGCCGGCGAGCTGGTCAGCCGCCTGGCCGCCGACACCGAGCTTTTGCGCAGCGTGATCGCCTCCACCCTCTCGGTGGCGTTGCGCAGTTTCGTGACCATGTTCGGCAGCGGCATCGCCCTGCTCATCACCAGCCCGCGGCTGGCCGGCATGGCCGCCATCGGCATTCCGGTGATCGTGCTGCCCATCGTGCTTTATGGTCGGCGCGTGCAAAAGCTTTCGCGCGACAACCAGGATCGCATCGCCGACGCCAACGCGCGTGCCACCGAAACCCTCACCGCCATCCACACGGTGCAGAGCTACGCCCGCGAGGATCATGAATCCGGCCGTTTCGGGGCCGCCGTGCGTACCGCCATCGGTGCCGCACGCCGGCGCATTGCCACCCAGGCCGGTCTGACCGCCGTGGTAATCCTGCTGGTGTTCGGTGCGATCACCGGCGTACTGTGGATCGGTGCGCGCGATGTAATCGGCGGCACTCTCAGCGCCGGTACGCTGGGCCAGTTCGTGCTGTACGCCGTGATCGGCGCCGGCTCCATCGGCGCGCTCACCGAAGTCTGGGCGGAGCTGCAGCGCGCCGGCGGCGGCATGGGACGGATCGAGGAGCTGCTGGACGAACGCTCGGCCATCGAAACGCCGGTCGAGCCGGCCAGCCTGCCTCCACGCGTGGCCGGTGAGTTGCGTTTCGAGCACGTCACCTTCCGCTACCCCACCCGCCCCGATGCCCCGGCGCTGCACGAGTTCAGCCTGCACGTGCGCCCCGGCGAAAACGTCGCCCTGGTCGGCCCCTCCGGTGCCGGCAAGAGCACGGTGCTGCAGCTGCTGCTGCGCTTCCACGATCCGGACGAGGGTGTGATCCGGGTGGACGGCATCGATCTTCGCCAGCTCGACCCGCGTGCCCTGCGCGACCAGATCGCTCTGGTGCCGCAGGATCCTGTCCTGTTCGGCGACGACGCCCGAGCCAATATCCGCTATGGGCGCCTGGGCGCCAGCGACGCCGAAGTTGTCGAGGCGGCCCGCATTGCCGAGGCCGACGGTTTCCTCTCCACCCTGCCGGAAGGCTACGACACCCATCTGGGCGAGCGCGGCGTGCGACTCTCGGGCGGTCAGCAGCAACGCGTGGCGATTGCCCGTGCGGTGCTCAAGGATGCGCCGATCCTGTTGCTGGACGAGGCCACCAGCGCGCTCGACGCGCAGAGCGAACGTGACATCCAACAGGCGCTCGAACGCCTGATGCAGGGCCGCACCACCCTGGTGATCGCCCATCGCCTCGCCACCATCCGCCGCGCGGACCGCATCGTCGTTCTCGACGGCGGCCGTATCGTGGCCGAAGGAAAGCACGAGGAGCTGATCGCCCAAGGCGGCCTCTACGCCGAGCTGGCGCGCCTGCAGTTCAGCCAGTAACGGCACCCGGCGGAGCGGGAGGAAACAGCGGCAGCGATCACCATCCTGCTGTCGGACGATGCGCCCAACGTGAACGGCGCGATCCTCCCCTCGGACACCGGCTGGACCGCGTTCTGACCCGAAATCACCGCGTGGAACCCGTAGCCCGGATAAGGCCAACGGCCGCATCCGGGGAAACCCACGCCACACGGCATCAACCGGCAACCACCGCACACCTCAACGCCTTCCCCGGATGCGCTGCGCTTATCCGGGCTACGCAAGCCCCGTAGCCCGGATAAGGCCAAAGGCCGCATCCGGAAAAACCCACACCGCACGGCATCACCCAGCAACCACCGCACACCTCAACGCCTTCCCCGGATGCGCTGCGCTTATCCGGGCTACACGAGCACCCGTAGCCCGAATAAGGTCGAAGACCGCATCCGGGAAAACCCACACCACACGGTATCAACCGACTACCACCGCGCATCCCAGCGCCTTCCCCGGATGCGCTGCGCTTATCTGGGCTACACGAGCACCTCGTAGCCCGGATAATGCCATAGGCCGCATCCGGGAAAACCCACACCACACCGCATCAACCGGCAACCACCGCACGGCACAAATCGGCGACCATCGCACGCTCGCCTCAACTCCCACCCCGGGATGCGATTCGTCGCGCCGCAACCGGCGCGTCGTTCGACATTGCGACCGGTCCCCGGTCGATGACACCATGCACGCATGGTCCTCTATCGCCGCTCCCGGGTTTCCAACGGCACCTTCTTTTTCACCGTGACGCTCCGGGATCGAAGGAGTGATCTGCTGGTTCGGGAGATCGACCTTCTGCGCCAAGCCTGGCGAGCCGCCAGAGCGCGCATTCCCCATGAAATCATCGCCGCGGTCGTGCTTCCCGATCACCTGCACGCGGTGATCGCCATGGACGACGGACCCGGCGACTACTCGGCGCTGTGGCGCGAAATCAAGAAGGGATTCACGCGCCGAATCAAGCTCCCGTCACCATGGCAATCGCGCTTTTGGGAACACACGATACGCGACCCGGCCGATCTGCAGGCGCACGTGGACTATGTGCACATCAACCCGACTCGACATCGTCTCGTCACACGGGTCTGCGACTGGCCGCACTCGACGTTTCACCATTATGTGAGCAAAGGATGGCTATCACCGGATTGGGCTGGCGACACCCGGACAACCGGCGAATTTGGCGAACCGGCCAAACGGGATTTTTGATCCGCCGCCGCGCTCCTCCACCCACCCATCAGTTCCGGACAAGTCCCACGATGCCGCGCACCCCTGCGCCGTTCCCGGATGCGCTGCGCTTATCCGGGCTACACGAGCACCTCGTAGCCCGGATAAGGCCGAAGGCCGCACCCGGGAAAACCCACGCCACACGGCATCAACCGACTACCACCGCGCACATCAACGCCTTCCCCGGATGCGCTGCGCTTATCCGGGCTACACGAGCACCTCGTAGCCCGGATAAGGCCGAAGGCCGCACCCGGGAAAACCCACGCCACACGGCATCAACCGACTACCACCGCGCACATCAACGCCTTCCCCGGATGCGCTGCGCATCCGGGAAAACCCACACCGCACGGCACAAACCGGCGATCACCGCACACCTCAACGC
>CAZTXX010000238.1:0-3637 GCA_964617405.1 uncultured Aquimonas sp. | reverse complement strand
CATCGAGCGCACCACCAACCACGACGTCAAGGCGGTCGAGTACTTCATCAAGGAAAAGATCGCCGACCACCCGGAGCTGGCGCAGGCCCGTGAGTTCGTGCACTTTGCCTGCACCTCCGAGGACATCAACAACCTCGCCTACGGCCTGATGCTGCGCGACGCGCGCGAACAGGTGCTGCTGCCGGCGCTGGGTCGGGTGATCGACACCCTGCGCGCGATGGCGCACGAGCACGCCGCGCGCCCGATGCTCTCGCGCACCCACGGTCAGACCGCCTCACCCACCACGCTGGGCAAGGAGTTGGCCAATGTGGTGGCGCGCCTGGAACGTCAACGCAGGCAGATCGCGCAGGTGGAGCTGAGCGGCAAGATCAATGGCGCGGTGGGCAATTACAACGCCCATCTCGTTTCGTATCCGGATGTGGACTGGCCGGCTTTCGCGCAGCGTTTTGTCGAGAGCCTGGATCTGGCGTTCAATCCGTTCACCACCCAGATCGAGCCGCACGACTGCGTGGCCGAAATCGGCGATGCGATGCGTCGCGCCAATATCGTGCTGATCGACCTGTGCCGCGATGTCTGGGGCTATATCTCGCTGGGATATTTCCGCCAGAAGCTCAAGGAGGGCGAGGTCGGCTCGTCCACCATGCCGCACAAGGTCAACCCGATCGACTTCGAGAACGCCGAGGGCAACTTCGGGCTGGCCAATGCCTTGTTCGAGCACTTCTCGACCAAGCTGCCGATCAGCCGCTGGCAGCGCGACCTCACCGATTCCACCGTATTGCGTGCGCTCGGCACCGCCTTTGGCCACAGCCTGATCGCGCTCGACGCGTTGATGAAGGGGCTGGGCAAGCTCATCGTCGATCCCGTCCGTCTGGACGCCGATCTTGATGCCAGTTGGGAAGTGCTGGCCGAGGCGGTGCAGACGGTGATGCGCCGCCACGGCCTGCCCAATCCCTACGAGCAGCTCAAGGCGCTCACCCGTGGTCATGGCATCACCCGCGAATCGATGCATGCCTTCATCGGAAGCCTGGAACTTCCCGCCGATGCCAAGGCCCGCCTGCTGGCGCTGACGCCGGCCTCCTATATTGGTCTGGCGGAGCGGCTGGCGCGGGAAAGCTGAGCCTCCGCCGCGCGCGCCAGGCGCGCGGCGGAATTGCCAGCCTCAGCGCGCCCGCGGAGTGACGCCCAGTTCCTCCAGGATTGCCGGGGCGGGGAACACCTCGTCCATGATCCACAGCATGTAGCGCGAATCGACGTGGATGGTGCGGGTGATGGCCGGGTCGAAGACCCAGTTGGAGGCAACCGATTCCCAGATGCCGTCGAAGATCAGGCCCACCAGTTCGCCCTTGGCGTTGAGCGTGGGCGAGCCGGAGTTGCCGCCGGTCACGTCGAGGTCGGCCAGATAGTTCACCGGCACGTCCCTGAGCGAGGGCACTTCCCAGGCACCGAAGCGGCGCTCGGCGATGGCCTCGAGCTGCGCCTGGGTGGCGTCGAACTCGCCTTCGCCGGTGTGCTTTTCCACCAGACCGCGGGTGGTGGTGAAGGGCTGGTAGTAGAGCCCGTCACGTGGCGAGACGCCCATGATGTTGCCGAAGGTGATGCGCAGGCTGGAGTTGGCGTCCGGATAGGTCGCGCGACCTTGGCTGTCGCGGAAGTCGATCAGGGCCTGCATGTAGCCCGGCTGCAGGCGCGCCACGGCACCGTTGAAGGCCTTGGTCTCGGCGTCGAGGCGCTGCAGGCCCGGATACACCGCGGCGGCGAGTTCCAGGAAGCCGTCGCCGCTGGCCTCCAGTTCCTGCGGCGTGGCGTTGAAGGCCTCGATGCGGTCTTCGAGCGAGGTCAGCCGCGTGGTCGCGTAGAGGGACTCGATCTGCTTGTTCATCTGCACGGTGGATGGCGCGTCGCCGGACAGTCCCGCCCAAGCATCGAGTTCGGGCAGGCGCTGGGAGGCGGGCAGGGCGGCGTACTTGCCCAGCCAGTATTCGAGGATCTGCCGGTCCACGCCGGGGTCGAGGCGCCGGTCGAGCTGGCGCTGGCCGGCTTCCAGCGTCGGCCAGTCGCGTTCCTGATAGCCGGCCTCGCGTTGCGCATCGGGCAGGGCGCGCTCGTGGGCGAGGCGATAGAGCGTGCCGGCGCTGCCGAACAGGCCGGAAAAGCGCAGTGAGCCCAGGATCTGGTCGCGCTCGCGGGTGGCGCGCTGGGAATCGATGAGTTTCACGTACTCGCGATAGTTGTCCAAGGCCGGCTTGCCGGTGCGGCCCTGCGACTGGAGCCATTCGACCAGTGCGTTTTCCTCGCGCCGCTTGATGCCGGCGGCGTTCGCGCGGCGGAAGCCCTCGAGCATGCCGGCCATGTTCTTGCGGCCGTTGTTCATGCCGGCCATCGTGGCGGCGTACTTGATCGCCACCGCCGGATCGGCCTCGCCGGCGGCGGTGATGATGGCGGCCAGATCGTCGAAGGACTGGATCCGGCTGGGATAGGCCCAGTCGATCGCATCGTCGATCTGGTCGGCGAGCTGGTAGCGCTGGGTGCGCCCCGGGTAGCCGGCCACCATCACGAAGTCGCCCTCGGCCACGCCTTCCTTCGCAATGGGAAGGAAGCGCCGGGGCTGGTAGGGCACGTTGTCCTTCGAGAACGGCGCCGGCTTGCCGTCCGGGTCGACGTAGGCGCGGTAGAAGGCGAAGTCGCCGGTGTGGCGCGGCCACTGCCAGTTGTCGGTGTCGCCACCAAACTTGCCGATGGCCTCGGGCGGCGCGTAGGCGATGCGCACGTCGCGGATCTCCATCTGCCGGAACAGGCGGTACTGCACCCCGCCAAAGTGCGAGAACACCCGGCAGCGGTACACCCCGTCGGCCTCGCATTCGGCCACGAGCTTCTTCTGCGCGGCCTCGATGGCGTCGTTGCGCTGGCGGTCGGTGGCCTTCTTCGCGATGCCGCCGAGCACCTGCGCGGTCACGTCGCTGATGTCCTCGGTCACCCAGATGCGCGCGCCCGGACCGGCGGAAGGCTCGTCCGCCAGCGAGGCGGCGATGAAGCCGTCGCGCAGCATGTGGTTTTCCGGGGTCGAATTGAGCTGCAGCGAACCGTAGGCGCAGTGGTGGTTGGTGACCACCAGACCCTTGGGCGAAACGAAGGAGGCGGTGCAGCCGCCCAGCGATACCACCGCGCCCATCGGCTGGCCGCGCAGGTCGGACAGCGTGGCGGGATCGAGCTTCAGCCCGGCGCGGGTCAGCGCCTGGGAAATCTCCGGCAGCTGTTCGGGCGTCCACATGCCTTCAACGGCAAGGACGGGCATGGCGGCCAGCAGGCCGGCGCAGAGCAGGGTCAGTCGCATGATTGGTTTTCCCGGGAAATTTTTTGGCGTAACCCCCGAGTATAGGCAGCACGTCGCTTGCGCGAATGGGCCGATGGTCATCGTGTTGATGGTCGCCACCGGGTTGGGACGGCGGCCTTATAATCTTCGGTCTGATCCCTAATTCGGCGTACGTGCCATGGCTGACATGATGAAGGCGCTGGTCAAGCGCGAACCCGCCCGCGGCCTCTGGATGGAAGAGGTGCCGATTCCGCAGATCGGCCCCAACGAGGTGCTCGTCAAGCTGGAAAAGACCGCGATCTGCGGTACCGATCTGCATATCTACCT
>CAZTXX010000237.1:0-3644 GCA_964617405.1 uncultured Aquimonas sp. | reverse complement strand
GCCGCTTGCATCATCTGGTCTTCGCGCAGTTCAGCGGTTCGATCCGCACGTTGATCGAGAACAAGTACGTGTTCGAGCCGTTCTGGCGCGCGTTGCGTGATCATGATTCGAGTGGGGCTTGGGAAGAATCCTTCGTCGCCAGCCGCAAGGCGGCGACCGCATCGGTGCTGGCCAACGACACGGGCACTGTGCTGTCCATCGTGTTCGACCGGCTTTATGTGCTGCGCAACCAGCTCGTGCACGGCGGCGCGACGTGGAACAGCAGATTGAATCGCGCTCAGGTCAAGGACGGCGCGGCGATATTGGGCAAGCTGACCTTCGCCATCGTTGATTTGATGCTGGAATACCCGGACGCCGACTTTGGAGAGATCTTCTATCCGCCGGTTTAGTGAAGGGAACCGCCTGGGCTTTCCTGAAGGCCGTCTGGTCTGAGTCAGGCGGCTTTGGCTTGATCGGTTTATCGCCGGTCGAATCGATCCAGCCGGGCAAACGGATGTTCGCGCCGCCGCGCCCGCTACACTACCTCCGAGTGCCGGAAAGCGGCCTCGCATCGTCGTCGGCGGCTTCGCAGGTGACGCGGAAATGGCGGTTGAACCTCCCATACCCAGGCACAGCATGGACCCTTCCCGTATCGAGACCCTTGCCCGGTATCTGGCTACAGCGTTGCCCGGTTTTCAGGGGCCGCTGGAGGCAAAGAAATTTCCCGGTGGCCAGTCCAATCCCACCTATTTGTTGAGCACGCCGCAGCAACAGTATGTGCTGCGCCGCAAGCCTGATGGCGCGTTGCTGCAGTCGGCCCACGCGGTCGACCGCGAGTTTCGCGTCATCCGCGCACTGCGCCACACCCCCGTACCGGTGCCACAGGCCCTGCTGCTGTGCGAAGACGAGCAGGTGGTCGGCAGCATGTTTTATGTGATGAGCCATGAGCCGGGCCGCATTTTCTGGAATCCGGCCCTGCCTGAAATTGAGCAAGAGCAGCGTCTCGACTATTACCGCGAGGCGGTGCAAACGCTGGCGGCCCTGCACAGCGTGGATCTGGAGCAGGTCGGGCTGACCGACTTTGGCCGTCCGCAGGCCTATTTCCAGCGCCAGCTGCAACGCTGGGTGCAGCAATACCGCGCCTCGGAAACCGGCAGCCTGCCGGCCTTCGAGCAGTTGATCGTCTGGCTGGGAGAACACCTGCCGGAAGACGACGGCCAGGTCAGCCTGATCCATGGCGACTATCGTTTCGACAACCTGATCTTCCAGCCCGATGCGGTAAAAATCCGCGCCATCATCGATTGGGAACTGTCCACCCTCGGCCATCCGCTGGCCGACATCGCCTATTTCTGCATGTGCCTGCGCCTGCCCTCGGCCGGCAGCTACAAGGGCCTGCACCAAGTGGATCGTGCTGCCCTGGGCCTGCCCAGCGAAGCTGAAATCCGCGAGCTGTATTGCCGCGCCCGTGGCATCGAACACATCGAGCACTGGACCTTCTACGTGGCCTTCAGCTTCTTCCGCCTGGCCGCCATTTTGCAGGGTGTCTACAAGCGCGCGCTGGACGGCAACGCCTCCAGCACCCAGGCGCTGGAGGTCGGCAAGATGGCTGCGCCGCTGGCGCAGATGGCGCTCGACATGATCGCAACCGAACCATGACAAGGAACAAGTCCATGACCACCCAGCTGTTCGACCTGACCGGCAAGATCGCGCTGGTCACAGGTGCCAGCCGCGGCATCGGCGAAGCCATTGCCCGCCTGCTCGCCAGCCAGGGCGCCGAAGTCATCATTTCCAGCCGCAAGCAGGCCGACTGCCAAGTGGTCGCCGACAGCATCAATGCGGACGGCGGCAAGGCCAGCGCCCATGCCTGTCACGTCGGCGACATGGATTCCATCGCCAGCCTGTTCGCCATGATCCGCGAGCGTCATGGCCGGCTCGACATCCTGGTCAACAACGCCGCCACCAACCCTTACTTCGGCCACATTCTGGATACCGACCTGGCGGCTTTCGAGAAAACCTTCGAGGTCAACCTGCGCGGCTATTTCTTCATGTCGGTGGAAGGCGGCAAGCTGATGCGCGAGCAGGGATCCGGCTGCATCGTCAACACCGCCTCGGTCAACGCGCTGCATCCGCAGCCCATGCAGGGCATCTATTCGATCAGCAAGGCGGCCGTGGTCAGCATGACCAAGGCTTTTGCCCGCGAATGCGGCCCGCTGGGCATCCGCGTCAACGCCATCCTGCCCGGCCTGACCGAAACCCGCTTTGCCAAGGGCCTGTTCGACAACCAGGCGCTGTACCAGCAACTCGTCAGGCAAATTCCGCTGCAACGCCACGCCCTGCCCGAAGACATGGCCGGCACCGTGCTCTATCTGGTCTCCGATGCCGCCCGCTACACCACCGGCGCCTGCATCGTGGTCGATGGCGGCCTGACCCTCTGAGGAGCGATACCGATGAACTTTGCCTACAGCGAAAAAAGCCTGCAATTGCAGGCCCGCCTGAAGGCCTTCATGGACGCCCACATCGTGCCGCGCATTGGCCAGTGGCAGCAGGAAGTCAGCGCCGGCATCTATCCGGTGTCCTTCATGGACGAGCTGAAAGCGCTGGCCAAAGAGGAAGGCCTGTGGAACCTGTTTCTGCCCGGCCTGCGCGATGACGAGCCAGGCACCCGCCTGACCAACCTGGAATACGCCCCGCTGGCCGAAATCATGGGCCGCGTGTCCTGGGCCTCCGAGGTGTTCAACTGCAACGCGCCGGATACCGGCAACATGGAGCTGCTGCACCTGTGCGCCACGCCGGAGCAGCGCGCGCGCTGGCTGCTGCCGCTGCTCAATGGCGAGATCCGTTCGGCATTTGCCATGACCGAGCCGGACGTGGCCTCCTCCGACGCCACCAACATCCAGACCGTGATCCGCCGCGACGGCGACGACTATGTGATCAACGGCCGCAAGTGGTTCATCACCAATGCCTCGCACCCGCGGTGCAGCTTTCTCATCGTGATGGGCAAGACCGATCCGGATGCCGATGCCCGCCGCCAGCAAAGCATGGTGATCGTGCCCATGGATACGCCCGGCGTGCAGGTGGTGCGCAACATCAGCGTGATGCACCACGTCTCGCCGGAGGGCCACAACGAGATCGTGCTGCGTGACGTGCGCGTACCGGTCAGCAACCTGCTGGGCGAGGAAGGCTCCGGCTTTGCGCTGGCCCAGGCCCGCCTTGGCCCGGGCCGCATCCACCACTGCATGCGCAGCATTGGTGCCGCCGAACTGGCCCTGGAACTGATGCTGGACCGCATCCAGGAGCGCAAGACCTTTGGCCGTTACCTCTACCAGCACGGTTCCACCACCGAGCGGGTGGTCGAGTCACGGTTGCAGATCGAGCAGGCCCGCCTGCTGGTGCTCAAGACCGCCTGGATGATCGACGAACTGGGCGCCAAGGCGGCGCACAGGGAAATCGCCATGATCAAGGCGGTGGTGCCGCGCATGCAGGAACAGGTGATCGACCGTGCCATCCAGAGCTTCGGCGCCATGGGCCTGAGCCCCGACACCCCGCTGGCCGACCTGTGGATCAACGCCCGCGCCCTGCGCCTGGCCGACGGCCCCGACGAGGTACACCTGCGCAGCATTGCCCGCATGGAATTGAGACAGGCGAAGGAACGGTTCGGCCATACC
>CAZTXX010000236.1:0-3659 GCA_964617405.1 uncultured Aquimonas sp. | reverse complement strand
CGCACCCTGGTGCATACCTCCACGCCCAGCGTCGCGCACCGCGGCACGCGCCCGGTGACCGGAGCCAATGAAACCGATGCGCCGATGGCCGAGCGCTACAAGGCCTGGTATCCGGCCACCAAGCGCGTGGCCGAGGAGCACGTGCTGGCGGCCAATAGCAAAGCGCTGCGCACCGTCGCGTTGCGCCCGCGGCTGATCTGGGGGCCGGGCGACAACCACCTGCTGCCGCGCCTGGCCGCACGTGCCCGCACCGGCAAACTCAAGTTCGTGGGCGATGGCCTGAACCTGGTGGACACCACCTACATCGACAACGCCGCACAGGCGCACCTGGATGCCTTCGATGCCCTGCATGACACCCCGGGCGCGCCCTGCGCCGGCAAGGCCTATTTCATCTCGAACGGCGAGCCCAAGCCCATCGGCGACATCCTCAACAGCCTGTTGCGCGCGGTTGGTGCACCAACCGTCACCCAACTCATGCCGTTCCGTGCCGCCTACTACGCCGGTGGGGTACTGGAGCTGGCCTACTCGCTGCTGCCACTCAAGGGCGAGCCACTGATGACGCGCTTCCTGGCCGAACAGCTTTCCACCGCGCATTACTACGACATCAGCGCCGCGCGCAGGGATTTTGGCTACCAGCCGAGGGTGAGCACGCTGGAAGGCCTGCGCCAGCTCGGCAACTGGTGGCGCAAAGAGGGCGGTACGACGGCGCCCTGAATCGCCGGCCAAATGCGCCCAAGCGACCTATTCGTCCGATCCCGGGCGTGCCTGCGGGTACGAGTCGTCGTCGTAGTCTTCCGACACGACCGGTTCGGCGCCACGCACTGTGTCCTGGTCCGGAACATCCCGTGCGGCAGCCTCGGCGGCGATCATGGCGCCGGCACTGGCCAGGCCCACGATGGCCGGCGACGCTTCGGCTTGCGCCTGCGCAGCCTGGCGGCGCGCCTCGGCTTCACGCATCTGCCTGATCTCCTCCGGGCCGATCAGCCGGCCGATGTCGCTGCGGCTGTTGTCGATGCGCTGCGCCGCCACCGCCAGCGTGCCGATGATCATGAAGGCGAGCGCGCCCAGCAGACACAGCAAGGCCAGCCCGACCGACGTGGTCTTGAACACCACCGCGAAGCACAACAAGGAACCCACGAACCACAACCAGCGCATGCCGATCTCCGCGCGCATTGGACCGACGGCTAGTGTATCCGCCAACCCGCCGTGCGCCGCAATGCCCGCGCCCGCCCGTCGCCGCATCCGCGCCGCCGGTAGGTTCCTACAGCAGCGGTGACAGCAATCGCGCCACCGCGTCACCGAGCCGGCGCAGACGCGAGGCGGGGGGATCATCGCCGCGGACTTCCACCGCGCGCGAGGCATAGTCGTACCAGGCGGCCTCCATCGCCGCCGCCAGGGCGGCGTCATCCACCAGTACCGAGAGCTCGAAATTGACCCGGAAGCTGCGATAGTCGAAGTTGCCGCTGCCGATCATCACCTGGCGTTGATCCACCAGGATCGCCTTGGCGTGCAGCATGTTGTGCTGGTATTCGAAGACGCGAACCCCGGCCACCAGCAGCTCGTCGTAATACGAGCGCGCAGCGGCGCTGACCCAGAGCGAATCCGAGCGACGGGGCACCATCACCCGCACATCCACGCCGCACAACGCGGCGTTGGTCAGCGCCATGCGCGCCGCCTCGCTCGGCACAAAGTAGGGCGTCACCAGCCATACCCGTTCGGTGGCGTCGTGGATGATCTCCACCGCGATCCGGTGAAACGCCTCCCAATGACTGTCAGGCCCGGACGGAATCACCAAGGCGGGCGCGCCGCCACAGGCCGGGCGCGGCCACAGTGCCGCGTCACGCAACGGGATGCCGGTGGCGTAGATCCAGTCCTCCACGAAGGCCAGTTGCAGCGCTTGCACCGCCGAGCCGGAGAAACGCAGATGCAGATCGCTGTGCGCGTCATTGCGCCGCCGCCGATCCTGGGTGTCGGAAATGTTCACGCCGCCGGTAAAACCGATGGCACCGTCCACCACGAGGATCTTGCGGTGACTGCGCTGGTTCAGCGTGGGCTGGCGCAACGGACGGAAGCGCACCGGATGGAACCACGCCACCTCGCCACCGACGGCGAGCAGGTCGGCGAAGAACCGCATGCGCAGGCGTGCGCAACCCACGCTGTCCAGCAGCAGCCTCACCTGCACGCCCTCGCGCGCCTTGGCAAGCAGGGCATCGAGGAAGATCCGGCCACTCCGGTCCGGATCGAAGATGTAGCTGGCCAGATGGATGTGGTGACGTGCCGCGGCAATCGCCTCCAGCATCGCGCCATAGGTGCCTTCACCGTTGTGCAGCAGGGTCGGTTCGAGCATGTGCACCGAGGGAAGGCCAGTGGTGCGATGCGCGAGACTGGCAATCTGCTGGTGGATCGGATCGCCCTCGTCATCGGGCTCGCGCGCCGCCAGCTCGGCGCGCGCGCGCAAGCGCTTCAGGCGTTGCCGCTTGATCCGGCGCGGGCCGAACAGGTGATAGATCAGGAACCCCGCCAGAGGCAGTGCGGCCAACGCCAGCAACCAACCCAGGGTGGCGCTCGGCTCGCGCTTCTCCCAGATGATCCACACGCCCATCGCAATGATGTAAAGCGTCCACACCACCGCCAGCGGTGCACCGACACCGGGAATTGCCGCCAGCCATTGCCAGAACGTGTCGAACATCGGATCGATGCCTGGACCGTGAACACCGCCATCATCCTTCCCGGCACGACCACGGGCAAGGCGGGACACATCGCTGCGCTCTCACACTGCGATGGCGAGGCACTCAGGCTGCTTGGTGGAAGACCGGGCGGGCACAAGGCCCGCCCGGCCGTTCATCACAGCTCCGGCTTGAAGGTGTCCTTCTCGAAGGGACGCAGCAGCCAGCGGCACAGGGCGGGGAGGAAGATGATGGCGGCGATCATGTTCACCACGAACATGAAGGTCAGCATCGTACCCATGTCGGCCTGGAACTTGAGCTCAGAGAAGATCCACATCGCGACGCCGACGGCGAGGGTCAGGGCGGTGTAGAAGATCGCGATGCCGGTGGTCTTGAGTGCGATGAAGTAGGACTCCGACACGCTCTTTCCCGCGTTCAGGGATTCACGCATGCGGGCGAAGATGTAGATCGCGTAATCCACGCCGATGCCTACACCCAGCGCCACCACGGTGAGGGTGTTGACCTTCATGCCGATGTCGAGCTCGACCATCAGCGAGTGACCCAGCTCGGTGACAAGCACCAGCGGCAGCACGATGCAAAGCGCAGCGAGCGGGTTGCGGAAGCTGATCAGGCACATCAGGAACACGGCGGCGTAGAGGAACAGCAGCATGTGCTGCTCCACCGCGCGCACGGTGTCGTTGGTGGCAGCCGTCACGCCGATGTTGCCGGTGGCAAGGCGCAGGTTGACGGCATCGCTGTGGAACTCCTCACCGGACTCCTCGGCCTTCTGCGCCTGTTCGGCAAGCTCGTCACGCAGGTTCACCCCTTCGTGCCAGGCGTCGTTGGCTTCGCGGAACTCCTTCACCGCCGCCACCACGCGGTCGACGGTTTCTGCACGATGGTCTGAGAGGAAGGCGGTGATCGGCATGGCCGAGCAATCGGAGTTGAGCAGGCCCGAATCGGTCTCGAAGCCCTGGGTGGCCAGGCGCAGCG
>CAZTXX010000235.1:0-3702 GCA_964617405.1 uncultured Aquimonas sp. | reverse complement strand
CGCGCCCTGCTGGCGCGCTTCGACGCCCTGCTGGCCGAGATCGACGCGCAGTTCGCCGCCTACCGTTTTGATCTCGTCTCGCAGGCGCTCTACGAATTCGTCTGGAACGAGTTCTGCGACTGGTCGATCGAATTCGCCAAGCCCTGGTTGAGCCCGGAGAACAGCGACGAGGCGGCGGCCGCTTCCGTGCGCTACACCCTGCTGGCCGTGCTGGAAGCCACCCTGCGCCTGGCGCACCCGCTGATTCCCTTCGTCACCGAGGAAATCTGGCAGCACGTCGCCCCGCGTCTGGGCCTGGCCGAGGGCAGCATCATGGCCCAGCCTTGGCCGTCCGCGTTTGCGGTTGTCGGCGAAACCGGCGATCTGGCCGATATCGACTGGCTCAAGGATGCGATCCAGAAGCTGCGCTCCGTGCGCTCCACGCTCGGCATCTCGCCCTCGCGCCGCGTGCCGCTGCTGGTCGACGGCGGCGACACAAACGATGCCGCACGGATCGAACGCTTCGCCGACGCACTGCGCGCGCTGGCGCGGCTGGAATCGATTGATGCACTCAACAGTACCGCCCCACCCAGCGCCTCGGCGGTGCTCGGCGAACTGCGCCTACTGATCCCGCTGGAAGGCCTCATCGACCTCGACGCCGAACGCGCCCGCCTCGCCAAGGAAGTCGCCCGCGTCGCCGCGGAAAAGGAAAAGAGCCAAGCCAAGCTCGACAAGTTCAGCGACAAGGTGCCGGCTGCGGTGGTGGATCAGGAGCGCCAGCGCCTGGCCGACTGGTCGGTGCAGCTCGATGGCCTGAAGGAGCAGCAGGCGCGGCTGGGCTGACGACGCGCCTTTATCGCGGGCAAGCCCGCTCCTGCAACATCTGGCGAAAATCTGGATGGTGCAGTGTAGGAGCGGCCTTGGCCGCGATGGGGCACGCATCGAATTGTCCGGCGGGTCCATCGCGCGCGAATCGGCCTCTCCGCGCGATCGCACCGCTGCAAACTACACGTTCGGCCGGAAAGACCGGCGATTTGTCCTTCAAACGAAGGATTCTTTCCGCAGCCTGTCTCCCTAGGATGAGCGCGTTAGCCTCGTCATCGGAGTCGAGCCATGAGCGTGAACACTCGATCTGGCCCCAGCCGCGGCCCGCTTGCGGCATTACTGCTGGCCCTGGCGCTGCCGGCGTCGGCAGCCACCTTCACCCCCAATTCGTTCGACGATCGCATCGATGCCGACCCCGGCGACGGCGTCTGCGCCACATCCGCTCCGGTGGTGTGCACCCTTCGCGCGGCGGTGATGGAGGCCAATGCCTTGCCCGGGGCGGACACGATCAGTCTGCCCGCCGGCACCTATCGACTGACCATTCCCGGCACCACCGAACACGCATCGCTCACCGGCGATCTGGATATCCTGGATGCCGCAGGCCTGACCATCCAGGCCCAGGGCACCCAAAGGCCGATCATCGATGCCAACCTGCTGGACCGTGCTCTGGACGTGATCGACGGACCCTTTGTACTGAACGGGGTACGCATCATCAATGGCCGCGCGATCACACCAGGTCCATACAGCGAAGATGCGGTGGGCGGCGGGATCCTGCTGCGCAATCCGGCCAACACCTTCATTCACCTGAGCGACATCGAGAGCAATGAGGCGAGCATCGCCGGTGCCGGAATCTACAGGGTGGGCGTGGTCGGCACGCTGACGATCACGCAGAGCCGGGTGGCCAACAACCGCGCGGGGCTGGACGGCGGTGCGGAGTACGGTGCCGGCGGCGGGTTGTTCGCGTACGGCGATGCTGCCGTCGCGATTCATCTGAGCCGTTTCGAGGGCAATCAGGCCAACGTCGGAGGTGCCATCTCACTGTTCGAGACAGAGCTGCTGCTGCGCTACAGCGTGCTGGGCAACAACCGCGCGGTGGCGCACTCCGCCGGACAGGTCGGCGGTGCGGGCGTACATGCAAAAGACTCCACGCTGCGCATCGAAAACAGCAGCCTGTACTGGAATTTGACCCAGGGTGGTGCGGAAAACACGCTGCGCGGCGCGATCACCGTCGAAGACAGCCTGCTCCGGATGTTCAGCAGCACCATCGCGGAAAACAATTTCTGCGGCATCGATTCCGGGCGCAGCGACGTGTTCCTGCAAAATCTCACCATCTCGGACAACTCGTGCGGCGTGCGCTGGTACAACCTTCCCTTTCATACCCTCATTGCCCGAACCCTGTTCATCCGCAACAGCGCCCTGGCCTTCAACTTCGGTGCGAACTGCGTTGTCACGAGCTATGTCCCGGACGTGCGCGATATCGATGGCCACAACCTCGACGACGGCAACAGCTGCAACCTGGCTCCCAGCGGCTTCGGCAACCTCCCGAACACGGATTCCGGCCTCGACTTGCTGGATGTCAGCCTGCCGCTGCCTGCGCTCATGCCGCTGCCTGGCAGCCCGCTGATCGACGCCGGCAGCCCGCTGAACCCGGCCAGCGGCAACCCCGAAGCCTGTTTCCAGTTCGACCAACTGGGCGTCGAACGCGAAGCCGGGCGCTGCGACATCGGCGCGGTGGAGCGGACGGCGCTGTTTTCCGACGGCTTCGAGTTCTGAACCACGCGACCCGCCGGAGGCTCGACGTCGCCGGCAGGGCGACGCGCCGCACCGGACACCTCCGGCAAGCCGGTTGCAACCGGCTTGCCGGGACTTGGTCGCGAATTCCGCACCCAGCGTCATCGGCCCGGCTCATACGAGGTTCACGCATATTAATATCTTGTAAATCAATAATTTGTATAAACAACCTTATACCCCCATCCTGTTGCTTGTCGCTGTGATACCGGCGGCAATACCAAAATCAACATGGATCGTGACAATGAAAAAGACCTTGCTGTGCCTGTCCCTGCTGGCCGCCAGTGCGGCTGCCCTGCCCGCCATGGCCCAGAGCGATGGTGGATTCTTCGTCAATGGCAACGTCGGCCGCGCCGATATGGATCGCGGTGTCTATGACGGCCACGACACCGCCTGGAGCGTCAATACCGGTTACCGCTGGGCGCTTTCGCGCAGCGCGCAGCTGGGTCTGGAAGTCGGCTATGCGAATCTGGGCAAGTTCCCGTCCTTCAGCCAGAACGTGTTCGGCAAGGCCAAGCTCAAGGGCTGGACCGCGGGCGTGAACACCAATTTCGACATCACCCCGGACTGGTACTTCTCTGCGCGCGGCGGCTATTTCCGTGGCGACATGCGCAGCGGCGTGCTCTTTGTTCCGGATGACGAGGATCTGGCGCCTTATTACACCGACACGACCAGCAACAAGTGGTACCTCGGTGCGGGTTTTGGCTACAACCTCAGCGAGCACTCCAGCGTCGGACTGCACTACGACCGCTACGAGGCCAGCCGCGACGGGTTCAAGATGAACCCGGATGTGTGGTCGCTGCAGATGGAATATCGATTCTGATCCCGGACGGGGCGCCATTCCGCCCAGTGTTGTCCAGCAGGGTCCGGCTTTCTGGCCGGGCCCTGTTTTCATGGCGCCGTGAACATTACGGCTGGTGCTCGCCTTCCCCCGCCGGACGCTGCATCCTGTGCGCCGGCATCTCACCCACGAGCTGATGGAAACAACCGATCCTTCGCTGCGGGACTTCCTGGCGCGCCACCGGCGCCTGTTCGTGCTCACCGGCGCGGGCATCAGCACGGCCTCGGGCATTCCCGACTACCGCGACCGCCGCGGCGAGTGGAAACGGC
>CAZTXX010000234.1:0-3727 GCA_964617405.1 uncultured Aquimonas sp. | reverse complement strand
TTGCATCCCAGCCTGCAAAATCAAGTTGGACAGCTGCGAGAGTTCCTTGTGAAAAAAAAGGCCCCGCCGAAGCGGGGCCGATTTCAGCTCGGACAATCCGCGCGGCTTACGCCGCGTCCTTCTTCTTGTCGTCGTAGAACTGCTCTTCTTCGGTGGAGCCGGTGAGCGCGGTGACGCTGGAGGCGCCGCCCTGGATCACGGTGGTGACGTCGTCGAAGTAGCCGGCGCCCACTTCCTGCTGGTGGCTGACGAAGGTGTAGCCCTTCTCGCGCGCGGCGAATTCGGGCTCCTGCACCTGCTCGACGTAGTGGCGCATACCCTCGCCGCGGGCGTAGTCGTGGGCGAACTTGAAGCTGTTGAACCAGTTGATGTGGATGCCGGCCAGGGTGATGAACTGGAACTTGTAGCCCAGCGCGGAGAGCTCGTCCTGGAAGCGGGCGATGGTGGCGTCGTCGAGGTTCTTCTTCCAGTTGAAGCTGGGCGAGCAGTTGTAGGCCAGCAGCTTGCCGGGGTTCTTTGCCAGCACGGCCTGGGCGAATTCGCGGGCGAAGCCGAGATCGGGGGTGCCGGTTTCACACCACACCAGGTCGGCATAGGGCGCGTAGGCCACGCCGCGGCTGATGGACTGCTCCAGGCCGTTCTTGACGCGGTAGAAGCCCTCGGCGGTGCGCTCGCCGGTGAGGAAGGACTGGTCGTTGGCGTCGTGGTTGGAGGTGATGAGGTTGGCGGCCTCGGCGTCGGTACGGGCGAGGATCAGGGTGGGCACACCGAGCACGTCGGAGGCCAGGCGCGCGGCGACGAGCTTCTGCACGGCTTCGGAGGTCGGCACCAGCACCTTGCCGCCCATGTGGCCGCACTTCTTCACCGCGGCGAGCTGGTCCTCGAAGTGCACGCCGGAGGCACCGGCGACGATCATGTTCTTCATCAGTTCGTAGGCGTTGAGCACGCCGCCGAAGCCGGCCTCGGCGTCGGCCACGATGGGCAGGAAGAAGTCGATGGCGGCCTTGTCGTCGAGCTTGCCGTCGCAGATCGCCTTCCACTGGATTTCATCGGCGCGCTGGAAGGTGTTGTTGATGCGGCGGACCATGGTCGGCACCGAGTCGTAGGCGTACAGCGACTGGTCCGGATACATGGTTTCCGAGGTATTGCCGTCGGCGGCGACCTGCCAGCCGGAGAGGTACACGGCTTCCAGACCGGCCTTGGCCTGCTGCATCGCCTGGCCCGCACTGATCGCGCCGAAGGCGTTGACGTAGCCCTTCTTCGAGCTGCCGTTGACCAGCGTCCAGAGCTTTTCCGCACCGCGCTTGGCCAAGGTGTGCTCAGGCTGGAGGCTGCCACGCAGGCGCACCACGTCGGCGGCGCTGTAGGGCCGCTGGACCAGGCTCCAGCGCGGGTCGTTCTTCCACTGGTTTTCGAGTTCGGTGATCTGTTGCTGGCGGGTGGTCATGGTTTGCTCCGTGATTGGTAATTCGTGATTCGTGATTGGCAAAAGCGGCGGCGGTGGGGTTTCAAGGAGAGGTTGGGGCTCGGGCTTGGCTCTTGCGAATCACCAATCCCGAATCCCCAATCACGGCTCCTCAAATCCGCTCGTACGCGGGCAAGGTGAGGAAGTCGGCCAGTTCTTCGGCGTGGGTGAGCTCGGAAAGCAGGGCCATGGCTTCCGGGATCTTCGATTGGCCGGGCAGGCCGGACTCGGGCAGGCGCTGGGGAACGCGGGCAAGCACGGCGTCGAACCAGCCAAAATCGATGGGGGCGCCGTCTTCGAAAACCTGTTGGCCCACGTGCAGCCACTGCCAGAGCTGGGTGCGGCTGATCTCGGCGGTGGCGGCGTCTTCCATCAGGTGGTTGATCGGCACGCAACCCAGGCCATCGAGCCAGGCGGCGAGGTAGCGCACGCAGACGTCGATGTTGCCGGTGAAGCCGTCGCGGGTGATGGTTCCACCGCTGGGCGCGATCAGGCCGTCGCGGGTGGCGTCAACGTCCTCGCGCGCCACGTGCAGGTTGTTCGGCCCCTGCATGAATTCGTCGAACGCCGCACGCGCCACCGGGATCAATGCCGGGTGTGCGACCCAGGTGCCATCGTGGCCGTTCTTCACTTCGCGCAGCTTGTCGGCGCGCACGCGGGCCAGGGCCTGCTCGTTGGCCTGCGGATCGCCGCTGATCGGAATCTGCGCGGCCATGCCGCCCATCGCGAAGGCTCCGCGCCGGTGGCAGGTGCGGATCAGCAGTTGCGAATAGCTGCTCAGGAAGGGCGCCGCCATCGTCACCTGGGCGCGATCCGGCAGCACACGATCCGGATGACGGCGGAAAGTCTTGATGTAGGAGAAGATGTAATCCCAGCGCCCGCAATTGAGCCCGACGATGCGCCCGCGCAATGCATGCAGGATTTCGTCCATCTCGAACACGGCCGGCAGGGTCTCGATCAGCACCGTGACCTTCATCGTGCCGAGCGGAATGCCGAGGCGCACTTCAAGAAAGGCGAGCACCTCGTCCCAGAGCGCGGCTTCCTCCATCGACTGGAGTTTCGGCAGGTAGAAATACGGGCCGCGATCACGCGCGGCGAGCGCGGTGGCGTTGTGCAGGGCGAAGAGCGCCAGATCGAAAATGCCACCCGAGATCCGGTGGCCATCGACCAGCACGTGCTTTTCGGTCAGGTGCCAGCCGCGCGGGCGCACCATGAGCAGGGTGCGGGCATCCTCGGCGAGGGCGTAATGCTTGCCGTTTTCCGCGGTGAACTCGATGTTGCCGGCCACGGCATCCCGCAGGTTGACCTGGCCTTCGATCTGGTTGGCCCAAGTCGGGCTGGTGGAGTCCTCGAAGTCGGCCATGAACACTTCGGCGCCGGAATTGAGCGCGTTGATGATCATCTTGCGATCCACCGGCCCGGTGATCTCCACGCGGCGATCGCGCAACGCATTCGGGATCGGTGCCACGCGCCAGTCGGACTCGCGGATGGAGCGGGTGTCGGGGCGGAAGTCCGGCAGCCCGCCGGCATCGAAACGCGCCTGTCGTTCGATCCGCGCGGCCAGCAAGGCCTGGCGCTGCGGCTCGAAGCGTCGATGCAGATCCTGGAGCAGTTCCCTGGCTTCGACGGTGAGCACCGTTTCCTGTCCTGCCACCGACGGGGCGCAGATCTCGATGCCGGAAAAATGGGATGCGTCGGCCATGGCTGGCTCCTGTTCGAAACGGAGGGTGTCGCCACGGTAGGCACCGCCCTATCACTTTGCCAATACAAATGTTTCAATGCAGTGCATTAACATATGAAATATTGATTTGGAGCATTCACTCGAATCATGGCCAGCCCCGCCCCGCGGTTTTACTACAAAGGCAGCAGACTCAAGCAGTTGCGCGCGTTCTGTCACGCCGCGCGATTGGGTTCGATCACCCGCGCCGCCGAGGCATTGTTCCTCAGCCAGCCTGCGGTAAGCCTGCAATTGGGCGCACTGGAGAGCGAACTGGGCGTCAAATTGTTCGAGCGACGCGGCCGCCGTCTCAATCTCACCCACGAGGGCGAGGAGCTCTACGAGCTGGCACGCCCCCTGATGGACGGTCTTGATTCACTGGAAAGCGACTTCCGCGACCGGCTGCGCGGGCTGTCCGCCGGCGAGCTCAATATCGCGGCCGGCAGCTCCACCATCCTGTACTTCCTGCCTTCCTTCGTGGAGGCCTTCCGCGAGGCGCACCCGGAGGTGCAGCTCAAGCTGCACAACGTCACCGGCAAGGACGG
>CAZTXX010000233.1:0-3749 GCA_964617405.1 uncultured Aquimonas sp. | reverse complement strand
CACACACCCGGAAAGCTTCATCTTCCGGGCGGGCCGCTGGGGTGTCGTTCTCTTTGCCTACTTTCTCTTGGACAAGCAAGAGAAAGTAGGTCGGCCGCCCCCGAGGCGGTCGAAACCCTCGCGGCAGCGTTGAATACAAAGCAGAAGAAGCAGCAACCGCCAAGTCAAACCCGCGTAGCCCCTACCCCTGTCGAACGCCGCCGAGGCGGTCGAAACCCCTGCGACAGCGTTGAATGAAGAAGCACAAGAAGCCGCACCGGTCAGGTCAAACCCAACCAGCAATCCACACTACTCCGAATCGCTCCAACCCCCACCCAGCGCCTGATAGAGCTGCACCTCGCTGGCCCGCTGCGCCAGACGGGTCTGAGCCAAGGCCTGCTCGATGGAATACAACGAGCGCTGGGCATCAAGCAGATCCAGATAGCTGGCCACACCATTGCGGTAGCGCAATTCGGCAAGTTGGAAGCGATCACGCTCGGCATCGGCCTGGGCTTCGAGTGCGGCCAGTTCATCGACCAGCGTACTGCGGGCGATGAGCGCATCCGCCACTTCACGAAAACCTGTCTGGATCGCCTTTTCATACTGCGCCACGGCGATTTCACGCGCCGCCTTCGCGATGGCGAGATTGGCGCGATTGCGGCCCATGTCGAAGATCGGCAACGACAGACCCGCGCCAACCGACCAGACGCGCTGACCGTCGGATCCGAACAGGTCCTCGAACTCGCCGCTGATCCGGCCAAGGGTGCCGGTAAGCGTGATGCGCGGGAAGAAGTTGGCCCGCGCCGCGCCGATATCGGCATTGGCCGCAATCAGTTGCTGCTCGGCGGCACGGATGTCGGGCCGCTGCAGCAGCAGGTCGGATGACAGCCCGGCCGGAACCGGATGGAACTGCGGCAAATCGGGTGTCGGGGTCGCCATGGCCACCAGCTCGCCGGCTGTGTCCGTGGTGTCGTCGGCCTGGGCCGCAACCGGCACCAGACGTTCCGGGACCGGCGCACCGACCAGCAGCGCCAGAAGGTTGAGATCCTGCCCGCGCAGGCGCCGCTGCTGGGCCACGCTGGCGCGTGCACTGGCTGCAAGCGATTCGGTCTGGCGCAGATCCAATGCCGAGGAAGCACCGTTATCGAAGCGCATCCGCATCAGTTCCAGCGACTGTTCCCGGGTTTCCAGGGTACGCTCGGCCAGCGCCAGCAGCTCGGTGTCGGTCTTGAGTTGCAACCAGACGCTGGCGACGTTGGCGACCAGGCTGATCTGGGCCGTCTTGCGGGCCTCTGTGGTGGCGAGGAACTTTGCCAACGCGGCATCCTTGAGCGATGCGACGCGGCCGAAAAAGTCCAGCTCCCACGCCGCGACACCCAGACCAACGCTGTAGCCGGATTGCACGTTGGCACCCGAGCTGTTGACCGAACCGCGCTCACCGGCGGCCGACACGCCCAGCGTCGGAAACTGGTCGGCGCGCTGGATGCGGTACTGGGCACGGGCCAGTTCGATGTTCTGTACCGCGATGCGCAGATCGCGATTGCCTTCCAGCGCCATGCCGACGAGCTCGCGAAGCTGCTCGTCCTGCACGAACTCCTGCCAGTGCAGATCAGCGGCATTGCCAGCCGCATCGCCGTCCGCGGGTGCCAACGGCAGCTCGTCGGGAACCGGCATCGCCGGGCGCTGGTAGTGCGGTGCAAGCGAGCAACCGGCCAGCAAGGCCAACGACAAGGCCGCCGCCAGGATATTCAAGCGCTTCATGGCGTGGCTCCCTGCGAGGAAATCGCATGCGGGGCGTTTGCGCCCTTGCTGCGGAAGATGCTGCGCACCACCAGGAAGAACACCGGCACCATCAGCACCGCCAGCACCGTGCCCGAAACCAGGCCCCACAGCACACCGGTACCGATCTCGCGCTGGCTGGCCGAACTGGCGCCAGTGGCGAAATAAAGCGGTACCACACCCAGGATGAAGGCCATCGAGGTCATCAGGATCGGGCGGAAGCGCAGATGTGCGGCTTCCAGCACGGCATCGACGAGACTCTTGCCCTCGGCTTGCAGGTCCTTGGCGAATTCCACGATCAGGATGGCGTTCTTGGCCGACAGGCCGATCACCGTCACCAGGCCGATCTGGAAATACACGTCATTCGGAATGCCGCGCAGCCACACGCCCAGCAGCACACCCAACACGCCGAGCGGCACCACCAGGATCACCGACAGCGGGATGGTCCAGCTCTCGTACAACGCGGCCAGACACAGGAACACCGCGAGAATCGAGAAGGCATACAGGGTGAACGCCTGACCACTCGCCTTCTTCTCGTCCAGCGAGATGCCCGTCCACTCATAGCCGAAACCTTCCGGGAGGGAGGCGGCGATGCGTTCCATCTCGGCCATCGCGTCGCCCGAGGAATAGCCCGGCGCCGCTTCACCGCTGATCGACATCGAGGGGATACCGTTGTAGCGCTTGAGCGCCATCGGGCCACTCACCCAGCGCGCGCTGACCATGGTACCCAAGGGCACCAGCTCGCCGCGGTCATTGCGCACCTTGAGTGCAAGAACGCTGTCTTCGGTCATGCGTGTGGCGGCATCGGATTGCACCATCACCCGCTGCATGAAGCCTTCGTTGGGGAAGTCGTTGACATAGCTCGAGCCCAGCGCCGTACCCAGCACGCTGGCAATCGAAGCCACGCTCACGCCCTGGGCCGCCGCCGCATGGCGGTCAATTTCCAGCTCCCATTGCGGGGCGTCATCGATACCCTCCGGGCGTACATTGACCAGGATCGGGCTTTGCGACGCCGCGCCCAGCAACTGCCCGCGCGCCGCCAGCAGGGCGTCATGACCCTTGCCGCCACGATCGAGCAGGCGGAAGGCGAATCCGGCACCGGTGCCCAGCTCGGGAATCGACGGCGGGGTGATCACGATCACGAAGGCATCACGGATTGCCGCCAGCGCACCCGTGGCACGCCCGGCGAACGAAGCCGCGTCTTCGCCCTTGCCGGTGCGCTGCGCCCAATCCTTGAGCGTACCGAAGGCAAGCGACACGTTCTGCCCGGTACCGGAGAAGTTGAAGCCCACGATGGCCACCACGCTTTCGATCTCGGGCTGGTTGAGCATGTAGTCCTCGATCTGCTTGACCACCTCGACGGTGCGCTCCTGGGTGGCACCAGGCGGCAGCTGGGTATTGACCATCACGCTGCCCTGATCCTCTACCGGCAGGAAGCCGGTCGGCACGTGAGCGAACAGCAGCGCCACGCAGGCGATGATCGCGACATACACGCCCATGACCGTCCAGCTGCGGCGCACGATCTTCGTCATGCCGCGCTCGTAGCCACGCGTCATGCGCCCGAAATGCCGGTTGAACCAGTTGAAGAAAGGCCCGAACAGACCGGTCTTGACGTCGTGGCGATGACCTTTTTCCACCGGCTTGAGCAAGGTGCCGCACAGCGCCGGTGTCAGGGTCAGGGCGAAGAATCCGGAAAAAGTGATGGCAGTGGCCATCACCACCGCGAACTGGCGGTAGATGTTGCCGGTGGCGCCACTGAAGAAGGCCAGCGGGATGAACACCACGACCAGGATCGTGGTCATGCCGACCACCGCACCGGAGATCTGCTTCATGCCCTTGAGCGTGGCTTCCTTGGGCGATAGACCTTCCTCGGCCATGATGCGCTCGACGTTCTCCACCACCACGATGGCGTCGTCCACCACGATGCCGATCACAAGCACCATCGCGAACATGGCCAGGATGTTGATCGAGAAACCAGCTGCCAACAGCAC
>CAZTXX010000232.1:1288-3771 GCA_964617405.1 uncultured Aquimonas sp. | reverse complement strand
CGCGGCTGGACCACCCTGCTGGCCATCGCGGCCTTTTCGCTCTCGCTGCTGGGCACCTTCATCGTGCGCTCGGGCGTGCTGACTTCGGTGCACGCATTCGCCTCCGATCCGGGTCGCGGTGTTTTCATCCTGACCTTCCTCGTGGTCATCACCGGCGGCTCGCTGCTGCTTTATGCGCTGCGCGCACCGGCGCAGGAGTCCGGCAAGCCTTTTGCCGCGTTTTCGCGCGAAACCCTGTTGCTTATCAACAACCTGCTGATGTCCGCCGCTGCCGCGATGGTGCTGGTGGGCACCCTCTCGCCGTTGCTGTTCGAAGCGCTGAATCTGGGCAAGATTTCCGTCGGCCCGCCCTACTTCGCCGCGCAATTCCTGTGGTTGATGGCGCCGGTGGTGCTGCTGATTCCGTTCGGGCCGTTCGCGCGCTGGGGCCGCGAGCAGATGCCGCGCCTGTTCCCGGTGCTGCGCACCAGCCTGGCCTGTGCGGTGATCGCCGCGGCGTTTGCCTGGTTGCTGGGCGATGGTTGGGATTTCCTTGCCATCGCCGGTATCGCCGGCACCGCCTGGATCCTCGGTGGTGTCGGCCTGTACGCACTGCAACGCATCCGCCAGATGCCCGCCGGGCGGCGTTTCCCACCGGAGATGCTCGGCATGCTGCTGGCCCACGCGGGCGTGGCGATCTTCATCGCCGGCGCCCTGATCGTGGAAACCGTGGGAGTGGAAAAAGACGTGGCAGTGGCACCCGGCCAGATCACCCAGGTACGCGGCTACGATTTTCGTTTCGACGGCGTGGCCCACAGTGCCGGGCCGAACTACGAGGCCGACCGCGGCACCGTCACGATCACGGCCAATGGCCGCCAGATCGCCGTGCTCCATCCGGAAAAGCGTGCCTATGCCAGCGGTGGGCAGGTCATGACCGAAGCGGCCATCGCGCCGGGCCTGTTCCGCGACCTCTACGTCGCGCTGGGCGAACCCCTGGGCGCCGACAACTGGGCGTTGCGCATCTACTACAAGCCCTTCGTGCGCTGGATCTGGCTGGGTGCGCTGTTGATGATGTTCGGAGGGTTCATCGCCGCCGCGGACCGGCGCTTCCGGCGCGACCTCGCCCCTTCACGCGAAGCACTTGACGCAGCTTCGGCTGTCGAATCCGCGCCCGTCGTTCCCGCCACCGGAGCGGCCTGAACGTGCTCAAGCGCTGGTTGCCGCTGATCCTGTTCGCCTCGCTCGGCCTGCTGCTGCTGGCCGGTATCCGACTGTCGCAACTGCGCGACCCGAACGCCATCCCCTCGCCCTTCATCGATCGGCCGCTGCCGGCGTTTTCGCTGCCGATGCTGCACGAGCCTTCGCGCACGGTGGATTCGGCCAGCCTCGCCGGCACACCTTACCTCCTCAACGTCTGGGCCAGCTGGTGCCCGGAATGCCGGGTGGAACATCCCGAGTTCGAGAAGCTCGCGCGCGCCGGGGTGATCCGCGTGGTCGGTTACAACTACAAGGACGAACCCGAGGATGCGCGGCGCTGGCTGCGGCAGTTCGGCGACCCCTACGAAGTCATCGTGGCCGACGAGTCAGGCCGTACCGCGATCGACCTGGGCATCTATGCCGCGCCGGAAACCTTCTTCGTCGACGCCCAGGGCATCGTGCGCTTCAAGCATATCGGCGCATTGACGCCCGAGATCATCGCGCGCGAGATCCTGCCGCGGCTGAAGGAGGTGGCGCGATGAACCTTTGGACGTGCACCGCGCAAGACAGCGCCGCCGCAGGGGATGCCCAGCTCACCCCGACCCGCTTCACCGTGGGGAGCGGGAAAAGCCGAAGATTGGATGTGATCCGGGCGCTGCTGGCGCTCGCACTCTGCCTGTTTGCGGCCGCCACATTTGCGGTGGACCCGATGCCGTTCCGCGACGCCGCCGAGGAGGCGCGCTTTCGCGCCCTCGCCGCCGAACTGCGCTGCGTGATGTGCCAGAACCAGTCGCTGGCCGATTCCAACGCACCGATTGCGCGCGATCTGCGCAACGAAGTGCTCGAACTCATGCAGCAAGGCCGCAGTGACGAGGAAATCAAGGCCTTCCTGACCGAGCGCTACACCGATTTCGTGCTCTACCGCCCACCGTTGCGTGGCAGCACGCTGTGGCTGTGGATCATTCCGCCAGTGCTGCTCGCGGGCGGCGCACTGGTGTTGTTCGTCGTGGTACGACGGCGTGCCCATGCCGCCGGCAACGGAACCGTGGGCGCACCGCAGCCCGACGACGGCGAGGACTGGTGATGACCGTTTTCCTGATTTTCTGTGCCGTGTTGATCGCGGCGGCGCTCGCCATCCTGGTGCCACCGTTGCTGCGTGGCGCCCGTGGCACCGCCTTTGCGGTCGCCCTGCTGGTGCCCCTGGTCAGCGTCGCGCTGTATTTCCAGCTCGGTGACCCGCGCGTGTTCGATCCGGCGATCCAGTCGGTGACCGCCGCCATGCAGGATGCCCGCCAGAGCGGCATGCC
>CAZTXX010000232.1:0-1188 GCA_964617405.1 uncultured Aquimonas sp. | reverse complement strand
ACCGATCTCCAACGCGCAGGTCGAGCCGGTGGAGCTGGTGATCGACCGCATCGCACCCTGATCCGATCTTGACCGAGTTCATCCCGCCGGCAACACGCTTCCATGCCCTGCCTTCGCCGTTCCCGATGCGGCGCGGCGGCAGTCTGCATGGTGCACGGTTGGCCTACGAAACCTGGGGCCAGCTTTCGCCGACACGCGACAACGCCATCCTGATCCTCACCGGCCTGTCGCCCAGCGCCCACGCCGCCTCCAACGAGGGCAACCCGGAAGCGGGATGGTGGGAAGCGATGCTCGGCCCCGGCAAGGCCATCGACACCCGGCGCTGGTTCGTGATCTGCGTCAACGCGCTGGGCAGCTGCAAGGGCTCCACCGGGCCGGCCTCGATCAATCCCATCACCGGTGAACCCTGGCGCCTGGATTTCCCCGAGCTTTCGATCGAAGACATCGCCGCTTCCGCCGGCGATCTGGTGGCGGGCCTCGGCATCGAGCGGCTCGCCGGGCTGATCGGCTGCTCGCTGGGCGGCATGTCGTCCTTGGCTTATCTGCAACTGTTTCCCGGCACGGTCGGCTCCTACATCAATGTTTCCGGTGCCACCCACGCCCTGCCCTTCTCCATCGCCATCCGCTCGCTGCAACGCGAAGCCATCCGCCTCGATCCGGCCTGGAACCAGGGCCATTACAGCGAGGAAAGCTATCCGGAATCGGGCATGCGCATGGCGCGAAAGCTCGGCGTGGTCACCTACCGCTCGGCGCTGGAATGGGACGGGCGATTCGGCCGGGTGCGGCTGGATCCGGATCGCCGCGAGGAAGATCCCTTCGGTCTGGAATTCGAGGTGGAGTCCTATCTGGAAGGCCACGCGCGGCGCTTCATCCGCCAGTACGATCCGAACAGCTACCTCTATCTCAGCCGCGCGATGGACTGGTTCGACCTGTCCGAATCCAGCGGCGGCGATGTGATGGCCGCCCTGGCTGCGCTGCGCATACCGCGCGCCCGCGTCCTGGGCGTGACCACCGACATCCTGTTCCCCATCCAGCAACAGGAAGAAATCGCCGAAGGGCTGCGCCGCGGCGGCAGCCAGGCGCAATGCTTCGCCTTCCCCTCACCCCAGGGCCACGATGCCTTCCTGGTGGATTTCGCGCGCTTCTCGCCGGCGGTGGCGGAGTTCCTCGCAGGGGTCATCCCGTCGC
>CAZTXX010000231.1:0-3772 GCA_964617405.1 uncultured Aquimonas sp. | reverse complement strand
TCTACCCGGAAACCTCGCCCGGCAGCGGCGTACTGGTGAACCACGACCAGGTTGACTACACCGTGGCCCTGCCCGCCGGCGCACAGGCGCCCTTCACCGTCAGCGCGCGGCTCTACTACCAGACCTCCAGCCGCGAATACATCGAATTCCTGCGCAACCAGGCCATCGAGCGCGGCATTCCCGGTGAAAACCTGATGTGCGCCGGCGGCCCCAACCGGCCCGCCGTGGTCGGCCCGAAGGACCAGACACGCGGTGAGTTCATGCACGCGCTGTGGGAAACCTACGGCAAGTCGCCACCCGAACTGATGCAGGCCATCAACCTCGCGGTTCCGGCCGAGATCTTCCGCGACGGCTTCGAGTAGCCGCCCCCGAACGCGCACCGCCTGAACTCCCACACCGGACGAATGCGCTCCTTGTTCCCAACAGGCACTGATCGATGAAATACACGTTGATTCCCCTTGCACTCTCCCTGGCGCTGGCATCGAGCTGGGGGCATGCCGCTGATACCAATCCACCGCCGCCCGTCACGACAGCCACCACGCCACAAACCCAATGGTCGGCCTGGGGCGGCTCGGTGGTGATGCGCTGGAGCCAGTACCTGCAGGACGAAGGTGCCGTCATCAGTGCGCCCGCACACAGCCTGTCGCTGGATTCACCGCGTCTTACTGACAATGGCGCAGGACTGCGCCAGGCCAGGGAGGGCGATCTTTTCTCCATGCGCCGCAGCGGCAGCATCCAGTTCCGCACCGAACACCACCAGTTCGACGGCTTCAGCGGCGGTGCCTTGCAGGTGGAGGGCGGCTACCGCATCCGCCTGCCGCGCAACGGCGGCGAACTCGACCTCACCAACTTCCGTTTCCAGCCCAGTCCACTCGACCCGATGTTCCTGGACGTGGTCAGCCAGGACGGCAAGGCCTGGTTCTACATCGACCGGCTGATGTACGAAATCGTGGACCGGGGCCGCGTGCTGGCGATCTACACCGCCGACATGCGCATCTCCTGGCAGCTCGCCGAGCGCATGAATGCGCCCTGGATGGCGCACCAGTCGGTGGCGGATATGGAAATCCTCACTGAACTGCTGGTGGCCGACGGCCCCAACAGTGCGCTGATCCCGGCTGCCGATCCGGTACCCAGCCACTGGCATGGCGATCCGGTTCCCGGCCAGCCCGCCGGTACCATCTACCAGGCTGATCTTTTCATGCAAACGATGTCCCTGGTGCGCAAGCGCCAGAGCGGCGCGACTGGGCCGGACGGCAGCGGGCGCATGGTGTTCGCGCCCAGCTCCACCCTGCGCAACAACCGCAACAACGGCACCAGCCAGGTCACCATCTCCGGCCAAGGCGCGCTGGGCACCAGCACGGCGCTGTGGGGCGCCGATATTCCCTGGCGCCAGAAGTTCACCGGCAACTTCGCACCGCACGGCAACGACCAGCATCCCTACCTGATCTGGAACCTGTACCGGATCAACGCCAACGGCCGTATCGAACAGATCGCCCGCTCCGAGGTCAAGCACGCCTGGCTCACCACCAATGGCGGCTGTGAACCCGGTGAATACCACGACGGCCAGATCCTGGGTCGTGGCTGTTCGGACACCTACAGCGACTTCAACAACGATGCCAACGCGGATCTCTCCTATCGCCACGAGATCATCCCGGCGGAAGGACTCTGGGGTCGCTGCGGCTCGCTGTTCGATCCCGGCTGCGTTGGCAGCAACACCAACCCCCAGCCTTCCGACGACGGATACAGCCGCCGCCTGGTGGTATACGAACAGCAGATCAGCCCCAGCAAGAACCCGGGGGCCAGCTACCTGTTCGACTCCTGGTACATCGCGCGCGACGACATCAACATCTACAACTCGCAGGCTTCGGTCTGGGCCACCCCGGCGTGGAGCGGCTCAGCCTGGAACCTGAGCGGTACCGGCTTCAAGCTCGGCTCGGTCACCGATCGCTGGGTGGGCGAGAACGTACCCGCCGGCACCCAGGTCGCCAACGTGGAACTCGATGTACGCGAAGGCCACGCCAAGCTCGCGGTACGCGTCACCGATCTTGGCAACGGCACCTGGCGCTACGACTACGCGCTGCACAACCTCGACTTCTCGCGCGCCGTCACCCAGGGCAGCGGCAACAGCCTGCGCGTGCTGAGCAGCACCGGGTTCAACCGTTTCAGCCTGCCCGTACCGGCCGATGCCACGGTTACCGACGTGTGGTTCAGCGACGGCGACCTGGACGCCACCAACGACTGGACCGCCAGCACCGGCGGTGGCCAGGTGAGCTGGTCCGCACCAGCGGGCAACACGCTCGATTGGGGCGTGCTGTACGCGTTCTCGGTCACCGTCGACCGCCCGCCGGTTCCTTCGATCACCGAAGTGCACGTGGCCGAGGCCGGGTCACCCGACGCCTTCGTGCTGGAATCGCTGGCGCCCATCGCCGGTGCCGTTCCCGATCCCGTCATCGGCGTGACACCAGCCTCGCTCGGCCTCGTCGCCAACGCCGGCACCTCCGCCAGCACCACGCTGGGCATCGGCAACAGTGGCGGCCTGGGCAGCACCCTGGGCTGGACCATTTCCACCGCGCCGACCAGCTGCGCCAGCCCTGGCCCGGTGGCCTGGCTCCAGGCCTCGCCCGCCAGTGGAAGCACCTCAAGCAATGCCTCGACCCAGACCACGATCACCGCCAACGCCACCTCGCTGACCGCGGGCACCTATACCGCGCGGCTGTGCATCGACAGCAACGACCCCGCCACCCCGCAGGTCGACGTGCCGGTTTCTCTGGTCGTCAACCATGTAGAGCTGTACAGCGTGGGTGGAATGGCGGAGGGCACCTCCGGCAGCGGGCTCGAACTCAAGCTCAATGGCGGCAGCTCCTTGCAGGTTCCCTCGGACGGCTCCTTCACCTTCCCGGGCGGGCTGTCGAACGGCAGCACCTACGCCGTGACCATTGCCGGCACACCCGCCGGACAGAACTGTTCGGTGGCCAATGGCAACGGCACCATCGCGGCTGCCAACGTCGACAACATCATGGTGAACTGCGCCAATATCCCGGGCCAGAGCTACACCATCGGTGGTCGAGTCCGCGGATTGACCGCTCCCGGCCTGGTGTTGCAGCTCAACGGTGGCCTTACCGTCACGCGCAACGCGAACGGCATCTATGCCTTCGCACCGGGGCTGGAAAGCGGCTCGAACTATGCGGTGACAGTGCACACCCAGCCCGCCGGCCTGGGCTGCTCGGTGTCCAACGCCACCGGCACCGTGGGCACGGCCAATATCACCAACGTCGATGTGGACTGCGCGGTGATGGGTGATGCCGTCTTCTCCGACGGATTCGAGCACGACTGAGCCGGCCGCGCGACGCCCATCTCGACGTGTCGCAAACAAAGGCCCGCCTTCGTCACCGAAGGCGGGCCTTTTCTTTCCCGCGAACCTGGATGTGGGCGGAAACCTACCAGTGCACCCCGCGCATCAGCGCCGCAAAGGCAATCTGCTCGCTGGTGGCCGAGGGCGCATCACCCTCGCGCATGCCCTTGATGCCTTTTGCCGCGGCCGAGTCCGGGAACAGCTCGAAGGCGGTGTTCATCACCAGCTCGTAGGCCTTGGGGGCTATCGCGTTGACCACGCCGGCGAAGATGCCCAGGCGCGTGGCGATGCGGCTGGGACGCTCGATGATGCCCTGCACCACCAGGTCGCCCGCTTCCTCGGGAGTGAGCGTCGGGACGCTGTCATACATCTTGGTCGGGGCGATCATCGGGGTCTTCACCAGCGGCATGTTGATCGTGG
>CAZTXX010000230.1:0-3802 GCA_964617405.1 uncultured Aquimonas sp. | reverse complement strand
CCGAGGCGCGCGCTCGGCCAGGCTTCCAGTTCCTCCAGATCCAGCTCCAGCCGGATCACCGGAAAATGTGCGTAGAGCGAGGGCCCCACGTACACCGAACGATCAAGTATGCGCATGTGTCTCCTCCCCGACACCGACAGCGGATCAAGGTGCAGCATGAACCAAAAGCCGCCGGAAGGGGAGCGGACGCGGTGAAATCAGGCCGATGTGCCGATCTGTGGCACGCGCCCGCGGCCGTCGGGATTCCGGCCCGGTGGTGGACGGGGCTGGTACTTTGGTCTGTCAGGACACGCCGAGCCTTGGAGACGGCGTGGGGCGGTGCGATACTGCCGAACGCTTCCGCGTGGCGCAGGCTGGCTGCAGCGCGGAGTTTCCATTATTCACGACACGGGGTTCTGTAATGCTTGAGCAATACGGCTTGTGGCTGGCGCTGGGGAGTGCGGTGCTGGCGATTCTTTATGGGGTGGTCTCCACGCAGTGGATCCTGAAACAACCGGCAGGCAATGAACGCATGCAGCAGATCGCCGGTGCCGTGCAGGAGGGTGCCGGGGCGTATCTGCGGCGCCAGTACACCAGTATCGCCATCGTCGGCGTGATCCTTTTCCTGATCATCGGCTTCGTGCCCGCGCTGGGCTGGCCGACGGCCATCGGCTTCCTGATCGGTGCGGTGCTCTCGGGCGTGGCCGGTTTCATCGGCATGTTCGTCTCGGTGCGCGCCAACGTGCGTACCGCGCAGGCCGCCACCAAGAGCCTCAACGCAGCGCTCAATGTCAGCTTCCGCGGTGGTGCCATCACCGGCATGCTGGTGGTGGGCCTGGGCCTTCTGGGCGTGGCCGGCTACTTCATGCTGGTGCTCAAGGGCGGCAGCGACAAGTCCGCGCTGGATGCGGCCTTGCCGCCGATGATCGGCCTGGCGTTCGGCTCCTCGCTGATCTCGATCTTCGCCCGTCTGGGCGGCGGCATCTTCACCAAGGGCGCCGACGTCGGTGCGGATCTCGTGGGCAAGGTCGAAGCCGGGATTCCGGAAGATGACCCGCGCAATCCGGCGGTGATCGCCGACAACGTGGGTGACAACGTCGGTGACTGCGCCGGCATGGCCGCCGACCTGTTCGAGACCTACGCGGTGACCGTGATCGCGGCGATGCTGATCGCCGGCATTTCCTGGGCCACCTATGGCTGGAGCGGTGCCCTGTTGCCGCTGGTACTGGGCGCGGTGTCCATCGTGGCCTCGGTGATCGGCACCTTCTTTGTCAGCGTCAAGCCCGGTGGCAAGATCATGAACGCGCTGTACCGCGGCCTGGCCGTGTCCGGCGTGCTCGCGGCCATCGGCTTCTATTTCGTCGCCAATTCCATGTTCGACGCCGCCGTCGCCATGCCGCTGTTCTGGTGCGCCATGATCGGCCTGGTGCTGACCGCCGCCCTGGTGATCATCACCGAGTACTACACCGCCACCGAATACGGCCCGGTGCAGCAGGTCGCCAAGGCTTCGGAAACCGGCCACGGCACCAACGTGATTGCAGGCCTTGCGATCTCGATGAAGTCCACCGCCGCCCCGGTGCTGGTCGTCGCCGCTTCGATCTGGGGCTGCTACGAGCTGGCTGGTTTGTACGGCATCGCCATCGCGGCGGTTTCGATGCTCTCGATGGCCGGCATGATCGTGGCGCTGGACGCCTACGGCCCGATCACCGACAACGCCGGCGGCATCGCCGAGATGAGCGGCATGGACCCGGAAATCCGCAAGACCACCGACGCGCTCGACGCCGTGGGCAACACCACCAAGGCCGTCACCAAGGGGTACGCCATCGGTTCGGCTGGCCTGGCCGCACTGGTGTTGTTCGCCGACTACGCGCACAAGCTCGCCGACAAGATGGGCGGCGAGTACACCGACGCGATGTTCGCCATCAACGATCCCAAGGTCGTGATCGGCCTTCTGATCGGCGGCATGATTCCCTACCTGTTCGGCGCCTACGCCATGCAGGCCGTGGGCCGCGCCGCCGGTGCGGTGGTGGAGGAAGTGCGCCGCCAGTTCCGCGACATCAAGGGCATCATGGAAGGCACCGGCAAGCCGCAGTACGACAAGGCCGTGGACCTTCTGACCCGCGCCGCGATCAAGGAAATGATCTTCCCCTCGATGCTGCCGCTGATCATCCCGATCCTGGTCGGCGTGTTCCTCGGCCCGGCGGCCCTGGGTGGCCTCCTGATGGGCACCATCGTCACCGGCCTGTTCGTGGCCCTGTCGATGTGTACCGGCGGCGGCGCCTGGGACAACGCCAAGAAGTACATCGAAGACGGCCACCATGGCGGCAAGGGCTCCGAGGCCCACAAGGCCGCCGTCACCGGCGACACCGTGGGCGACCCCTACAAGGACACCGCCGGCCCGGCCATCAACCCGCTGATCAAGATCATCAACATCGTCGCCCTGCTGCTGGTGCCGGTGCTCTGATCCACTGAACCACGACAACGCAGCCACCCCGTTCGCGCGGGGTGGCTGCAGCGGTTGCGCCCTGCAACCCTTCATATGCCCCGGCTTGCCGGGGCTTTTTTTGGTTGAGGGGAAGTGTCGTGCCCTCATCGCTCGGCAGTACTCCAGAGGCGCGCCCGCGTGCCGGCCATCCGGTGCAAGCGTGCACCGTGTCATGTTTCTGCACCGAACCGTGTTTCTTCCTGATGAGCCCACCGGAAACGGGCCGAAGTCACTTTCAGGAGAGCAACATCATGAAACCGATCCGATACCTGTCCCTGCTCGCGCTGTTCGCGTTCGGCTCGGCGCTGGCCGCCGGCGCATCCGACTCGAAGCACAAGCAAAAGATCGACGAAGACCAGGCCGTGTAACTGGCCGCCAAGGCGCTGCTGGCCGCTCCCGGGCTGGAATTCGATACGAGCTTCAACTCAACCGGCATGAAGGCTTTCGAACCGACCTCACCCTCGGGATGGTCGAGCATCGAGGGTGGCGTCCGCGTGTTTCCGTGGACCGGGTCCGTCACGCTCCCGAATCCGCCAGTTACGCTCCCGGTGGATCTGGGCTATTACGTGGCAGTGCGCCAGAAGAACACCGGCGAGACCCAGGAACGGTTGCTGATGACGCGCCTGAATCTCAATGGGTCGATCGATACCAGTTTTGGTGCCGGCGGCTGGTGGTTGATCTCAACTGATACTCTGGTGATTCGCGATGTCGCCATGGACGATGAAGGAAGGGTTTACGTACTGCGCAGCGAGCCCGGTTTCGTTGTCGTCAACTGCTTCAGCACCACGTTGAGCGATTGCTTCGACACCAAGTACCCCGGGTCGCCACCGGGCGCCCACTCCCAGAGCCTCGCAACCAGGTTGATCTGGAACAAGGAATATGGACTGTACGTTTTCGGCAGCTCGCTGAAACTCGGTCGCGGAACCATGCCATGGGTCGGTCGCATGGCCGATGCGAAAACCCGCGATGGGGCGCTCAAGGGAAATTTGGTTACCAGCTTCGGTGATTCGGGTTGGGTGTTCGGAGCACCCGGTTGGAGTGCATCCACCGACTTGAACGCGGTCATCAACGCGGTGGCGATCCGTTCCACCGGTGGGCTCAGCACCCAGCGCCTGTATATCGGTGGCCAGGCGAACCGCTCAACTGGTGATGTCGATGGCTTCATCCACGCGCTCAACCCCAAGACTGGAGCAGCCATCACCGGTTGGGACTGGAAACCGATTTACTATGAAAACGACAACACCGGCAATAAGAACGATGCGGTGACCGCGCTGGCCATCCTGAGCGCCGGAGGCTCGGCGCCGAAGCTGGTCTATGCCGGCTGGTCGGAAACAGATA
>CAZTXX010000229.1:0-3806 GCA_964617405.1 uncultured Aquimonas sp. | reverse complement strand
TGCCGCCGTAATCCGGGCCGTAGACCTCGGCCACGATGGGCGAGAGCACCGGCGGACCGGGCGGTACTTCGATCACCTTGACCGAAGCGCCGTAGCCGGCACCGATGCCCGCCAGCATCGGGCGCACCGCGCGGGCAATCTCGTGGCTCTGGCGCGAGCGGTGGCTCTTGTCGATCAGGTTCACCTGCAGATCGCCCAGGTTGGCGCCAGAGCGCAGGTAGTACTGGCGCACCAGGCCGTTGAAGGTGATCGGCGAGGCGGTACCGGCGTAACCCTGGAAGTTCTCGACCTCGGGCACCTGCGACAGCGCCTCGGACATCTCGGCCAGGAGCGCGTTGGTGCGCTCCAGCGGCGTGCCTTCCGGCAGATCGACCACTACCTGGAACTCGGACTTGTTGTCGAAGGGCAGCATCTTCAGCACGACCCACTTCACCCCGGCCATGCCCACGGCGGCGGCGACCAGCAGGCCGACGCCGGCCAGCAGCGCCGCGCGACGGCGGCCGCCGCGTGCGACGTCGAAGAAGGGCCGCAGGATACGATCGAACAGGCCGCGCAGCTTCGAGGCGATGTTCGACACCTCGCCCTCGGGGTGCGCCTCGACGTGCCGGCCCAGGAGCTTGAGCGCCAGCCACGGGGTGACGGTGAGCGCGATCAGCAGCGACAGCACCATGCCGACCGAAGCGTTGACCGGTATCGGGCGCATGTAGGGGCCCATCAAACCGGTGACGAAGGCCATCGGCATCAGGGCCGCGACCACGGTGAAGGTCGCCAGGATGGTCGGCCCTCCCACTTCGTCCACCGCCGGCGGGATCGCCTCGCGCAGGCTCTTGCCGCCCAGGCTCATGTGCCGGTGGATGTTCTCGACCACGACGATGGCGTCATCGACGAGGATGCCGATGGAAAAGATCAGCGCGAACAGCGATACGCGGTTGAGGGTGAAGCCCATCGCCCAGGAGGCGAACAGGGTCACGGCCAGGGTCAGCACCACGGCGGAACCGACCACGATGGCCTCGCGCCAGCCCAGGGCAAAGAGAATCAGCAGGATCACCGAGCCGGTGGCGAAGACCAGCTTCTTGATCAGGGTATTGGCCTTGTCGGCGGCGGTCGCACCGTAGTCGCGCACGATGTCCACGTGCACGGCATCGGGGATGGTGCCGATGCGCAGCTCGGCCAGGCGCGCCTCCAGCGCGCGGGTGATGTCGGAGGCGTTGGTGCCCGGCTTCTTGGCCACCGCCAGGGTCACGGCCGGCACGCGGCCGTCCGCCGGGCCAGCCTTGCCGGCGGGCGCGCCGTACCAGACGTAGGTTTCCGGCCTATCCGGGGCGCGCTGCACCTCGGCCACGTCGGTCACCCGCAGGGTGCGGCCGGCGGGCGTTGCAATGACCAGTTCGGCAACCTCGTCGGCGCTGGCGAACCAGGTGCCGACGGTGACCGGCACGCTGCCCTGCGCGCTCACCCGCGGGCCCGGCTCGGCCACCGCGTTGGCGGCGGCAAGCGCCCCGCCCAACTCGGACAAGGTCAGCCCGTGCGAGGCCAGGCGCGCGGCGTCGGGAATCACCAGCACGGCGCGTTCGGGTGCGCCGATCAGGTCGATGCCACGGGTGCCGGGCACGCGCTTGAGCTCGCTCTGCAGGGTGCGCGCCACTTCGGCCAGGGCCTCGCGGTCCACTGCGGGATCATCGGCCCAGAGGGTCAGCGCCATCACCGGCACATCGTCGATGCCCAGCGGCTTGACCACCGGCGGACCTGCGCCCAGACCCTGCGGCAGCACGTCGGCATTCGACATGACCTTGTCGTGCAGGCGCACCAGTGCGGCCTGGCGCGGCACGCCGACCTCGAATTCGACGGTGGCCACGGCCATGCCGGTGCGGCTGGTCGAATAGACGTGCTTGACGCCCTCGATCTCGGACAGCACCCGGTCCATGGGCGAGGCGACCAAGGTTTCCACGTCGCGCGCCGACGCACCCGGGAAAGGCACGATCACGTTGGCCATGGTCACGTCGATCTGCGGCTCCTCCTCGCGCGGGGTGATCATCACCGCCGCAAGGCCCAGCAGCAGGCCGGCCAGGGCCAGCACCGGCGTCAGCGCGTGGGCCTGAAAGGTTTTCGCCAGACGCCCGGAAATTCCCAGTCGCATCTCAGCGCTCCTGCATCCGCGCGCGCTGCTCGCGCCGTGCCTCAAGTGCGGCAGCGGCATCCAGCGCGATGGTTTCGCCGGCAGACAGGCCCGCCAGCACTTCGATGCTGCCATCGTCGAAATGGCGTCCGGTGCGCACTTGGCGCAGCACGACACGGCCTTGGGCATCGAGCACGAACACCGAGGTGATCTCGCCGCGCAGGTTCAGGGCCGAAGTCGGCACCGAAAGCACGCTCTCTTGGCCAAGCTCGAAGACGGCCTTGGCGCTCATGCCCGGCATGAAGCCTTCCTGCGCCTCGGGCAGATCCAGGCGCACCGGCACCGTATGCGAGAGCGAATCCGCCTGTGGGAACACCGTGACCTTGGTCGCCGCGATGCGCTCGCCGTTCGCACCGACGACAAAGGCCTGGGGCCTGCTGCCCAGACGCAGCGCGACTTCCTGCGGCACGTCCACCACCAGACGCAAGCGGTCCAGCGACAGGCCGGACACCAGCAGCTGGCCGGGCGACACGGTTTCACCCGCCTCGACGTGGCGCGCGGTGACCACGCCGCGGTACGGGGCGCGGATCGCCGTGTAGCCGACCTGCTCATCGGCGCTCTTGAGCGCGGCGCGGGCGGCGGCAAGCTGGGCCTGGGCGGACTCGTTGGCGGCCTGGGCGCGGTCGAACTCGGATTTGGCGACCAGACGGCGGGCGTAGATGTCCTCGACGCGGCGGAAGTTGGCCGCCGCCTCGCTGGCACCGGCACGCGCGGCTTCCAGCGCGGCCAGGGCCTGGCGCTGGCCGGCCTTCTGCTCGATGGCGGTGAAGCGCACCACCACGGCGCCCTCCTCCACCACATCGCCCACGTCCACCGGGATATCGGCCACGCGACCGCTGGTTTGCGCGGCGAGCGTGGCGCGGTCGATGGCCTCGATGCGGCCGTCCCACTCGCGCGCGCTGGGCACCTCCACGGGCTCGAGCACGCGGGTTTCCAGCTCAACGCGGGGCACCGGCGCGCCGTCGCCGGAAGGGCTGGACGAACAGGCGCCCAGCGACAGCGCGGCGGCGAACAGCGCGGGGATCAGGATCGGTCGCATCGTCAGTCTCACTTGAGGAACCCTTGAATGAGTCGTCATTCCGGCAGGGCTGGGGTCTATTCCGAAACGCTTTTCGTCACACCCGCTCAAGCGGGTGCCCAGCGACTTTTTGCTTCACAACGGCTTGAAGACACTGGACTCCCGCCTTCGCGGGAGTGACGGGTTGAAAAGGATTCGGCCTTACTTGAACGCGCAGCCGGGCTTGAAGCCGAGCATGGCAAACACCTTGGCCGCCGGGCAGAAGCCGGTGAAGCTGGCCTGCAGCAGGTTCAGGCCGACGAAGGCCGTCAGCAGCAGCCACCAGTCGGAAACGAAGTGCGCCAGTACGGCGCTCAGCAGCACCATGGTGCCGGCGAAGGTCAACATCACGCGATCGAGATTCATGTCGGTTCTCCTTGGGTTCAACGGGTACGCACGATGCCCAAGAGCTTGAGCACGTACTTTTCATAGATCGGCTCGGTGTTGCCCGAGCGCATCTTCATCAGGAAGTATTTTTCGAACGCGATCTTGGCCAGGTGCACCCATTTGCCCACGCGGGCCCAGGTCACGTTGCGCGGCGGCATCTGCGGCAGCGCCACGAAGGCGGCGCCG
>CAZTXX010000228.1:0-3809 GCA_964617405.1 uncultured Aquimonas sp. | reverse complement strand
TCGTCTGACAGCCCGGACTCCTCACCACGCTGGCGCGCCGCCCGGATGTCCTTGGCCAGTTGGATCAGTTCCTGCAGCACCTCGGCGGTGGTGATGGCGTTGGCGTGGTAGCGCGCCACGGCATCTTCCAGCCGCTCCGAGAACGCCTTGGTCTGCACCACGTTGGCCTTGCTGCGCGAGCGGATGCCGTCATTCAGCAGCTTGCGCAAGGCTTCCAGCGCGAGGTTCTTCTTCTCCATTTGCTGCACTTCGGCGAGGAATTCGTCGGAGAGGATGGAGATGTCGGGACTCTTGATGCCCGCAGCGGCCAGGATGTCGACGATCTCGGTGGATACCACCGCGCGGCTGACGATCTGCTGGATGGCCAGTTCGCGCTCCTGCCGGGTCACACCTGAGCCCGTGCTGCTCTTGACCAGTGCGGCGCGAATCGCCTGGAAGAAACCCACTTCCTCGCGGATTTCGCGGGCCTCGTCGGAGGCCGATGCCAACGCGAATGCCTTGGACAGCGCCAGCACCGCATCCTGGTATCGGCGGTGCGCGTTCTTCCTGCCTTCCTCGGTTTTCTCTTGCGCGGCCAGCTTTTGCTGCAGGTCGAGAATCCACTCGATGGCACCCGCCATCATCGCAAGGCGCTCCTGCGGCGTGCCTGTCATCGCGCAGGCGTAGTCGTAGCCCGGACCGCCGTTCTGCGGCCCATACATGTCCCGCACGACCTCGTACTTCTCCATCATCACCGCGACGGCCTGTGCCTCGTCGACGCCGGTGTTTTCCTGGTCGTTCTTCGAGTACTGCTGCAGCGCCGATTTCAAGTTCTGCGCGATGCCGATGTAATCGACGATCAGCCCGGCAGGCTTGTCGCGGAACACCCGGTTCACGCGGGCGATGGCCTGCATCAGCCCGTGGCCCTGCATGGGCTTGTCCACGTACATCGTGTGCATGCACGGCGCGTCAAAGCCGGTCAGCCACATGTCGCGCACGATCACCAGCTTGAGCGGGTCCTTGGGATCGCGGGCGCGCTTGGCCAGCAGATCGCGCCGGGCCTTGTTGCCGATGTGCTGCTGCCACGCCGAAGGATCGCTCGCTGCGCCCGTCATCACGATCTTGACCGCTCCCGCGGTGTCATCGGTGCTGTGCCAGTCCGGGCGCAGCTTGACGATCTCGTCGTAGAGCTTGACGCAGATGCGACGGCTCATGCACACCACCATCGCCTTGCCGTCCAGCGCCGCCACGCGATCCTCGAAATGGGCAACCATGTCCTTTGCCACCAGCGCGAGGCGCTTGTCGCTGCCCACCAGGGCTTCGACCGTTGACCATTTTTTCTTCAAGCGCTCCTGGTCTGCCTCGGAGTCCTCCTCGGTCAATTCGTTGACCTCGGCGTCGATCTTCGGCTTTTCGTCTTCGTCCAGTTCAATGCGTGCCAGCCGCGACTCGTAGTAGATCGGCACGGTCGCACCGTCCTCCACCGCACGGCTGATGTCGTAAACGTCGATGTAGTGGCCAAACACCGCCGGTGTGTTGACGTCGTCCGCCTCGATGGGCGTGCCGGTAAAGCCGATGAAGGATGCGTTCGGCAGGGCGTCGCGCATGTACTTGGCAAAACCGTAGGAGATTTCGCCGGTCTTCGCGTCCACCTTGGCCTTGAAGCCGTACTGGCTGCGGTGCGCTTCATCCGCGATGACGACCACGTTGCGGCGCGTGGTGAGCGGCTCCGCAATCTCGCCGAATTTCTGCAAGGTCGTGAAGATCACGCCACCCGATGCCCGGCTCAAGAGCTTTTGAAGATCCTCGCGGCTCTCAGCCTGCACCGGCGTCTGCCGGATCAGGTCACGGCACATCGAGAAGGTGGCGAACAACTGATCGTCCAGATCGTTGCGGTCGGTCAGCACCACCAGCGTCGGGTTGGCCATTGCCGGATGCTTGACCAGTTGCCCGGCGTAGAACGCCATCAGCAGGCTCTTGCCCGAGCCCTGGGTATGCCAGATGACGCCCGCCCGCTTGTCGCCGCTCTGCTGCGTATTGACGCTGGGCAGCCCGTAGCCCGCCGGATCTTCGGCAACCTCCTGCCCTTGCGTGGAAGCGCGAATGGTGGACTCCACGGCGCGGCGCACCGCGTGGAACTGGTGGTAGCCCGCGATGATCTTGACCAGCCCCGCGCCACCGCTCTTGTCAGACGAGCTGCCAAACACGGTGAAATCGCGCAGCAACACCAGCAAGCGGCGATGCTCGAACACGCCTTCGATCAATGTCGAGAGTTCCGGCGAACCCTTCGGGGCAATGCTCGCACCGTCAGTGGTGCGCCACGGCATGAAGCGCTCCAGGTCGGCCGACAGCGACCCGATCCGCGCCGCGATGCCGTCCGACGTGACCAGCAGCGCGTTGGTATTGAACAGCGCCGGAATCTGCGCCTTGTAGGTCTGCAACTGGTTGAACGCGCCCAGCAGATGCGCCCCCGCGCTGCCCGGCGCTTTCAGCTCGATCACGCCCAGCGGCAAACCGTTCACGAACACCACCACATCGGGCCGCCGGTTGTTCTGGCCGTTGATGACAACGAACTGGCTCACTGCCAACCAGTCGTTCTGCTCGGGGTGCTCGAAGTCGATCAGCGCGACTTTGCCCGCCGTCAGCGTGCCGTCGTTGGCGTAATACTCGACGTCCACACCTTCTGTCATCAGCTTGTGCAGGCGGCGGTTTTCTTCCAGCAGCGATGGCAGTTCCGACTGCATCACCCGCCGCACGGCATCCTGCCGCGCCTCCAGCGGCAAATCCGGGTTCAGACGCGCAACGGCGTCCTCAAACCGCTTCTTGAGCACCACCTCATCGTGGCTGTCGCGCTCCGGCGCGCTGCCATCCGGGCCGATGATGTCGTCCGAGGCAATGCTGTATCCCAGCCCGCGCAACTGCTCCAGCAGGGCTTGTTCCACGGCGGCTTCGGACAGAAAGGCCATCAGTACGGCTCCTTGAGAAACGCGCACATCATGCGGCACGCGCGCTCTTTTTCCTCGGTGGATGTCTTGAGCACCCGCATGGCGGATTCGCCCGCATTCGCCCAGGATGAAATCGGGTCGGGTGTCATGGTCGGCTTAGCCCGGCGCATCCAGATCATCGGCATACCTCAGCGCCGGCAGATAACGCCGCTGATGCACGATGCGCAGGATCACCGGCGCACCCTGCGCCGCCGCGATGGGCTTGTAGAAGATGACGTGTCTTTCGCAGTTGAACGAACGCATGCCCGCAACGAACAGGCTGCGGTCGCGGCCCGCCTGCGGGTTGGCACTGACCTGCTCGAAGGCTTGCGCCAGCTTGCGGTAATACCCCAGCCACTGCGCGCGCGCGCAGACCTGCACCGTGTATGCGCGGATGTCTTCCAGATCGGCGCGCGCCAGGCGCGACAGCCGCACGGTCACGGCGCGCTCATCGCTCGAACGCTTCCGGCTCGAAGGCCACGGGGTCGAATTCGGCATAGTTGCCTGCCTCGGCGTCCGCAACCGCCTGCTCCAGCTCCGCCTTCAGCATGTAGAACTGGCGGGCGCCATCCTTCTCCATCAACAGCCGAATGCCCGCCCGCACCACCTCGCTGAGATTGGCGTAGGCACCGGATGCAATCTGCCCCTGCACGTACTCCTGCATCGGGGCGGTCAGGTGAATATTGGGCATGGCAGGCTCCTTGAAGGATATGGCGGATCGTATCAGATACTGACAGGATCGCCGGTCGCGGAGGATGCCATGCGCTCGGCATCTTTCACCCGCAGCTCGCCGGAGATCAGCTTGGGCAGCAGGGTGTCGCGGAGTTGGGCGAGGGAGTGGGATTG
>CAZTXX010000227.1:0-3811 GCA_964617405.1 uncultured Aquimonas sp. | reverse complement strand
GCCGTATCCCGCTGGATGGGGCCGACCGCCGAGCAGCGCGCCGCTCTGGCCCTGCTGGAAGCGGACAACGCGCAGCCTGCCGGACGAAATGCGTTCGGGTTGCTGTGGTTGCTGGACTATGACGTGCCGCTGGACGAGATCGACGCCGTGGTGGCCGAGGACGTGGCGAAGTATCGGGAGACCCTGGCCGACGCGCAGTCGGCCCAGGTGTTGTCGAACCAGGTGAGCGTGGCCGAGGGGCGATTCGCTCGCCACCCGGCTTGGCCGTCCGATTTGAAAATGTGCGGCTCCGGCGAGGCCTCATGTCTGGTGATGGTGCGGCAGCGTCGGGATGACTACGCGCGGCAGGTCGCGGAGGATCGCGCCCTGATGGAGCGCCTGCGGGGGCTGGCTGCGTTTGACCACTACCGCAGTCCGATGGATGGCCATATCTTCCCGCCGCTTCCGCCGGTCAAGCGGTTCTTCGTCGCGCACACTGCAAGCGCGCTGGAGTTTGTCGAAGGCGACACCGACGGCGCACTGGCGGCGGTGTGTCGCGACGTGGATACCTGGAGGCGGCTGAGCGCCAACAGCGACGCCCTGCTTCTTGCCTCGATCGGTGGGGCTATGGTGGTCACAGGCGCACGCCTGTTTTCTGACATGTTGGCCGAGCTTCCCCTGGATCATCCGCTGCCATCGATCTGCGCCACGGCCTTTGATCCGGCGCGCATCGTGCCGGACCTGTGCAGCGCGACGCGGGGTGAAGCGCACATCGCGCAGGCGCATCTGGACCGATATGGCGATGAGGCCCATTTCATGCTGCGCTCATTGCTGCTGGATCCGGACGCGACCCGGGCGATGATGGCTCCGGTGTATGCCCATGCCTGTACGGAAGGGGTGCGTCGCGCGCTGGCCAATGACACACCCATCGCGCCCCCGCCGACCACCGGATCGCCGTGGCGACTGGAATGCCTCGGCAACGTCATGGGCTGCACCCTGTTCGGGATCGCTGCGCCGGCCTATGACGGCTACGTCGGGCGCATGCAGGATATCCAGGCCATGCTGCGCACCGTTGACGCGGTGCTGCGTGTACGCGAGCAAGCGGCAGACAGCGACCGAACCATGGCGCAGGTGCTGCGCGAGGGCGGGCTGCGCCCGGCGGTGGCGACATGGCGCGCGCCGGAATTCGACGAAACCACCGGTGAAATCGTCATCCCCTTGCGCGCGCACGGCAGCCGCACCGAGTGGCGCATTCCGCTGCCCGGGTCGATACCGCACGGCTGAACGCACCCACCCCGGATCAACGCCACAATGGACGCCGACGCGCGCCGCTGGCAGGCTGTCTGCGGTGTTGCGGTGCCGCATTTCCCCTTTTCCCTCTTGTCGATACGCATATGTCCGACCCTCGCCTGGCCGAATTGTCCCGACGCCTGCCCGATCTGGCGCTGAAAACCGACTCTTCCGACCTGGAGTTCTACGGCCGCGACTGGACGCGCCGCTGGACACCGGCACCGCTGGCCATCGCCCTGCCATCGACCATCGAACAGGTGCAGGGCATCGTGCGCTGGGCCAATGAGCATCGCATCGCGCTGGTGCCCTCGGGCGGGCGCACCGGGCTTTCCGGTGGCGCGGTGGCGGCCAATGGCGAATTGGTACTGAGCCTGGAAAAGATGAACCGGGAGCTGGGCTTTGATTCGGCCAGCCGCCTGTTGACGGTACAGGCAGGCATGACGCTTGAGGCGGTACACACCGCAGCGCAGGCGCATGGGCTGATCTATCCGGTGGATTTTGCCTCACGTGGCTCGTGCAGCATCGGCGGCAATATCGCCACCAATGCCGGCGGCATCCGCGTGGTGCGCTATGGCAATACGCGCGAATGGATTGCCGGGCTGACCGTGGTCACCGGCAGGGGCGAGGTGCTGACGCTCAATCGTGGCCTGGTGAAGAACTCCAGCGGCTACGACCTGCGCCAGCTTTTCATCGGTGCCGAGGGCACGCTCGGCATCGTAGTCGAGGCCCAGCTGCGGCTCACCGATCCGCCGCCGGAGTCCCAGGTGATGCTGCTGGCACTGCCGTCCTTTGAGGCGTTGATGCAGGTCTTCGAGCGTCTGCGTGCGCGCCTCACCCTCTCGGCGTTCGAGTTCTTCACCAGCCAGGCCCTGACGCATGTCGTGGCGCACGGTGCGCAACGCCCGTTCGAAGCCGACTATCCGTTCTTCGTGGTGACCGAGTTCGATGGCCAGACGCCGGATGCCGCGCTCGATGCCTTCGAGGCCCTGGTCGAGGCCGATCTGGTGCTCGACGGCGTGATCGCCCAAAGCCAAGCCCAGGCAGCGGCGTTGTGGCGCCTGCGCGAGGGCATCACCGAGGCCTTGGCGCGGCATCTGCCCTACAAGAACGATGTCTCGGTGCGCATCGGCGCGATGCCGGCCTTTCTGGCGGAAGCCGAAGCTTTGCTGGCGCGTGAATACCCGCATTTCGAAGTCGTGTGGTTCGGCCATATCGGCGATGGCAACCTGCATATCAATGTGCTCAAGCCCGCGACGATGGAAAACGCGCAGTTCGTGCACGAGTGCGGCCGCGTCACCGCGTTGCTGGCACAGGTACTGCAGCGCCACGGTGGCAGCATCTCGGCCGAGCACGGCATCGGCCTGGTGAAAAAGCCCTATCTTTCCTCCACCCGCAACGCCGGGGAACTGGCCCTGATGCAGGGCATCCGGCTGGTTTTCGACCCGAATGGCATCATGAATCCGCACAAGCTGTTCGATGCCGCATCCAACGTGGCCGTCTATGGAGAAACCGCATGAGTCGCTGGATCGTTGTCCTCGTACTCGGACTGTTTTCCGGTCTGGTCGCCGCTGCACCGCCCACGCCCCTGCTGTGGAAGGCGCAGGGCGAGGCCGGCACGGTGTACCTGCTCGGCTCGTTCCATCTGCTCAAGGCCAGCGACTACCCGCTGCATCCGCGCGTCGAGCTGGCCTATGGGGAAGCCGACCGGCTGGTGTTCGAGATCGACCCGGCGGAGATGGCCTCGCCCGATACCGTGGCCGCCATCCAGCGGCTGGCGAAGTTCGATGACGGGCGCACCTTGCGTTCGGTGATTTCCGCCGAGAATGCAAACAAGCTCCAGGCCTTCATGGGTGGCAGCGAGGCCGCACTGGTGGCGTCCGATCCGTTCAAGCCCTGGTACATCGGCATCAACCTGACGGTGGGTATGATGGCAGCGATGGGTCTGGATCCGAAGCGTGGCCTCGATCAGCACTTCATGCAGCGCGCCGATGCCGATGGCAAGGCGGTCGGTGGCCTGGAAACCGTGCTTGAACAGATGGGTGCGCTGGATCGCTCGCCAATGGCCGAGCAGGAACAGATGCTCGGCGAGGCTTTCGCCCCGGCAGCCGAAATGCGCGAGCGCATCTTCACCCTGCATGACCTGTGGCGCAGCGGCGATGCCGCCGGGCTGGAGCATCTGATCAACGAGGACATGGCCGAAAAGACGCCGCAGATGTATCTGCTGCTCAATCGCGAGCGCAACCGCAACTGGTTGCCGCAGGTGCTCGACATGTTGGGCGAGCGCCGGACCGTGCTGGTGATCGTGGGCGCCATGCACCTGATCGGAGAGGACGGCCTGGTGCACCAGTTGCGCGAACGCGGTGTGTCGGTGGAGCGCGTGGATCCGGAGAAGATCGTCGTACCCTTGCTCGACGAGGCGGCGTGAGACCCACCGCCGCCCCGTAGCCCGGCGTGCGAGGCTTGATCAGGCCTCGTCGCGGCGCCGACGCAGCCAGATCGCCAGCGCGATCATGGCGATGCCGGCGGCCATGCCGATCCAGAC
>CAZTXX010000226.1:0-3830 GCA_964617405.1 uncultured Aquimonas sp. | reverse complement strand
ACATGAGCTCCACCACGATGGACACGCTGGAGCTGACCGACTACGCCAACCGCTACGTGGTCGACCGCCTGTCCGCGCTGGATGGCGTGGCCAGCATCATGATCGGCGGCGAGCAACGCTATGCGATGCGCATCTGGATCGATCGCGAGGCTTTGGCGGCACGCAACCTGACCGTGTCCGACGTGGAGTCCGCGCTGCAACGCGAGAACGTGGAATTGCCCGCCGGGCGGATCGAGTCGATCGACCGCGATTTCACCTTGCGTGTGGCGCGCAGCTATCTGATGCCGGAGGATTTTGCCGCGATGGTGCTGCGCAAGGGCGACGACGGCTACCTGTTGCGTCTGGGCGATGTGGCGAAGGTCGAGCGCGCCTCCAGCGAGCGGCGGGCCTATTACCGCAGCAATGGCCAGCCCGCGCTCGGCCTGGGTGTGGTCAAGACCTCCACCTCCAATTCGCTCGACGTGGCGCGCGCGGCGCGGGCCGAGGCCGAGCGTATCCGCGAGGCCCTGCCCGAGGGTACGGACATCTACCCGGCGTTCGACAACACCGTCTTCATCGAAGCCGCGGTCAATCGGGTTTACTGGACCCTGTTCGAGGCCATGGGCCTGGTGCTGGTGGTGATCTTCCTGTTCCTGGGCAGCCTGCGCGCTGCCATCGTGCCGGCGGTGACGGTGCCGGTCTGCCTGGTGTCGGCGTTCATCGCGCTGTTCCTGTTCGGCTTTTCCATCAACCTTCTGACCTTGCTGGCGCTGGTGTTGTGCATCGGCCTGGTGGTGGACGATGCCATCGTGGTACTGGAAAACATCCAGCGTCGTTGTGATCTGGGCGAGCCGCCGCTGGTCGCGGCCAAGCGCGGCACTCGCCAGGTGGCATTCGCCGTGATCGCCACCACTGCCGTGCTGGTGGCGGTGTTCCTGCCGGTTGGTTTCATGGAGGGCAACACCGGGCGTCTGTTCCGCGAGCTCTCCGTCGCGCTGGCGGCCGCGATCGCGATTTCCGCCTTCGTGGCCCTGTCACTGACCCCGATGATGTCGTCCAAACTGGTGCGCCCGCAGTCCGAGGCGCGCGGGCTGGTCGGCTGGATCAACCGTCAACTGGAGCGCTTGGCCGCCGGCTATCGCCGGCAACTGGCGCGCACCAGCCGGATGCCGCTGTTGTTCGCCCTGCTGATGCTGGCCGCCCTCGGCAGCAGCCTGGCGCTGGTGCAGACGGTTCCCAGCGAGCTGGCCCCGGCCGAGGATCGCGGTGCATTCTTCGTCAGTTTCCAGGGGCCGGAAGGCGCCGGCTTCGACTACTCGGTGCAGCAGGCCCGGCAACTGGAGGCCGAGGTGCTGCCCTTCGTCGGCGAGGGCCGGCCGATCGACCGGGTCAATACGCGCGTGCCGGGCGGCTTTGGCGGCAGCGAGGAAATGCATACCGGCAGTGCCATGGTGTTTCTCAAGAACTGGAGCGAGCGCACCGCCACCACGATGGACGTGGTGGACGAGTTGCGCGACACCCTGGCGCAGATTCCCGGCATCCGTGCTTTTCCCAGCGTCAGCTCGGGTCTGGTGCGCAGCCGCGGCCAGCCCTTCAGCGTGGTGCTCGGCGGCCCGGATTATGTCGAACTGGCGCAGTGGCGCGACCGCATCCTCGCCCGTGCGGAGGAAAACCCCGGCCTCTACGCGGTCGACTCGGACTACAAGGAAACCCGTCCCCAGCTTCGCGTGAACATCAACCGCGAACGCGCCGCCGACCTTGGCATCTCGGTGCAGGACATCGGTCGCACGCTGGAGTCGATGATGGGCTCGCGCCGGGTCACCACCTATGTCGATGCCGGTGAGGAGTACGACGTGATCCTGCAGGCACGCAGCGATGACCGCGGTTCTCCGGCCGACCTTGAGAACATCCAGGTGCGTACCCGTGGTGGCGAACTGGTGCCGCTGTCCACCGTGGTGACGCTGGGCGAGATCGCCGAAGCCGGCTCGCTCAACCGCTTCAACCGCCTGCGCGCCATCACCGTCTCCGGTGCGCTGGTGCCCGGCTACACGCTGGGCGAGGCGATCGACTGGATCCGCCAGGTCGCGGCCGAGGAATTGCCCGACATCGCCCAGGTCGATTTCAAGGGCGAATCGCGCGAATACCTCAAGGCCGGTGGCGCAGCCATGTTCACCTTCGCCATGGCGCTGCTGATCGTGTACCTGGTGCTGGCGGCGCAGTTCGAGAGTTTCATCCATCCGGTGGTGATCATGTTCACCGTGCCGTTGGCGGTGCTGGGCGCGTTGATCGGGCTGTGGGTCACCGGTGGCACCCTCAACCTGTTCAGCCAGATCGGCATCGTGATGCTGGTCGGTCTGGCCGCCAAGAACGGCATCCTGATCGTGGAGTTCGCCAACCAGTTGCGTGATGAAGGGCGCAGCATCGACGAGGCCATCGTCGAGGCCGCCGGCATCCGCCTGCGCCCGATCCTGATGACCTCGATCGCCACCATCATGGGTGCGGTACCGCTAGTGGCGGCTGGCGGCCCCGGCTCGGCCAGCCGTGCCACGATCGGCGTGGTGGTGATTTTCGGGGTGGCCTTCTCGACCCTGCTTTCGCTCTACGTGGTGCCGGCCTTCTACCGCCTGCTGGCGCCCTTCACCCGTTCGCCCGAGGCACTGGCGCGCAAGATTGAAGCCTTGGAGGAGCAGACTCCGGCGGTGGGAGGACACGCATGAGTGAGGATCGCCCCATCTGGCCGATGCGGCCACCGCCGAAACCACGCGGTGGCAAGCGCGGTCCCGCCAGGCGCGAGCCTGTGGATGCGCCGCGTGAGGCACCGACACCAGCGACGCCGGCTCGTGCCGAGCGCCGCGAGGAGCTGCGCATCTTCGGCCTCAACGCCTGTCTGGCCGCCTTCGCCGCACGCCCGCAAGACCTGCGCAAGGTCTATCTCGACGCCAACCGCATGACGGCAATGCGCGAGGTGATGGCGTTCTGCGTGCGCAATCGCCTCGGCTATCGCGTGGTGGAGGATGGGGATCTGCTCAAGCTCACAGGCAGCCAGCACCACGAAGGCGTCTGTTTCGACATGCGCCGCCCCGGGGAGCTGTCCCTGGAGACGCTGCTCAGCCGCCTTCCCGCGTCGCAGCCCGCCTGCCTGCTTTGGCTCGATGGCGTGGGCAATCCGCACAACTTCGGCGCCCTGCTGCGCTCGTCCGCGCATTTCGGCGTGGCCGGCGTGCTGCTGCCGGAGGATTCACCGCTGGCCTTGTCCGGTGCGGCCTGTCGGGTGGCCGAAGGTGGCGCCGAGGCGGTGCCCCTGGTGCGCCTGGGCGAAAGCGTCGACGCGATGCGGGCCTTGCAGCAGGCCGGCTTCACCCTGGCCGCAACCTTGCCCGGCCGTGGCCACTCGCTGTTCGAGGCCGCGATCCCCGCGCGTACCGTGTTCGTGATGGGTGCCGAGCGCGAAGGCATGCGTCCGGAACTGGTGGAACAATGCGATCTTCACCTCACCATTCCCGGCACCGGGCACGTGGAAAGCCTCAATATCGCCAGCGCGGTGGCGGCGTTGCTCGCCGTCCATGCACTGCGGCAGCAGACAGCGCAATGACCTGAATCAATGAGGCGAAAGCGCATCTGCACCATGATGCGACCCCGTTTGCAATCCGTTGTTTCCAGGAGATATCCATGCAGTTCCAGCTTTCCGGCAATCGCCCCAACGCCGCCATGGTCGCCGCCGCCGTGCATCCGCTCGATCCAGGCGCGCGCATCGCGCTCGACGAACAGCGCAGCCTGCTGGAAGTGGTTTCCACCGCCAGCGCCAACCAGATCGTCTTCGCCCTGCAGCAGATCGGCTGCCAGGCCGCACC
>CAZTXX010000225.1:0-3840 GCA_964617405.1 uncultured Aquimonas sp. | reverse complement strand
CGGATTACCCGGCGCTCCAGGCGATCATTGCCGACCTCGCCGCGCACTACGACATCGACCTCAGTCGCATCCACGGCTGGGGTTATTCCTCCGGTGGCCATGTGATGCACGATCTTGCGCTGCACCAGCGCAACGGAGTACCGGATATCCGCACTTTCGCCGCCTATGGCGTCAGCGCCGGCGTGTTGCAGGGGCTGGCCTGTGGCGCGTCGAATTGCGGCACGCTGCTTTCGCAGGTGGCACGCAGGATTCCCGTCGATCTGCGCGTGGGCGTGGGAGATCCGCTGGGTCCCTATATGGAGTCGGATCGCGACGCGTTCCTCCATTTCGGCTGGAGCCATGGCCAGACGCTGCGCTACAACGTGTTTCCCGATGGCCACGTGGTCTACCCCGGGCATTTTGCCGACACCTGGCAATTCCTCTGCCCCTTCCAGCGGCGGCTGGACTGATTGGCTACAGCGGCCGTGCCGCGTTTTCAGCCCTTGTCCTGCATCAAGGCGAGCAGCCCGTCGCGAAACTCCGGCCCGCCGCCGTGTGCCGGATGGCGGATCTTCGTCGCCTCGATCCCCAGCCCCGCCAGCGTGGCATGTCCGACGTTGCCCACCGCGGCGATATGGCGTGGCTGGAGCAAGTCGATCAGCTGCTGCAGCTGGGGCAGGCCGTCACGCTTGAGCTCGGTGGGTGTGGGCGTGCGGTTGGAGTCGTCCACGCCGGGCTTGTGCGGGTGCAGGGGCAGGGCCGGCCACACCAGTACCGGGCAGGGCAGTTCCTGGAAGACCCGCTGCACCACCGTCGAACTGGCCTCGTTGCGCAGGCGCTGGCCTTCGGCGATCAGCCGATAGCCCGCCTCCGCACCGCCAAACAGGCCGAAGCGGTCCTTCGGCCCCATCATGTTGCTCTCGGCGCAGAAGTTGACCCCGGTGCGCCACGCGCCGCGATAACCCGGCGCCTCACCCACCAGCAACACGCCGGGCTTCCAGGGCAGGATCTGGCCCAGAAAGATCCGCAGGTTGGAAAGACGGATGCGCCCCTCGGGCGTGGCGGGGTCGTAGAGCGCGTGTGCGTTCGCACGATCATGGAAGCCCTGCAATGTCTTCAACCAGGGCTCGAGCCGGGTCAACATGCGGCGGGCGTAAGCGGTGTCCATCGGAGTATTCCGGAAGCGGTGAGGGCCACAGTGTCGCGCCGCGGCGCGCCGACCCCCAAATCCGGGTAGTTACACGGTACCTCGGTGCTTGCCGACCCAGGGCCGGTACCATTCGCGCACCCGCGCCATGTCGGTATCGAGGTCGGGGCCGGGGGTCAGCAGCGGGCCAAGCACCATGGTCTTTTCCGGGTAGTGGAAGGCCGCCTGCATCACCGGCACCTGGGCGTTGCTCGCGATATGCCAGAAGCCGGACTTCCAGTGTTCCACACGCTTGCGTGTGCCTTCGGGCGCCAGCAGGAACCAGGTCGGGCCGGGCATCTGCAGCCTGGCGACGGCCTGCTCGACCGCGCCCTGCGCCTGTTGCCGATCCACCGGTACACCGCCGATCCGCCGCAGCAACCAGCCGAGCGGGCCGCGGAAGGCTTCGGCCTTGGCCATGAAGGTGATGCGCACGCCCAGCGCCAGCAGCCCGGCGATGCCCCAGAACGCATCCCAGGCCGAGGAATGGGGGGCGACGATGATGACAAAACGCTCCAGATCGGGAAATTCGCCCTCGATGCGCCAGCCACCCAGGCGCAGGATCGTGCGCCCGAAGGCGCGTGCCAGCGCATTGCCCTGACGGGGCGCGTTGGGAGGGAGCGCAGGCACCACGGGTCTCATCCGTCCTGGCTCCAGCGCGTGCCGCGCCCGCGTTTGATTTCGCCGCGGCCTTTCTTGGCCTCGATGCGTCGTTCCTTCGACGCCCGCGTGGGGCGGGTTGCGATGCGTGGTTTGGGAGGCAGGCGCGCCGAGTCGATCAGTGCCGCAAGGCGCGCGCGCGCATCTTCGCGGTTGCGCTCCTGGCTGCGGAAGCGCTGCGCACTGATCACGATCACCCCATCCGCGCCGATGCGCCGGTCGCGCTTGGCGAGAAGACGCGCACGCAGCGCCTCGGGCAGCGACGGTGACGCCACGGCGTCGAAACGCAGCTCCACCGCCGTGGACACCTTGTTCACGTTCTGCCCACCCGGCCCGGAGGCGCGCACGAAGCGCTCGACCAGCTCCTCCTCGGCGATGACCAGACCGGGCGCGATGGTCAGCATCGTGTCCCTCCGTCAGATCGGATGCCGGGCGAGGAAGTCGCGCACGCGCGGCACGATGATTGCGGCCTTGTCCTCCAGCACGTAATGGCCGGCGTCATCGAAGATCAGGCTTTCCGCATCGGGCAGACGCTGCTCGAAACCGCGCAGGAAATGCGCATCGAACACGAAGTCCTGCAAGCCCCAGACCAACATCGCCGGACGGTCGGCGAACTCGGGCAGGCGGCGCCCGGCTTCCTCCACGATCGACCAGGCGCGATCCCCCGGGCCCAGCGGGATGTCCTGCACGAAGCGCAGCGTCGCGATGCGATTGGCCCAGGAGTTGTACGGCGCCACATAGGCCGCGCGCACCTCCGAGGGCATGCGTTGTTCCACACCCACGAACGAGGCGGCGCTGGAAAAAGCGTTGAAGCCGCGGATCGCCAGCGCACCCAGGCGCGAGTCGCGCCCCAATCGCAGCTGCCAGGGCATCGGTTTTTCCGCCGGCAGCGGGAAGGCCGCGGTGTTGAGGACCACCATGCGCGCCACGCGCGCGGTGTCACGCAGCGCCCAGCCGAAGCCGATCATCCCGCCCCAGTCGTGCACCGCCAGCGTCACCTTGCCGGTGATGCCGAGGTGTTCGAGCAGGCTGGCCACGTCCTCCACGCGCGATTCCAGCGTATAGGCATAAGCCTCGTCGCCCGGCTTGTCCGACAGCCCCATGCCCACGTGATCGGGCACGATGCAGCGGTAGCGGTCCGACAGCCCGGCCACCAGCTTGCGCCAGTAGTAGCTCCACGACGGATTGCCGTGCAGCATCAACACCACCTCGCCATCGCGCGGACCCTCGTCGAGATAGCTCATCTCGATGCCGGAGCGCACCTCGAAGCGTTGCGGGGTGAACGGGTAGTCGGGCAGGTGCATGGGCGATCAGGGTGCGGGCAGGAACCGGCCACTCTACGGGGGTCGTGAAGCTGGAACAACCTGCACACGCGGGCGTGGCTCGTTGTTGGCGTCGGCGCTTTGTGCAGGACGCGGCAAACAACCACTGCGACACGCTTACCCCGCCTCAACGCTGCGAGTGTCCGGTATCGAATCCGTCGCGCCGGTCGAACAGGTCCACGAAGGCACGCGCCTGGGGCGAGAGGTATTTGCCCTTGCGGATCACCACGCCGTAGCTGCGTGGCGGGAAGTAGGCGCGCAGGTTGCGCACCGCCAGGCGCTCGTGGTCGGCCTCGGTGAGGCAGATGCCGGTGACGATCGAGATGCCCAGGCCCATCGCCACGTACTGCTTGATGATTTCCCAGCCGCCGACTTCCAGCGCCACGGTGTAGGGCACCCGGCGCTGCTGGAAGACCAGATCCACCAGCCGGTAGGTGGTCAATCGGCTGGGCGGCAGGATCAGGCCGTAGGGTGAGAGGTCTTCCAGGGTGAGCGGGTGCCGTGCCGCGAGCGGATGGTCGAGCGGGGTGATCAGCATCGGGTCGAAACTGCGCACCGGGGCGTAGTCGAGGTCGGTGGGCACATCGAGCATCGATCCCACCGCCAAGTCCACCTCGTCGGATCGGATCAATGCCAGGCCGTCCTTGCCGGTGACGTTGTGCAGCTTGAGCTGCACCTCCGGGTGCGCCTCGC
>CAZTXX010000224.1:0-3856 GCA_964617405.1 uncultured Aquimonas sp. | reverse complement strand
CGACCTGCTGCTGTACCTGATCCGCCGCCAGAACCTCGACATCCTCGACATCCCGGTGGCGGAAATCACCCGCCAATACGTCGATTACATCAGCGTGATGCAGGAGTTGCGCTTCGAGCTGGCTGCCGAATACCTGGTGATGGCCGCGATCCTGGCCGAGATCAAATCGCGCCTGCTGCTGCCGCGCCCACCTTCGACCGACGGCGAAGAAGACGATCCGCGCGCCGACCTGGTACGTCGCCTGCAAGAGTACGAGCGTTACAAGAAGGCGGCAGAAAACCTCGACGAGCTGCCCCGCGTGGAACGCGACACGGTGCCGGTGCACGCCTTCGTGCCCGAACTGAAGGTGGAGCGCGAGCCCCCGGCGGTCGAGATGAAGGAACTGCTGGCGGCGCTGATGGACGTGCTCAAGCGCGCCGAGCTGTTCACCCGGCATGCCATCGCACGCGAAACGCTCAGTGTTCGCCAGCGCATGGGCGAAGTGCTGGATCGCCTGGGTGATGGCCAGTTCCACGAGTTTTCCGCGCTCTTCAACCCGCAGGAAGGGCGCCTTGGCGTCGTGGTCAACTTCCTCTCGATCCTCGAACTGGCGAAAGAGCGCCTGATCGAAATCGTGCAGGAAGAACAATTCGGCGTGATCTACCTGCGCTCGCTGGCAGCCTCCGATGGCCCCGCCGGCGCGGAAGATGGAAGCGACCGCAGCGATGAACCCGATGCCGGCGAAGCCGTTACACAGGATGCCTGAACCCATGAATCCCGAGTTGATCGAGCGCATCGTCGAGGCGGCCCTCCTGGCGTCCAGCCAGCCGCTCACCGTCGCGGGCCTGCAAGAACTGTTCACACTCGACGACGCATTGCCGACCGGCGCCATCGAGACCGCGCTGGAAGCGCTGCGCGAACGCTGTGCCGATCGCGGCGTGGAACTGGTGGAAGTGGCCAGCGGCTTCCGCTTCCAGGTACGCACCGAGGTTCATCCCTGGGTGGCCAGGCTTTGGGCCGAGCGCCCGCAGCGCTACACCCGCGCCACCCTGGAAACCCTGGCACTGATCGCCTACCGCCAGCCCATCACGCGCGGCGAGATCGAGCAGATCCGTGGCGTGACGGTGAGCAGCAACATCATCCGCTCACTGGAAGAGCGCGAGTGGATCCGCACCATCGGCCACCGCGACGTGCCCGGGCGCCCCGCCCTGCTCGGCACCACCAAGACCTTCCTCGACTACTTCAACCTCAAGAGCCTGGACGAGTTGCCGCCACTGTCCGAACTGCGCGATTTCGACGAGCTGGAGCCTCAGCTGCCCTTCGAGAATGGCCTGGCACCGGGCCCGGTTCTGCCCGAGCCCTCCTTCGACGAGGCCATGGATGGTCTTGTCGATCCTGACGTCATCACCACCGCCGCCGTGGCGCTTCCCGAGCCCCACCCGGTTCCATCCGATTCCCTTCCCGAAACCGGTTCTTCCCCGACAGGCACGGCCGACGAGGCCCCGCCGGAGCACACTGCATGACCCGTTCCACATCGAAATCCCCGACCCCGCGCCGCACCCTTTCCCTCAAGCACGGCGATGGCCGCAGCGGTGGCATCGAAGAGCGCCTGCACAAGGTTCTGGCGCAGGCCGGCCTCGGCTCGCGACGCGCGCTGGAAGAACGCATTTCCCAGGGCCAGGTGCAGGTCAACGGCGAAGCGGCCGCGCTGGGCAGCAGCGTGAAAAGCGGTGATCGCATCGATCTTGATGGCCGCACCTTCGTCGCCACCGCGCAGAGCGAGGCACCGCGCGTGCTGCTCTATCACAAGCCGGAAGGCGAAGTGACCACGCGGGAAGACCCCGACGGCCGCCCCACCGTGTTCGACCGCCTGCCGCAGATCAAGGGTGCGCGCTGGATCAACGTCGGCCGACTCGACATCAACACCACCGGCCTGCTGCTGCTCACCACCGATGGCGACCTCGCCAACGCCCTGATGCACCCTTCCGGCGAGGTGGAGCGCGAATACGTTTGCCGCGTGCGCGCTCCGGAAGGTGAGGATGAAATTTCCGAAGCGCTGGTCAAACGCCTGCTGCGTGGCGTGGAGCTGGAAGATGGCCCCGCTGCCTTTGATTCGATCGAACGCATCGGCGGCAGTGACTCGCACGACTGGTTCACCGTGGTGGTCAAGGAAGGTCGCAACCGCGAGGTGCGTCGTCTTTGGGAATCGCAGGGGTGCCAGGTCAGCCGCCTCAAGCGCGTGCGCTATGGCAGCCTGGCCCTGCCCCGCCTGCTCAAGCGCGGCCAGTTCGAGGAATTGCCCACCGAATCGGTGACGCAGCTGCGCGAACAGATGAAGCTTGGCGATTCCGCGGGCGTACTGACCCTGCAACCGGTGATCGGCCAGCGTCGCGCGAAAGTGGCCGAATACCGCCCTGCCCCGCGCGAACAGCGGGCCTGGACCCAGGACGGCGGCTACGGCGACGAGGCGCGCGAGATCCGCGCCTTCGACAACCTGCGTGAAGACCGCGGCGGCAAGAGCCGCTATGGAAAACCCGGTGGAAAGCCCGGCCGGAAGGCCGGAGGCAACAAGCCCCGTGGGCCGCGTGCGATCCCGGACGACATCGGCAACCGTCTCACCGCTCCGGCGGGAGCCGCACCGGGCAAGCGCCGCCGCAGTGCGGCTCCCGGGTTCGAAAATCCGACCGAGCATCGCAGTTGGTACGTGCCCGAAGGCGTCACCACCACCAGCCGCATCGCGCCCCCGCGCCAGACCGGCAAGCCGAACCCGTACGGCGGCAAGCCCAACCCCTATGGCAAACCCGCGGGCGGCTCCCCTTACGGCGAACGCCCGAGTGGCGGACGCGGAAAACCGGCCGGTGGACGCCCCGGTGCGGGCCCCGGCAAACCCGGCGGCACCCGCAACCCGCAGGGCGGCAAGGCTGCGCCACGCGGCAGCGGCCGACCTGGACACGGCGCGCCACGCTCCAACAAGCCGCGCGGTTGAGAGCCATATCCTGAAACGAAGAATCCCGGCTCAAGGCCGGGATTCTTCGTTGGATCATCGGTTGTCAGGACTGCGCGGGGGCGCAGTTCCGGATCAACCCAACAGATGTGCGACGCCAGCGCGTTCCTCTTCCAGCTCCGCGAGGGTCTTGTCCATGCAGCCGCGGCTGAAATCATCGATGGGAAGATCGGTCACGCGGCTGTATTCGCCATTGGCGCACGTCACCGCCACGCCGTAGATGATGTCCTTCGGGATGCCATAGCTGCCATCGGAAGGAACACCCATCGTCACCCACTTGCCGTTCGTGCCCAGCACCCAGTCGCGCACGTGGCAGATCGCGGCGTTGGCCGCGGAAGCCGCCGAGGACAGGCCGCGGGCCTCGATGATGGCCGCGCCACGCTTGCCCACGGTCGGGATGAAGGTGTTGGCGTTCCAGTCGGCGTCGTTGATGGTGTCCTTGATCGAGGCACCGTTGGCGGTGGCGAAGCGGTAATCCGGATACATCGTCGGGCTGTGGTTGCCCCAGACCACCAGCTTGTCGATCTCGCCCACGGCCACGCCGGCCTTGTTGGCAAGCTGGCTGAGTGCGCGGTTGTGGTCCAGGCGCAGCATCGCGGTGAAGTTCTTCGCCGGCAGATCCGGTGCGGACTTCATCGCGATATAGGCGTTGGTGTTGGCCGGGTTGCCGACCACCAGCACCTTGACGTTGCGCGAGGCGACCTTGTTCAGCGCGGCGCCCTGGGCGGTGAAGATCTTGGCGTTTTCCTGCAGCAGGTCCTTGCGCTCCATGCCCGGGCCACGCGGGCGGGCACCCACCAGCAGGGCGATGTCGGCGTCCTTGAACGCCACTTCCGCGTCATCGGTGCCGACCATGCCGGCCAGCAGCGGGAA
>CAZTXX010000223.1:0-3870 GCA_964617405.1 uncultured Aquimonas sp. | reverse complement strand
CCGATCGTCAGGTGCGCGAGGCCTTCGGCCGCCTGACCTGGCAGGTGCCCACGCGGGTGCTCGCACAGCCTCTGGAGCTCTGGTCCGACCGGCCCATGAGCGCCGAGGCGCTGGAAGCCGAGCTTGCCGCTTCGCGTTACCTCAAGGATGAGGCCGCGCGCCGGCCCGGAACCTATGCGCGGCAGGGCGACGGATTCAGCATCGCCACGCGGGCCTTCACCGATCTGGAAGGCGCCTGGCCGGCGCAGCGCATCACCCTGACCCTGTCGGGCGGGCGGGTGCGCGCGCTGCGTGCCGACGGGCGCGATCTGGCGCGGGTGCGGATCGATCCGGCGCGCATCGCCACGTTGTATGGCGAGGCCCAGGAGGAACGTCGTCTGGTGCGTCTGGAGGACGTGCCGCCGTTGTTGGTCACCACCTTGCAGGCGGTGGAGGATCGCGACTTCAAGCGTCACATCGGGATCGACTTGCGCGGCATCCTGCGCGCGGCCTTCGTCAACCTGCGCCATGGCGAACTGCGCCAGGGTGCCAGCACCCTGACCCAGCAACTGGTACGCAATCTTTATCTGACCCGCGAGCAACGTCTGGGGCGCAAGCTGCGCGAGATGCTGTACGCGCTCATCATCGAGGCGCGCTTCGACAAGCGCACGATTCTCGAGGCTTACCTCAACCAGGTTTATCTGGGCCAGCAAGGCAACCAGGCGGTGCATGGCGTGGCGGCGGCGGCCGATTTCTGGTTCGGGCGCGAACCCGAGCAGTTGTCCGAATCGGAAATCGCGCTGCTGGTCGGGATGATCCAGGGGCCCTCGCTGCACGATCCACGACGCAACCCGCAAGGTGCGCTGAAACGCCGCAACGTGGTACTGGGGCAAATGTTCGAGACCGGGCTGATCGACCAGGACACCTTGCAGGCTGCCCGTGAGCGACCGTTGGGCGTGACCCCGTCGGGAAGCCTGTCGCGTGACCGCTACCCGGCTTTCCTGGCCTTGGTGCGCGATCAGTTGCGCCGCGACTACACCGCCGATGCCTTGCGCGGCGCCGGTCTGACGGTGCTCACCACCTTGGCGCCCTCGGCACAGAACGCTGCCGAAGCCGCCGCGCGCAGCCAGTTGAAGGCGCTGGAGCAGAAGGGTCGGCCGGCCTTGCAGGTTGGCTTGGTGCTGACCGACACCCGGCAGGGGGAGATCCTCGCCATCGTCGGTGCCCGCGATCCGGGTGACCACGGCTTCAACCGTGCGCTTGATGCGCGTCGCCCGGTGGGTTCGCTGCTCAAGCCCTTCGTCTACCTGTTGGCGCTGGCGCAACCGGGGCGCTACGCACTGGGCACGCGCGTGGATGATGCACCTCTCACCGTCACCTTGCCGGGCAACCGCCACTGGAGCCCGGAAAACGCCGATGGCCGCAGCCATGGGCGCGTCACTTTGCGCGAAGCGCTGGTGCGTTCCTACAACCAGGCGACGGTGCGCGTGGGCATGGATGTCGGCGTGGACCGCCTGGCACGGCTGCTCGATGTGCTGGCGGCCATCGATGCCGTGCCCAACCCCTCGCTGTTGCTCGGCGCGGTCGATCTTTCGCCGTTGCAGATGACCCAGGCCTACCAGTTCATCGCCTCGGGCGGGCAGATCCAGCCGCTGCGCGCGGTGCGTGGCGTGCTCGATACCGATGGCACGCCCCTGCGACGCTATGACAGCTCGCCCACCCCGCCGCAGCGTGGCGACACCATCGCCGCGCGTCTGGTCTCGGTGGCGCTGCAGGACACGGTACGCGAAGGCACCGCGCGCTCGCTCGGCGCCTCGGGTCTGGGCTGGCTCCAGGCCGCCGGCAAGACCGGCACCAGCAACGACAGCCGCGACAGCTGGTTCGCCGGATTCACCGGTTCCCACCTGGCCGTGGTGTGGGTCGGCAACGATGCCAACCAGCCAACCGGCCTGTATGGCTCCACCGGGGCGATGAAGGTGTGGGGCGAGCTGTTCCGAGGCCTGCCTACACAGCCGCTGAAGGTCGATGAGGACGGACTGGAATGGGCATGGCTGGATGCGGAAGAATTCGCACTGACCGATGCCGACTGCCCGGGCGCCGTGCGTACCCTGTTCGTCAGCGGCTTCCTGCCCCGTGAAACCCGCCACTGCCGCGTGGCGCGACTGCGCCAATGGTTTGGCGCCGGAGAAGAACGATGAAATCCATCAGCCGTGGCACGGCGCTTGCCGTGCTGTGTGCAACCGCCTTGGCCGGATGCTCCGGCCCCGAAGTCAGATCCGGAGCATCCGCCGCCCGCCCACCGCCCGCCCGCGATGTGTTGGCCGAGGTGCGTGCCGATGCCGCGATGGATGAGGCCGACGGGCTGGAGGTCGCACCCCTGCGCGAGGCGGTGATCGAGGATCTGCGCGAGCGTGCCGAACGCTTCGAGGCTCAGCACGACTACGCCGCGGCCGACGCTGCACTGGAAGAAGCCCTGCGGCTGGTCCCGGAAGACCCCGAACTCATGCAATGGCGTGCCGAGCTGGCGCTTGTACGCGGCGCCTACGACGAAGCGGTGCGGTTGGCCGACGCGTCCTACGAGCGCGGTCCGCGCCTGGGCGGCCTGTGTCGGCGCAACTGGAACACCATCCGCCTGGCGCGCGAACTGGCCGGCTATCCGGATGCCGCCGTCACCGCGCAGCGTCAGGGTGCGCGCTGCACCGTCGAGCCGCCGGTGCGGATGTGATCGACGCAAAGCACGACCTGGCATGTCGCTGATCGACGCCACCCGCGCGGCGCTGGCCGAGGCCGGTGCGCTGGCGCAGGCCATCGACGGCTATGCGCCGCGTGCGCCGCAACAGCGGCTTGCCGAGGCCATTGCCGAAACCATCGAAGCGTGCGGTGAGCTGATCGCCGAAGCCGGCACCGGCACCGGGAAAACCTACGCCTATCTGGTGCCGGCGCTGCTGTCCGGGCGGCGCACCATCATTTCCACCGGCACCAAGGCGTTGCAGGACCAGCTCTACCACCGCGACCTGCCGCGCGTGCGCAGTGCGCTGGGCGCGCGCCTCAAGACCGCCCTGCTCAAGGGCCGCGCCAATTACCTGTGCTGGTATCGCCTGGAACGCGCGCGCAGCGACGGACTGTTCACTACCCGCGAGCAGGCCGCCCAGCTCACCCACCTGTCCGCCTGGGCCGGCAGCAGCGCGGATGGTGACCTTGGCGGCGCGGATTTTCTTCCTGACGATTCGCCACTGCGCCCGCAGGTCACCTCCACCACCGAGAACTGCCTGGGTGCCGATTGTCCGTTCTACGCCGAATGCTTCGTGGTGCGCGCCCGGCAGAAGGCGCAGGAAGCGGATCTGGTGGTGGTGAACCACCATCTGCTGTTTGCCGACCAGGCGCTCAAGCGCGAGGGTTTTGGTGAAATCCTGCCGGGTGCGCAGACCTTCGTGCTTGATGAAGCCCATCAGTTGCCTGAGCTGGCGGCGCAGTTCTTCGGTACGATGTTCAGCGCGCGCCAGCTTTCCGATCTTGCGCGCGATGCGCAGGCCGAATGCGCGGGGGTGAGTGGTGCGCTGGTCGAAATGCAGCCTCCTGCACAGGCGCTGGAACTGGCGATCAAGACCTTGCGCGCCGCGCTGGAGCCCCTGCCGGCGCGGGCCGCGCTTGCCCTGTTCGAGCAGCACGAGAACATTCCCGGCATGGTCCATGAGCTGCGCGATGCGCTCGGCGCGCTCACCACCGTGCTGGACGCCTTCGCCGAGCGCAGCGTGGGCCTGCAGAACTGCCGCGATCGCGCGCAGGACCTGGTGGCCGACAGTGAACGCATCCTGGATGCCAAGGGCATCGGCGAAGTGCGCTGGTACGAGGTCACCGCGCGCGGCTTCCAGTTCCACCAGACGCCGCTGG
>CAZTXX010000222.1:0-3882 GCA_964617405.1 uncultured Aquimonas sp. | reverse complement strand
CGTCTCGCCACGGGTGAACAGGGCCGAGCCGTGGGTGCGCGGCAGCACGCCCACGCGCACGGTGATCGGACGCACGGTATCCAGCGCACGACCGTCGATGCGCACCTTGGTGCTCAGCACCGACTGGCGCATGGTCTGGTATTCAAGCTCGCCGAACTCGTTGGCAAGCAGCTCGCCGGACCAGCCATTGGCTTCGGCGTCCGCAGCGAGCGACTCGAGCACCGACTTCTTCAGTGCCGAGATCGCATCGCGGCGCTCCAGCTTGTCGCGAATCGTGAAAGCCTGCGCGAGCCGGTCGCCGGTGGCGGCCTTGAGCGCGGCGATGGCGGCCTGGTTGCGCTCCGGCGCCTGCCAGGCCCAGCGCGGCTTGCCGGCTTCGGCAGCCAGTTCGTTGATCGCCTGGATCACGGCCTGCATCTGCTCGTGGCCGAACGTGACCGCGCCCAGCATCACTTCCTCGCTCAACAGCTTGGCTTCGGACTCGACCATCAGCACGGCCTTGGCGGTGCCGGCGACCACCAGCTCCAGCTCGGACTCCTTGAGCTCGCTGGTCGTCGGGTTGAGCAGGTACTGGCCATTGGCATAACCGACCTTGGCGGCACCGATGGGGCCATGGAACGGGATGCCCGACAGCGCCAGCGCGGCCGAGGTGCCGATCAGGGCCGGGATATCGCCTTCGACTTCCGGATTGGAGGAAATCAGGGTGGCGATGACCTGGACTTCGTTGCGGAAGCCTTCCGGAAACAGCGGGCGGATCGGGCGATCGATCAGGCGGGAGGTGAGGGTTTCGCGCTCCGAAGGGCGCGCCTCACGCTTGAAGAAGCCACCGGGGATACGGCCGCCGGCGTAGAACTTTTCCTGGTAATCCACCGTGAGCGGGAAGAAGTCGACGCCTTCGCGCGCGCTCTTGCTGCCCACCACGCTCACCAGCACCACTGTATCAGCCATCTTGACGAGCACCGCACCGCTGGCCTGACGGGCAATTTCACCCGTTTCCAAGGTGACCTGATGCTTCCCGTACTGGAACGTCTTGGTTACTTTCGCCACGATTTGAATTCCTTGAGCTTCATGTGATTCCCGCGCGAGCCTCTCGCCGCGGGTGGTTGGATGCACCTTGCATCCGGGAAAAACACACGCGGCGCATTTCTGCGCCGCGCGTTGGAAACGGATGGATCAGCGGCGCAGACCAAGGCGCTCGATCAGCGTCTTGTAGCGTTCGCCATCCTTGTTCTTCAGATAGGCCTGCAGGCTGCGGCGCTGGTTCACCAGCATCAACAGGCCGCGACGGCTGTGATGGTCCTGCTTGTGGGTCTTGAAGTGTTCGGCAAGCTGGTCGATACGGGCCGAAAGCAGGGCGATCTGGACTTCCGGGGAACCGGTGTCGTTGGGGCCGCGCTGGTATTCGCTGATGATTTTCTGGGTGTCGATGGGCATGATGACCTCGTGGACGCGGGATCCGCAGGAACGCCGGCATTGACCGGACGCACCACCTGATCCGCCGCTGGGGGTGGCCCGCCATCTGGCGGGAAAGAAGCTGCTTTGCGAGAACAAAGCCGCAGAATTATAGCGTTCGATCAGGTTTCAACTCAAGCACAACGCCCCGTACGGCATCCTGTGCCGTCGGTGCGGGCATGCGCGATTCATCTTCCGCCACCATGGCGCAACCGTTCATTGCACCTGGAAACGCTGGAACGTCCGCCGTGTGCGCAACACGCCGGCGCTCACCTCGGCCAGGGCCACGGCGGCACCATCCTCGCCACAGGCCAGAACCTCGCCATCGGGCGCATCCACCTCGATCACCTGGCCGTACCGCAGGCTTTGTTCCTGGCGTGCATCCAGGTGCAGGCGACGCCAGTGCGCCAGCCCGGCCTCGATCGGCAACAACAGGGGTTCAAGACACCCCGGACCACTCTGGGCCAGGGCTTCCAGTTCATCCAGCGTGTGCATCCGCGGCGTTCGGAACGGTGCCACCCAGAGCCGGCGCAAGATCGCAACGTGCCCGCAGCTTCCCAGCGCGCGCCCGAGGTCGCGTGCCAGGCTGCGGATATAGGTGCCGCTGCCGCAGGTGACTTCAAGCTCCAGCCAGTCCGCACCCATGTCGCGCAGCGCGATGGCGTGGATGGTGACTTCGCGCTCGGGCACCTCGAAGGTTTCGCCGCGCCGCGCCTTGCGATACAGCGGTTCGCCATCGCGTTTGAGCGCGCTGTAGCGCGGCGGTGCCTGGCTGATGCGCCCGATGAAGGAGAGCAACGTCGATTCCACCGCTTCGCGCGTCAACTCCGGCACGTGGCAGTGCCCGATAGCGCGGCCTTCGGCGTCGTCGGTATCGGTCTCCACGCCCAGTTGCACGCGGGTGAAATAGGCCTTGTCTTCCGACAGGAGCAGGCCGGCGATCTTGGTGGCCTCGCCCAGGCAGATCGGCAGCAGGCCCGTGGCCAGCGGATCAAGCGCGCCGGTGTGGCCGCCCTTCTCGGCCTTGAACAGGCGGCGCACGGTCTGCAGCGCCTGGTTCGAACTCAGGCCTTGCGGCTTGTCCAGCAGCAGGATGCCATGCACGGGGCGATAAACACGGCGCGGTGGCTTCGGACGCCTTGCGCCCGGGGCGGACTCAGTCGTCGCCACCTTCCGCACCTTCCACACCCTCCGCAGGCCGCTCCTCGCGCAACAGCAGGTCGATGCGTTCGCCGCGATCGACGGAATCGTCGTAGTGGAAATGCAGTTCGGGGATGTTGCGCATGCGCACCCGGCGGCCCAGCTCGAAGCGCAGTTCGCGCGCCATGCCGTTGAGCGCCTTGACCACCTCGGCCGAACGCGTGCCATCGAGCGCGGTGACGAACACCTTGGCGTGCGCCAGGTCACGCGTGACCTCGACATCGGAAACGCTCGCCGACGGCAGCGCGTGATTGAGCACCGCCGCGTGCACCAGCTCGCCAAGATCACGGCGAAGCTGGGCGGATACACGATCGGTGCGACTGAAGCTTCGTTTCATGGGGACAGGGAACCGGGAATGGAGAATGGAGAATCGGATTGCAGGACGTCGGTGGGGCCGGGAATCAGGCTCCGGATGCACGGGGAACCGCTCTCACGATTCCCGATTCCCGACTCTCGATTCCCGACGCCCGAATCCCGGCATCAAAGCGTGCGCGCCACCTCGATGCGCTCGAAGCACTCGATCTGGTCGCCGGGCTTCACGTCGTTGTACTGACGCACCGCAATGCCGCATTCCATGCCGGAGCGGACTTCGTCCACCACGTCCTTGAAGCGGCGCAGGGACTCCAGCTCGCCCTCGAAGATGACGGTGTTGTCGCGCAGCACGCGGATCGGCTTGTGGCGCTTGACCACACCCTCGACCACGAGCGAACCGGCCACCGCACCGAACTTCGAGGAACGGAACACCTCGCGCACTTCCGCGGTACCGATGATCTCCTCGCGCACTTCCTTGCCGAGCAGACCCGACGCCACCTGCTTCACCTGGTCGATCACGTCGTAGATGATCGAGAAGTAGCGCAGGTCCAGGCCATTGGCCTCGATCACCTTGCGTGCGGAGGCATCGGCACGCACGTTGAAGCCGATGATGGTCGCCTTCGCCGTCGCCGCAGAATTGGCATCGGACTCGGTGATGCCACCGACACCCGAGGTGATGACGTTGATGGTGATCAGTTCGTTGGACAGGGCCGTCAGCGACTGGCGCAGCGCCTCCACCGAACCCTGCACGTCGGCCTTGATGACCAGGTTGAGCTGCTCGGGCTGGCCTTCGGTCTGGCCCATCTGGGCCAGCACGTCTTCCATGCGGTTGCCGGCCTGTTTGACCAGGCGGGTTTCACGGCGCTTGGCTTCGCGCTGCTGGGCCACGTCCTTGGCCAGACGCTCGTCTTCCACCAC
>CAZTXX010000221.1:0-3884 GCA_964617405.1 uncultured Aquimonas sp. | reverse complement strand
CGCAGGGCTGGCGCATCGAGGTGCGCGATCGCGGCGAAGGGATGAACGAGGCGGTGCTCGCCAATGCGTTGTTGCCGTTCTATTCCACCAAGCGCCAGGGCACCGGCTTGGGCCTGGCGCTGGCGCGCGAGATCATCGAGGCCCACGGCGGACGCATCGGGCTGGGCAACCGGGACGGTGGCGGCTTGTGCGTGAGCCTGTTGTTGCCAGCCCCGGGGTGACCCCGTCGCCCGGTGGTCTGGTACGAGACGGCAACCCAACCAACAGGAAATGTTGCACTGCAACGTAGTTGCCCGCGATGCGAAGTGCCTGTTATCATTGATGGGCTTGGCAGGACGTTTCTGCCGCGCTGACTTTGGTTTCACCTGTCCCGAAAGGCAATCGTGCTCAATTCCGTGGCCCATGGCCGACAGCAGGCCCGCAAGGTTCTGGTCGTTCAGGTGGTCGCGGTGGCTGCGTCCGCATTGGCCTTGCTGATCATGAGTCCGGCGCATGCGCTGGCGGCGATCCTGGGCGGCGGCGCATTGGCGCTGGGAGGGTGGTTGTCGGCGTGGGTGGCGCTGGGCGGGCAGGCACCGGCTGCGGCCGGGGTTGCGCTCGCCCGTGTGGTGGCGGGCCTGCTGATCAAGTGGCTGGTGCTGATCGTGGCACTGCTCCTTGGCATGGCGCTCTGGCGTTTGCCGCCGGTCGCCCTTGTGGCGGGCGTGCTGGTGGCGCTGGTGGCACAAGTGCTGGCGATGCTGCGGCGCTGAGCCGAAAACATTATTCAAGCATTTCAGGGTTCATAAAACATGGCGGGCGAGGCAGAACTCACTCCGGCAAGTTACATCGGGCATCACCTCGAGTTTCTTGACAAGCAAGTCGGCGACGGCGGTTTCTGGACGCTGCACGTCGACACCCTGATCACCTCCGGCCTGCTTGGCCTGCTGATGGTGTTCGGCTTCTGGATGGCCACGCGCAAGGCCACCGCGGGCGTGCCGGGCAAGTGGCAGGCCTTCGTCGAGATCCTGCTGGAATTCGCCGATCGCCAGGCGCGCGACATCTATCACGGCAAGAGCAAGCTGGTGACGCCCATCGCGATCACCTTGTTCTTCTGGATCCTGCTGCTCAACGCCACCAAGTTCATCCCGGCCGACTTCATCGCCAAGCCGCTGGAACTGCTCGGCATTCCCTACTGGAAGCCAGTGCCCACCGCCGACGTGAATGCCACTCTGGGCCTGTCGATCAGCGTGTTCTTCCTGACCCTGTTCTTCGCGCTGAAGGCCAAGGGCGTGGGCGGGCTCACCAAGGAATTCCTGACGGCACCGTTCGGCAAGTGGATGGTGCCGTTCAACCTCATTCTCAACATCGTCGAGTGGCTGTCCAAGCCGGTGTCGCTCGCGATGCGTCTGTTCGGCAACATGTTCGGCGGGGAGATCGTCTTCCTGCTGATCTGGGTGCTGGGCGGCGCGGGCATCCTCGGGATGCTCGGCGGCGCCACTTTCGGCCTGGGCTGGATGATCTTCCACATCCTTGTGGTGCCGCTGCAGGCCTTCATCTTCATGATGCTGTCGATCGTCTACCTCAGCCTGGCTGAAGACACTCACTGACGTTGTTGTTTCATCCGTTTTTCTTTCCTCAACCCTAGCTATCCGTTTCGGAGTACACCATGGAAACTTTGACCGCCCTCGCCGCCCTCCAGGCTTCGTCCGTCATGGGCATCGGTATCATGATCGGTCTGGCCGCGCTGGGCGCAGGCCTGGGTCTGGCCATCATGGCCGGCAAGTTCCTCGAATCGTCCGCCCGTCAGCCCGAGCTGATTCCGGTGCTGCAGGTCCGCATGTTCATCACCGCCGGCCTGATCGACGCCCCGTTCATCATCTCGGCCGCCGTGGGTCTGCTGTTTGCTTTCGCCAGCCCGTTCCTGAGCGCGCTGCAGGCATACATCGGCGGTTGATCGCCGAATGACTGGTCGCGCGCAAGGGTGAATTCCGCGCGCGGCCGGCTCGACAGCACGTCTTCCGGTTGTCATGCCGGGAGCACATCGACCTCAGGCAGAGCGTACCCATGAACCTCAATCTGACCTTGATTGCCCAGGCGCTGGCTTTTGCCAGTCTGATCTGGCTGATCGCCGCCTTCATCTGGCCACCGCTGCTCAACGCCATCGAAGAGCGCCAGAAGAAGATCGCCGAAGGCCTGGCTGCTGCCGACAAGAGCCAGGAAAGCCTGGCGAAGGCCGAGGAGCAGGTCGGCGAATTGCTGCGCGAGGCGCGTGGCAAGGCCAACCAGATCATCGACCAGGCCAATGCCCGCGCCAACCAGCTCATCGAGCAGGCCAAGCAGGACGCCATCGCCGAAGCCGAGCAGCAGAAGTCGCTGGCCTTGGCCGAGATCGAATCGGCGACCTTCCGCGCCAAGGAAGCACTGCGCCACCAGGTGGCCGAGCTTGCCGTGGCCGGTGCCGAGAAGCTGATCAACCGCCAGATCGACGGCAACGCCCAGAAGGCGCTGCTCGACGAACTCGCCGCCCAGCTTTGATCGACGGAGTCTTGCGATGAGCACCTCCCTCACCCTCGCACGCCCTTACGCCCGCGCCGCATTCTCGCTGGCGCGCGAGCAGGGGCGTCTGGCCGCATGGTCCAAACAGCTTGGATTCGCCGCGGCCATTGCCTCGGCCCAATCGGTTCGCGCCCTGCTCACCAGCCCCGAAATGGACGCAGACGCCGCACTCGTGCTGCTTGCGCCGCCCACGGACGAGGACGCCGATTTCACCCGGTTCCTGCGTGTGCTGGTGGCCAACCGCCGCCTGCCGCTGCTGCCGGAAATCGCCCAGCTTTTCGAGCAGGCGCGCGCCGAGGCCGAAAAGGTGGTGCAGGTCAAAGTGACCTCGGCCGCCGTCATGGGTGAGGATGAAGTGGCTACCCTCAGCACGGCGCTGCGACGTCGTTTCGGCAGCGAGATCGCCCTCACCCGCGCGGTGGACCCGACACTCATCGGTGGCGCGGTGATCGACGCGGGCGATGTGGTGATCGATGGCTCGGTGCGCGGCAAGCTCGAGCGGCTGCGCGCCAGTCTGGCGCAATGACGATTTTCTCTTGAACTTTCGCCGGCGCCTGCGCCGGACACCAGGGACACTGCAATGCAAACCCAGCTCAACCCGTCTGAAATCAGCGAACTGATCAAGCACCGCATCGAGAAGGCCAAGCTTTCCGCGGAAGCCCGCAACGAAGGCACGGTGACCTCGGTGGCCGACGGCATCGTGCGCATCTACGGCCTGGCCGATGTGATGCAGGGCGAAATGATCGAACTGCCCGCCGCCGCCGAAGGCCATCCGACCTACGCCCTGGCGTTGAACCTGGAGCGCGATTCGGTCGGTGCCGTGGTGCTGGGTGACTACGAGCACCTGCGCGAAGGCGCCGTGGCCAAGACCACCGGACAGATCCTTTCGGTGCCGATCGGCCCGGAACTGCTCGGTCGCGTGGTCAACGCCCTGGGCGAGCCGATCGACGGCAAGGGCCCGATCGCGGCCAATCTGAGCGCGCCGGTGGAGCGCGTGGCTCCCGGCGTGATCTGGCGCAAGTCGGTCGACCAGCCGGTACAGACCGGCTACAAGTCGGTCGACTCGATGATCCCGATCGGCCGCGGCCAGCGCGAGCTGATCATCGGCGACCGCCAGACCGGCAAGACCGCGCTGGCCATCGACGCAGTCATCAACCAGAAGGGCACCGGCGTCAAGTGCGTGTACGTGGCCATCGGCCAGAAGGCCTCGACGGTCGCCAACATCGTGCGCCGCTTGGAAGAAAACGGCGCACTGGCGCACACCATCGTGGTGGCCGCCACCGCTTCCGAGTCGGCCGCGATGCAGTACATCAGCGCCTATTCGGGCTGCACCATGGGCGAGTACT
>CAZTXX010000220.1:0-3914 GCA_964617405.1 uncultured Aquimonas sp. | reverse complement strand
GGCGCGGCATGCTGGTGCCGGCCAGCACCGGAATCTCGAGATCCGGCCAGACCCGACCCTCCTGCTCGAACTCCACATCCAGGCGCACCAGCAGGGGCAGTTGCTGCACGTTGTCCCAGTCGCGCGACCACTCACCCAGCTCGCCGTTCTCGTCCAGACCGCGGTACTCGAAGTGCGCGCTGGCGATACCCGCCATCAGCAGTACCGGCTCACGTGGATTGTTGGCCTTGGGATCGTCGGGGTCGTAGCCGTTGAGCTGGGCGTGGTCGAACAGCAGTTCTCCGCCCGACACGGTGATCCACTGCACGTGCGGACCGCCATTCGCCAGGTGCCCGGGCATCGGGGCGACAAAGCGCAGGGCGTCGCGATCGGCGACGAATACGAGGTTTTCGCCCACGTCCTCCATGCGCTCGAACGGAATGGCCATCGCGTGGGAAAGCTGGCGGCGCAGGAATTCCTGCACGGTGCGTGTCTGGTTGGTCCAGGTCACCACGCGCTCACCCGAATGGGTGATCCCGATCGCGCCACGCAAGGTGCCGAAAGCCATCGCGATCAGCAGGGCCAGCAGGGTGATGGCGATCAGCACCTCAAGCAGGGTGAAGCCGCCGGTACGGCGTGGCGAGTGACTGGCCGTCTTCATTTCGCGTCCGGCGTGAGCGCACGCAGGGTGGAGAATGCGGCCTCGTAGGTGTTGCGCCCGCGTTCCCAGGTCACGCGAAGATCCAGACGGTACAGTTCCACGGGCACCAGGGAGGGATCGATCGGCACGTCGGAATCGACATCGTAGGCCCGCACCTCCAGATCCCAGCGGTAGTGGTCGCCGAACCGGCCCGAATCGCCGCCCTCCTCCAGCCGCTCGCCCACGCCGAGACTGTCCAGCAGGGACTGGGCGTAAAGCGAGGCTTCGGTGAACTCCTGGGCGCTGCGCGCCTGTCGCATCGAACCCAGGGCAATCTGCATCGCCGCGGCCAGGCCCACGGCCAGCAGCGAGAAGGCAATCACCACCTCGATCAGGGTGAAACCGCGTTGACGGGGAGTCTGCGAGCCACGCGCGTCCATGTCAGCGTCTCTGGTCCTTGGGTTCCAGCATGGACACCTCGCCGGTCAACCAGTTCACCTCGATGCGCCATACCGCCTCGCCCAGTTCCAATTCCACGTTGCCGCCGGTGGATGCGCCATCGGGAAAGAAACGGATGCGCCCGATACCCTCGGCCTCCATCTCGGTGCGCGCGGTTTCGAGCTGCATCACCATGTTTCTCGGAAGCTCGACCCACTTGCGGCCCGGCGCGCGATAACGTCGCCCGTCCACGTCGATGGCCATTGCCTGCGACTCGCGCTTCACGATGGCCTGGCCACGCGTGTAGCGCAGGGCGGCCACCAGATCGCGGCTTGCCGCCTTGACCCGCGCACCCGACAATCCGTCGCCCACGGTCACCGCCACCAGGGTCATCGCCAATGCGATCAAGGCGACAACCGCGAGGATCTCGATCAAGGTGAAGCCGCGGGCGCTGCGCATCGGCGTGTCCTTTCCGGTCGCAGGCGCGCCCGGCATGGCCCGGTCACTCGTTGGTGATGTCCGCGTCCACGCCGGTGCCGCCGGGCTTCTTGTCCGCACCGTAGCTGGTGATGGTGAAGGTGCGGCCGCTGACGCGGTACTCGTAGGGCGTGTTCCACGGATCCTTGAGCGAGCCTTCCTTGATGTAGGGGCCCAGCCAGCCCTTGGCATTGCCAGGAGAGCTGATCAGGTCTTCCAGGCGCTGCGGAAGGTCGCCCACGTCCATCTCGAACTGGCCCACCTTGGCGGCCAGCGAGGTGATGTCGGTCTGGGCCAGCTTGTACTTGGCCTTGTCCTGACCACCGAACACCTGATTGGCCACCATGCCGGCGATCACCGCGATAAGGGCCACCACGATGAGGATTTCGATCAGGCTGAAACCGCGCTGGGCGCGGGCGGAAAGGGCAAGGGAGCGTTTTGCGTTCATCGGTTTGTTTCCGTTTCGTTGGTTGGATCAGCCTACCGCGTTGGTCAGGCTGAAGATCGGGATCAGGATGGCCATCATGATCAGCGCGACAACCGCCGCCATCATCACCGTCACCGCCGGCACCAGGGCCGAAAGCAGGCGGTCCACGGTGTTCTTGACCTCCAGGTCGAAGGTATCGGCCACCTTGGTCAACATGGTATCGAGTTCACCCGACTCCTCACCCACCGCGATCATCTGCAGGGCCAGGCGCGGAAACAGCTTGCTGCGCCCCAGCGCCAGGGCCAGCCCGCCACCGGTCTTGACCTCGCTGGTGGCCGCCTCCACCGCATCGGAAAGCGCCAGGTTGCCCATCACGTTGCGCGCGATCGACAGCGCGGTGAGCAATGGAACGCCGTTGTGCACCAAAGTTCCCAGGGTGCGCGCCAGGCGCGCGGTTTCCAGACGCGCGATCAACCCGCCGACCAGGCCACGCTTCAATATCCATGCGTCGAAACCGCGCCGCGCCTGCGGATCCTTCAGGCGTCGCTGGAACAATACCAGGCCACCCACCAGCAGGATGAGCAAGGCCCACCAGTAACCGCTGACCACGTTGCCGGTGGCCATCACGATCTGGGTGAGCAGCGGCATCTCCACGTCCATGTCCTCGAACAGCGGCAGGAACTGCGGCACCACATAGCCCAAAAGCAGCAGCAGCGCACCGAACACCATCAGCACCAGGATGCTGGGATAGATCAGCGCGTTGATCACTGATTCGCGCAGCGCCTTGCTGCGCTCCAGATAATCGGCCAGACGCTTGAGCGTATCGTGCAGCGAGCCACCCACTTCGCCGGCGCGCACCATGTTCACGTACAGGCGCGAAAACACGCCCTCCTGTGCTTCGAGCGCCTGCGACAACGGCGTGCCGCCGCGCACCGCGTCGCGGATGCGTTCGATCACGCGCCGCGCATCAGCCGAATCGGGCAGGTCGAGCAGGATCTGCAGGGCGCGATCCAGCGGCTGGCCCGCGCCCATCAGGGTCGCCAGTTGCTGGGTGAACTGGAGCACCTGTGCACCCTTCATCGGCGACCGGCGCATCAAACCCGCCAAGCCACCTCCCGAGGCATCCGCCGGCCGCGCATCGAGCGGCAGGTTGCCCGCATCCTGCAGGCGCACGATCACCTCCTCGGCACTGGCGGCCTCCATCACACCTTCGATGGGGTCACCGGCACTGCTGAGGGCTTTGTAGCGGAAGTGGGGCATTAGTGGCGTGATTCGTGATTCGTGATTCGTGATTCGGAAAAGGCCGGGAAAACCAGGCCTGCAGATTCTCCCAGGCACACAAGCGTATCCAGCGGCGCAAGGACCGTTGTCGCAATCTCCGAACCGTCAAACTCAATGATCGACTGCTTGGTCATCACGAATCCCGCCGTCAGCCTTCCTGCGTTACCCGCAGCACTTCCTCGATCGTGGTGACGCCCTGCATGGCTTTTACCAGGCCATCTTCGTACATGGTGCGCATGCCGAGTTTGCGGGCTTCCTCTTCGATCAGGTTGGTGTCGGCGTGTTTCATCACCAGGCGACGGATCGGCTCGGTGACCACGAGGAATTCCATGATCGTGGTACGGCCGAGGTAGCCGGTGGGCGTGGTCGCCGAAGGCACCGGGCGATACAGATAGATCGGGCCTTCCGGCTGGTATTTGCGCAGGCCGAACTCCTTGATGACTTCCGGGGAAGGCTCATAGCGCTCGGCGTGTTCCAGGTCGAGACGGCGCACCAGTCGCTGGGCGAGGATGCCGTTGACCGTCGAGGTGAGCAGATAGTCTTCCACGCCCATGTCCAGCAGGCGCGTGACGCCGCCAGCCGCGTTGTTGGTGTGCAGGGTGGAAAGCACCAGGTGGCCGGTGAGCGCGGACTGGATGGCGATCTTGGCCGTTTCCAGATCGCGCATTTCGC
>CAZTXX010000219.1:1757-3923 GCA_964617405.1 uncultured Aquimonas sp. | reverse complement strand
GTGCGCTGGTACGAGGTCACCGCGCGCGGCTTCCAGTTCCACCAGACGCCGCTGGATGTGTCCGGGCCATTGCGCGACTTCCGCGCCGCCTCGCAGGCCGCCTGGATCCACACCTCGGCCACGCTGGCCGTCGACGGGGGTTTCGCGCACCTCGCCGCGCAACTCGGCATGGAGGCGCCGCGCACCTTGCTCGAACCCTCGCCATTCGATTACCACAACCAGGGCCTGCTCTATCTGCCGCAACAGATCCCCGAGCCCAACACGCCGGCCCACGTCGAAGCCCTGATCGAGGCCGCCTTGCCCCTGCTCGATGCGTCCGGGGGGCGCGCCTTCCTGCTGTTCACCTCGCACCGCGCGCTGAGGCAGGCCGCGGAACTGCTGGATGCGCGCCGCGAGTTCCCTTTGTTCGTGCAGGGCAGCGCGCCGCGTCACCTGCTGCTGGAGCGCTTCCGTGACTCGGGCAACGGCGTGCTGCTGGGCGCGGCCAGTTTCTGGGAAGGCGTGGATGTGGCCGGAGAGGCCTTGCAGTTGGTGGTGATCGACAAGCTGCCCTTCGCCGCACCCGATGATCCCGTGCTCGAAGCGCGCCTGGAGGCAATCCGGCGCCGTGGCGGCAACCCGTTCCGCGATTGGCAGCTTCCCAATGCGGTGATCGCGCTCAAACAGGGCGCCGGTCGCCTCATCCGCACGCCGGCCGATCTTGGCGTGGTGATGCTTTGTGATCCGCGCCTGGTGAGCAAATCCTATGGCCGGGTGTTCCTCGACAGTTTGCCGCCGTTTGCCCGCACCCGCGACCAGGAACGCGTGTTGCGCTTCCTGCGCGAGGCGCGCTGATCTGCGCCCGCATGGTGTGAGGCGCTACCATTTTCGTTTCGATTCCCATCAAGGCGTGGCGCATGGAGCAGGCGGCAGACATCCGGGGCAGGAACATCCGGCAACCCGTGGTGGTGATGCGGGCTGTGCAGGTGTGGTCATGACGGCCATCCTGGCGCTGGAAACGGCCACCGAAGCCTGTTCGGTCGCGCTCTGGCTCGATGGCGAGGTGCGCGAGCGCTTCGAAATCGTTCCACGCCGCCACGCCGAGCTCACCCTGCCTTGGATCGAAGCCCTGCTGGCCGAAGCAGGCGTGCCGCGTTCCCGGCTCGATGCCATCGCCTGTGGTCGCGGCCCCGGTGCCTTCACGGGGGTGCGTCTGGCGGTCGCGATGACCCAGGGTCTGGCGCTCGCGCTGGATCGCCCGGCGATTGGTATTTCCACATTGCAGGCCCTGGCGTTGCCCGCCATTGCGCGGCTGGATGCGGCGGGCGATACGGGCAGCGGGGTGCTGGCCGCCATCGATGCGCGCATGGGCGAGGTGTACCTCGCCGATTATCGACGCGATGCCGCTGGCGTCTGGCAGCTGCATGGCGAAGAACGCGTCATCGCGCCCACGGCGGTGACGCTCACCGATGCTGCGCCTCGCATCGGCGTGGGCACCGGCTTCTCGGCCGAAGGCGGCGCCTTGGCGGATCGCCTCGCGTCGCAACTGGTACAGGTGGATGCCGACGCACTGCCACACGCCGCTGACGTGGCCCGACTTGCCGCATCGGCGCTGGTGCGTGGCGACGTGCTGGCGCCGGAGGAGCTTCAGCCGGCCTATTTGCGCAACAAGGTGGCGTTGACCCTGGCCGAGCAGGGCAAGCCGGTGCCTACGGCCTGAAGGAACGCGACTCAGTGGGTCGCGCGTGCGGGTGGCGTCATGGCTGGGTATCCCACTCAACCATCACGCAGGCGACGAGGTTCTCGCAGTATTTTGCGCCCCAGGCCACGACCTTCCAGCCGAAGGCGCCTTCGCCCAGCGTGGGATCGACGTCGGCCCCGGGAGTGTCTTCGCGCTGATAGCGGGAAACGCTGTAGTGGCGGAAGCAGCTGCCGCCATCGGGTTTGCACTCGCTCCATTCGCGCCTGCGGATGTCACCCGGCGAGGCGATGGCGGGAGGCTCGGGAACGATGTGGCTTGCGCGCGAGGCACCAGCCAGAGGCGATGCGACGGGAGCGGTATCGCCTTGTGCCCCGACCGGTGTTGCGAGCGGGGCGCTCAGGAGCGCGAGCAGCACCGCTGAAATGATCGGGAACGCTGGGGATTTCATGTCTCGGGCCTTCTGTTCGGGACGTTTCCAGTGCCGG
>CAZTXX010000219.1:0-1657 GCA_964617405.1 uncultured Aquimonas sp. | reverse complement strand
CTCCAAACCGGATCAGTCCGCCCAAAGTTCCGCAAGTTCCAGCGGAACGGCCTCGAACGGTTCGATCGAGGCGACATCGTCGCCACCGTGCGTACCCAGCAACAGCCAGTTTGCGCCTTCCCGCCGATAGGCTTCCAGCGTCTGCGCGATGGGATCGACCAGCCACAAGTACGGCAGACCATGTTCCGCGTACAAGCGCATCTTGATCTGGCGATCGATACGCGCGGTGGAGGGCGAGAGCACTTCGCAGGCCCAGTCGGGAACCAGGTCGAACCACGCGGTATCCGGCAGGGCGGGGAGTCGCTCGCGCCGCCATCCGGCCACATCGGGCACGATCACATCGTCACCCAGGTGCAATTCCGGTTCGATCAGGATGATCCAGCCACCGGGGCCGCCGCGACCCCGGTCGAAGGGATCGTGCATGCGCCCGAGCAACGAGCTGGATGAGCGCGCATGACGCGGACCCGGACGTGGGTGAGTGTACAGGCTGCCGGCGAGAATCTCGGCGACCAGATGCTCCGGTGCGTTGAGGACATCCTCGTAGTTGGCGGGTTTGCGAACTGCGTTCATGCGTGCATTGTTGCGCGAAAGGCGTTGTCTTGCGTTAGTTCGGCCTATACGACCCCGTTGCTCGCCCACCCGAACAGCAGCCCGCTGGCCCCCGCAAGCACGCCGACCAGGAGGCCCGCCCAGGCCATGCGCCGCTCGGCGCGGCGGTTGAACGAGGCGGTGACGGGGTCGCGCTCGGCCTCGCGTTCGTGGCGACGATGCAGGATGCGCGGCAGCCACACCAGGTTCATGCCGCCCAGCACGCCCATCATGCCGACCAGACTCAGGCTGGGCCAGAGTGCCGAACCTCCCAGCATGGCCGCGCCCATCAGGGTGCTGAACACCAGCACCACCAGTACGCCCGCCGTGGCGAACCAGGCCAGCTCACGGCGTTCCTGGTGGTCGGTGGAGGTCACCCAGTGCCTGCGCACGCCGAAGAACACCATGGAAATGCCCAGGATCAGGGCAAAGACCACACCGCCGATGGCGCCGACCAGCAGGCGGCTGGCGCCGCCGCGCGCCAATATCGGGCCCAGTGCGGTGCGACCGAACAACTTGGCGAGCAACGCACTGAACTTGCCCGCTGCCAGCTTGCCGGCGACGGGCGCGGCGCCCAGACCGGCGGCTGTCGCGCTCTGGCTGACGCTGAGCCCGCCGACGACCAATGCGGTGAAGGCGACCGTGGGCGCGGTGGCGCAAGCGAAATCGCCCAGTCGCTTGAGCAGGTCTTCCCGCAGGCTCAGGCGTGCGCGCGACAGGCGCTTGCGCACCGCCGCGTCGCGCATGCCGAGGAGCTCGGCCACCTGCTTCGAGGACTGCCCCTCGCGGTAGTAGATCAGCAGGATTTCACGGGTCTCGTCGGGCAACTCGTCGATAAGTTCCGCAGCGATGGCTTCCTCCTGCTGGCGCGAGAGGCGCTCGGGGGCGTCGGGTGCCGGGTCGGCCACCACCGCGAGGATGTCGTCCAGATCGCCATCGATGCGCCGCTCGTTGCGCCGCCGGCGCAGGTAGTCGCGTGAGAGATTGCGGGTGATCTGGCGCAGCCAGGGCAGAAAGCTGGCGCGGTTGCGCAGGCGCGGCAGGTGCGTCCAGGCGTTGAGGAAGGCTT
>CAZTXX010000218.1:0-3931 GCA_964617405.1 uncultured Aquimonas sp. | reverse complement strand
ATGCCGAACTTGTTTTCCGCCTTGCCGGTGGAAATTTTGGCGTGGGTGTGTGCGTCCACGTCGGGGTTGATGCGCAGCGCCACCGCGGCGCTGACGCCGCGCGCGGCGGCGAGCGCGTCGAGCAGGTCCAGCTCTTCGATCGATTCGGCGTTGAAGCGCCCCACGCCGTGCTCCAGCGCCGCCTGGATTTCCGTGCGCGTCTTGCCGACGCCGGAAAAGACGATGTCTTCGGGACGGAATCCCGCCGCCAGCGCGCGGCGCATCTCGCCTTCGGACACGATATCGGCCCCCAGCTCGGCGGCGGCGATGCGCGCGAGGATGGCACGGCTGGAATTGGCTTTCACCGCATAGCACACCCGTGCGCGCCGCCCGGCCAGTCCCGCCTTGAGCGCCGCGATGCGCGCATCGATCGCGGCCGCATCGTAGAGATAGAGCGGCGTGCCCTCGCGCGCCGCCAGCGCCGCGACATCCACCCCGCCCAGTGAAGCGAGCGCGCCGGCCCGGATCGAATCGGTCATCGTCGGATTCCAAAAAAATGCGGCCCGGGATACGGGCCGCGAATGGAGAGAAGTGCCCGCACACGCGCGGGCGGCTGCAGCGGCATCAGAAGTTGTAGGTGACCACCAGCTGGGCGAATCGCGGTGCCTGCCAGACGGTGCCCTGACCGAAGTGGGGCAATTGCGTGCCAGGCTGTCCCTCGTAGCGGGAATGCACGTTGATGACGGTCTGGCGGTTGAGCAGGTTGTAGACCGACAGACGCGCCTTGAGGTCGACGTTCTCGACCGGCAGCGTCCAGGTCACGCTGGCACCCAGGTCGTACACCCACGGCATCCGGCCGAAGGCACCACGCTCGGACCAGACCAGCTCGCGATTGGCCCAGTCCGAGCAGTTCGACACGCACAGCCAGCCCGAGCCACCACCGCTGTACTCGCCCGAACCGCCGGCCACGCGCCGATCGTTCGGCCAGACCACGCCAAAGGCCGTGATGGGACCGCCGGAACGCGCGGTGAGCGTGCTGCCGAAGCTCCACATCTCGTTGAGCTTGTAGCTGCCGCGCAGCTTGAACTGGTGGCGATAGTCGTTGAACAGGACGCCGTAGCGCTCGTTGTTCGCCGGATGGTCGAAGTGCTGAACCAGGTTGGTATCGGCGTAGCCGGTGTCGGAGTTGACCGGCCCTTCCATGTTGCCCTCGGTCTTGGACCAGAGGTAGCTGAAGTTGAATGCCCAGGTGTCATCCCAGGCGCGATCGAGCTGGAACTCGACCGCCTTGTAGGTGCGGCGCGGCTTCGGGTAGCCCATGACCGCGCCGCTGCCCAGCGCGATGTAGCCGTCCTGCGAGGAATCGAAGGTGACCCAGTTTTCCGTGTCCGGGCACCAGAGCGTGGTGGTTTCGCCCGGGTTGATGATGGGCCAGTCGCCCGAGTACCAGGGGCAGCCTTCGACGTGGTTGATGCGCGCGTCCTCCACCGCGCGGGTCACCCGGCGGTAGGTGGCGTTGACGCCGTAGGACCAGGCCTGGTTGATCGCCTGCTGGAAGCCCAGGATGTATTCGTCCTGGTAGACCTGCTTGAGGTCGCGCGCGACCGCGGTGCTGACGTCATCGGGCGCAGGCGCATTCATGTCGGTGTTGACCGGGCCAATCTGCGCCCCGAGGTTGGGCACCAGATAGGTGGCACCGGTGGTCGGGTGGGTCATTTCGGTCCAACCGTTGAGCACGTAGTAGGTGTGCTCGTCGGTGGTGCCGCCGCCGAAGTAGTCGGTGAGCTTGTTGGTCAGCGGAATGTAGTAGCGCCCCGCGTTGCCGAACAGCTTGGTGCTGCCGTCGCCCTTGATGTCCCAGCTGAAGCCCACGCGCGGGGCGAACATGTCGGAGAAATCGGCCTTGGCGAAGGTGGTGCCGGAAGCCAGCGTGTTGTGGAACTTGTCGGCGCGCACGCCCAGGCTCAGCAGCAGGTCGGGCGTGACGCTCCAGTTGTCTTCGAGATAGAAGGCCTGCGCCTTGGTGGAGACCGGCGCGCCGGTGATGTAGTGGCGCGCATCGACGATCGCGGTGACGCCATCGGGCACCAGCGCATCGTTGGGCAGCACGCCGCCGGGCGTGGCAGCCTGCGCCTGGTAGCTCGCGCCGTCTCCCGGATAGATCCTGGAACTGGTGGAATCCATTACTTCCCGATCGAAGCCGAAGCGCAGCTGGTGGCTGCCGAGTTGCCACTCGAAGTCCAGCCGCGCCGCCTCGCGCTCGTCGAAGCGGCTGTTGACGCTGCCGTTGGTCGGATGGCAGCCGATGGCCTGGTCGGGACGACCGAAGGCGCTGACGTACGAACCCGAAAGCGTGACGATGCTGCAGTCGCCGTCGAGCGGGCTGTAGTTCAGCGAGCTGCGCTTGTTGATGCCGTACATGGCCTTGGCCGAGAAGTTCTCGGTGAAGTGGCCGGTGTAGGTGGCCGACCAGTTGTCGCCGCCGGAGCCTGCGGTGCTGGTGCCCGCCGGTTCACCCAGCGTGTCGCTGTCCCAGTCATAGGCCTCGTAGGTGGTGGTGGTCGAGTCGGCCTTGTCGGAGAACGCCAGCAGCTCCAGCGAGTGGTTGTCGTTGATGCGCCAGTCGATCTTGCCGCCCCAAAAGCCGTTGTCGCTGTTGGTCTTCCAGGCTTCGGTAGTGTCGATGTCGGTGGAGTTGGCGTCGCGCCACTCGTACATGGCGAAGAAGAACAGCTTGTCCTTCACCAGTGCGCCCGAGGCCCAGACGTTGGTCTTGTAGAACGGGCTGGTGTCGCGGCTGGTGCGGTCGCGTTCGTCGATGGTGCCGTCCTCGTGGTAGTGGTCCTCGCGCGAGGACGCCCAGCTCGCCGGCTCCAGCGTGAACTCCACGCCGGACTGGAACTCGTTGCCGCCCGAGCGCGTCACCGCGTTGATCACGCCGCCGGTGCTGCGGCCGAACTCCGCGGAGTAGCCGCCGGTCTTGACCTGCACTTCCTGGAAGAACGCGAACGGCACCGTGGAGAAGCCCCGACGCAGGTAGGGATCGGTGACGTTGAGGCCGTTGATGTAGGTGGCGTTCTCGGCCACCGAGGCACCGCCGAAGGTCAGGCCGCCGAAGGTCGCACCGGAAGAAACCACGCCCGGTGCCAGAAGCGCCACCGCCCCGAGGTTCTGATCGACGGGAAGGCGCGCCAGCTCCTCGCGGGTGATGTTGGTGGCCGATTCGGTGGAGAAGACGTCGACGCGGTTGACCACGCGATTGCCGATGACCTCGATGGTGGCCAGGTTGGTGACATCGCCCTGGTCGCCCAGGTTCACCGTGGTGGTGCCACCCAGCGAGACGTTGACCGAGATCGGCGAGCCCACATCCTGCCCGTCGCGAATCACCTTGAGTGTGTAGTCGCCCACCGGCAGTTGCGAGAGGCGGTAGCTGCCGTCGGCGGACACGGTGACCGTGCGTGTCGCGCCGGTCGCCGTGTTGACCACGGTGACCTGGTCGCCGGCACTGGCACGACCGGCCACGGCACCCACGGCGCTCTGGGCAAATGCCGGCGCGATCGCCAGCGTGGACAGACAGACGCCAAGCGCGAGGCTCAGCACGGATTTGCGCAAGCGCACAGTGCGGTTCATGGTTTCTCTCCGGGGTTGGGTGAGGCATCAGGCGAGGAAAGGATTTCGGCCTTGAAGCCGTAATCCCACTGGTCGAAATACAGGTTGCCGCCGCGCCACTCGGCTTCGCCGCGTTGCGAGTCGACGGTTTCGGAGCGGAAGTGCTCTTTGGGCGGGTCGAACGGGGTGGAAATCGCGTCGTTGAAGGCGATCCGGTAGGAATCCAGACCGCCCAAATAGAACCAGTGCAGGTCGGGGTCGTCGCTGTCGAGCAGGCCCGTGGTCACATCCATCGGCACCCAGCCGTAAGGTGCCAGATACACCTGGCCCCAGTCGTGCAGGT
>CAZTXX010000217.1:0-3939 GCA_964617405.1 uncultured Aquimonas sp. | reverse complement strand
CCGATTTCGTCCGGTTCGAGGGTCACGTCGAAGGGCTGGGTGGTGGCGGTGTTTCCCGTTGCAGCCCGCCATGAACACGGACTGCGCGCAACAAAAAAGCGCCGTTGCGGCGCTTGTGCGCCTTGTTTTCTTCGAGCTTCCAAACCCGGCTGCCGATTGTGCGGCAGCGGTGCGAGGATGCGCTGATGGGTGGCGGGGATTTCAACGGGGATTGACTGACGTAATCGTTCGATTGCAATACAACCATGTTCAGCATCCGCCGCCTTCCCCAGTTTGATACGTGGTTCGCGAGCCTGCGCGACCAGGTGACCGTGCTGCGGCCCGGCAGGCGTCTGGACAAAGCCGCGCGCGGATTGCTTGGCGATGTGAAGCCGAATGACGATAGCGTGTACGAAATGCGCGAGGACTTCGACCCGGGCTGGCGCATGTACTACGTCCAGCGCGGCAAGACCTTGATCGTGATGCTGGGCGGTGGCGACAAGTCCACCCAGGACGCAGACATCAAAGTGGCCAAGAGACTGGCAAGTACCGTGGAGGAGTGAACCGTGAGCAAGAAAGTCAAAGCATCCGATCTGCCTGTGTTCGACATTGCCGAGCACCTTGGCGATGAACAGGCGATTGCCGCATACCTGACGCTGGTCATCGAGGAAAACGACCCCTCCGAGCTAGCCCATGCGCTGGGAGTTGTTGCCCGTGCGCGCGGCATGTCGCAGATTGCCGAGTCTGCCGGGCTGACGCGTGAGGCGCTGTACAAGGCACTCCGGCCCAGCGCGCAACCGCGCTTTGACACCGTGCAGCGGGTGTGTGCGGCGCTGGGGGTACGGCTTCAAGCAGTGGCGGACTGATCCATGACCAAACCCCACGGCAATGAACACCTCCGTGTGCTCGTGGGGGTATGCGATAAATGTCGCATACCCGTCCGGTTGCTCAGGTGGTCGCGGCTCACCCGGCGGGTGCCCGATGCGGTAAGCGGCTGATTGCAGGGCAGAGTGCAAAATTGCACCGTGCCTGTGCTCTTGCCGGCCTGCCTTTTTTTACTGCAAGGATTTCAAATCGCGCCAGTCTGCGCCGATCGAATTGGCAGTTCCCGGAACGTCCGTGATGCCGTAGGTAGTTCAGGCAGGAACGTCGGATTTTGGCTACGATGACCAACGAGCTGCGCATGAGTGCAGCCAAGGGAGCGACTGATATGTACCGCATGGGATGGCCTGCGGCGCGGCTTCTGGGCCGCTTTGGCGTACCGCTGGTGGTGCGCGTTCTTGTCGAACACGATGCCGAAGCCGGCGTCTTCGTGGGCACAAGCCCCGACCTCCGCGGTCTGGTGGTGGAAGCCGAAACACTGGACGAACTCGCCCGGGAAGTGCGTGATCTGGTCCCAGCTTTGCTGGAAACCCAGCACCGGCATGTTCCCCACGTTGCCTCCCAGGTGCGCTACACCGAAGCTGCCGCCTGCGCGTGAACGGCTACGAGAAGCTGATCAAGGAGCTTCTGGGAAAGCATGGATGGTCCCATCACCGCTCGGGCAAGGGGTCGCACGATATCTGGATTGGTCCTGACGGGAAAACCGTGACGGTCAACCATGGCTGCAAGTCTCGCCACACCGCCAATGCCATCCTGAGGGCCGCCGGAATCAATCACCGTTTTCCTTGATCGCACCCTTCTGCACCCCGCTCATGAAACGAAGAAACCCGCCAACGGCGGGCTTCTCGGGAGGATGGCGGGAAGTGGCGGGACGCGCCGGCACGTCACTCCAAATTCTGCACCTGCTCGCGCATCTGTTCGATTAGCACTTTCAGTTCCACCGCGATCTGGCTGGTGCGCGCGTCGACGGATTTGGAACCGAGGGTGTTGGCTTCACGGTTGAATTCCTGCATCAGGAAATCGAGGCGGCGGCCGACGGCTTCGTGCAGGCCGAGGACGCGGCGGGCTTCGGCGACGTGGGTGGCGAGGCGGTCGAGTTCCTCGTCCACATCAAGCTTCTGCAACCAGAGCACGAACTCCTGTTCGAGCCGCCCGGGATCGAGATCGGGGCCCAGCTCGGCGTAGCGCGCTTCCAGCCGCGCGCGCAGGGCGGCGCGGATTTCGGGCAACCACTGGCGCACCTGGCCACAGGCCGTCTCGATGCCGGCGAGGCGCTCGCGCAGCGTGGCGGCGAGCTTGTCGCCTTCGCGCTCACGCGCGCGAAGAAATTCGGCAAGTGTCTCTTCCACCAGGGCCAGGGCCTCGCCCTGCAGGCCGGCGGCATCGATGCCTTCCTGTTCCAGCACGCCGGGCAGGGTCAGCAGGGAGGAAAAGTCCACGCTGAGGCCGGGGAAGCGCTGGCCAAGATCGCGTGCGGCTTCGGCCAGCTGGTCGAGCAGGGGCTGGTTGAGCCGCAATGCGGCGGTACCGATATCTGGCGTGGCGCGCAGGCGCAGGCTCAGTTCCAGCTTGCCGCGCTGCACCTTGGCCGATACCTGTTCGCGCAGTGCCGGCTCCAGCGCGCGCAGCTCCTCGGGGGCGCGCACCGACAATTCCAGGTAGCGGTGGTTGACGGCGCGCAGTTCACAGCCGAGCGTGCCCCAGCGGGTCTGTCGTTCAGCGGATGCGAAGGCGGTCATGCTGCGGATCATCGGTGGCTCCGTGGGTGTGGCAGAGAGGCGGGCGCGGTGGGCGGCAAGCTGGGCGGTTGCTGCGCGTGCGCCGCGGGAAACGGCGGGGGCATGGGCGGATAGGGGCCCCTGTCGGGAAGGCTGGCATGCAAGGTGGCCCTTGCGGGTGGGATCTCGCGCTGCCGTGCGGCGTATTGTCTGGCAAGATCGCTGCCACCGCCACGATCGCGGGTTTGTGCGATCGTGGCGAACAGCACTCCGTGACCAAAGAGGCCAGCCATGCAACTCATCGCCGAATCAATCCATCCGATGTCGAAGGTCCTGGGGCGCTGCCTCCGGGGCGTGGTGTTGCTGGTGCCACTGACGCTGCTGGGTGGCTGCGCCACGCTGGACGAATCGGCCTGCGCACGCGGCGACTGGTTCACCGTCGGGGCGAACGACGCGCGGTACGGGCACCGCGCCGATCGCATTTCCGAGCACCAGAGGGCCTGCGGCAAGCATGGCTACGGGGTGGATCAGCAGGCGTATCTGGCCGGCTACCAGGAGGGACTGGTGAGCTATTGCACCCCGGCCCAGGGGTTCCACTCCGGGCGCAACGGCAGCCGTTTCCCGGACCAGTGCCCGGTGGAAGCGGCGCGCAGGATGCGCCAGGGCTATGAGTTGGGGAGCGAAGTGCACGCGATCGATCGGGAGCTGGACGATTACCAGCGCGAGATCGACAAGCTGACAAAGGAAATCCGCGACGAAAAGACCAGCGACACCACCCGCGAGGTCGCCTTGCAGCGCGTCCGCTATGTGGAGACCGACCGCAACCGTCGCGAGCGTGAGCGCGATCGTCTGCTGGATCAGGCCCACCGGCGCGGCTATGGCGATGGCCGGTGAAAAGCATTCGAGCCGTGTGGTGCGGATGCTAAGGTGGCGGTTTTTTGCCAGGTGAATCCCATGACCTCTTTTTCCCGTGCCGACGGCCGAGCCGCCGACCAGATGCGCCAGGTCCGTATCGAGCGGCACTACACCCGCCATGCGGAAGGTTCGGTGCGGGTCTGTTTCGGTGAAACCCAGGTGCTGTGCACCGCGAGTGTGGAGGCGCGTGTGCCGCCGTTCCTGCGCGGCAAGGGAGAAGGCTGGGTCACGGCGGAATACGGCATGCTGCCGCGTGCCACCCATACCCGTTCGGATCGCGAGGCCGCGCGTGGCAAGCAGGGTGGGCGCACCCTGGAAATCCAGCGGCTGATCGGCCGCTCGCTGCGTGCCTGTGTCGACCGGCGCCTGCTCGGCGAGCGCACCATCACGCTCGATTGCGATGTGTTGCAAGCCGATGGCGGCACCCGCACCGCCGCCATCACCG
>CAZTXX010000216.1:0-3953 GCA_964617405.1 uncultured Aquimonas sp. | reverse complement strand
TGCGCACCCCCGTCACCAACCTCACCACCCAGACCGAGGTCGCGCTCGGGCAGGCACGCAGCGCCGAGGCCTACCGCGAGATCCTCTATTCCAACCTGGAGGAATTCGACCGGCTCAACCGCATGATCAACGACATGCTGTTCCTGGCGCAGACCGAAAACGCCCGCGACGCGCTCCAGCGCGAGGGCGTGGACCTGGCGTCCACGGTGCGCGACCTGTTCGACTACTTCGAGGCTTGGAGCGAGGAGCGCGGCGTGCGACTAGAACTCTCGAGCGCCGCTGCCGCGATCCAGGCCGACCGCGAGATGCTGCGCCGCGCCCTGGGCAATCTCATTTCCAATGCGATCCGCTACACCCCGCCGGGCGAATGCGTGCGCGTATCGCTGTCCGATGCGGGCGACGGCGTTCGCATCGTGGTCGCCAATCCCGGTCCCGTCATTCCCGCCGCCGACCTGCCGCGCCTCTTCAACCGCTTCTACCGCGTTGATCCCTCGCGCCAGAAGCAGGGTGCCGGCGCGGGGCTGGGTCTTGCCATCGTCAAATCCATCGTGGAAGCCCACGGTGGCCGCGTGGAAGCGGCATCCGATGCGGATTCCACCCGGTTCTCGATTTCCCTGCCGCGCGGCCGCGCGTGATGGCGGCTCGGGGTTATTCCTCTCTCATGCAAATGTGGCAGAGGAAAAGCCCGGACCGGAAAGCCGATCAGATTTGCCTGAACGGAAGCGCCTGAAAATCGAAATGGCCATCGGCGGATGTCGGGCCCTTGATCTTGGCGCCTTCGTCCGCTTTCAGGCCAGTGGCGTTGAAGCGACCCTTGATGGCGAAGCTGTCGGAAGCAGCGCCCCAAGCGGACACGCCGATGACGCAGACGGGCGCGACCGATCTCCCTCACCGGGCTCAGTGGGTGACGCTCTCGAAGCCGTCTGCGAACGGCAGGCCATCCACCACCATCACATGCGGCTCGCGCACGATGTCGTATGCCGCACCGCCGTCCCGGCTGCGACCCCAGTACAGTTCCACCCACCTTGCCGAGTCACCGACCAGCGGGTGCGGTTCGACGTCGTCTTCGCCCGGGCTTTGGGTGAGCGCGATTGTGTTTTCCCAGGTTCCACCATCGAGCGAACGTCGCACCGCCAGATCGAAGGAGCTGCCGATCTGGCGGATCCAGAACAGCGCGAAGGCGCCGTCGGGCATCACCACCGGCAGCGAGTCGTGGTGGTTGCCGCCATCGGCAAACAGCGATGCGGCACCACTCCAGTCGCGCACGTCGGCGGTGGTCTTGATATGGATCGACAGCGCCGTGCTGCCCACCTGATAGCTGGCAAGGTAAAGCTGGTCGCTTTCCCTGAGGGCGATACGCGGCAACTGGCTGCCGGCGGCGATCAGCGTTTTCTGGTTGTCCCAGGTGATTCCTTCGTCACTGGATCGGGCCACGTAGCTGCCCGCACCGAGGCGCTGGTAGCTCATGGTCAGCGTGCCGTCCACGTGCCGGATCACGTGCGGATTGACCTCGCCGCCCGTGGTCCAGCCCAGATCCAGCTGGTTCTGCTCGCTGAAATGGATGCCGTCGCTGCTGGTGGCCCGCCACAAGCGGAAGCTCGCGGTGCTGCCGCTGCCCTTGAGATAGAACAGCGCGTAGCGCGAAGGGCCGAGCTGCAGCAGCGCAGGATGGCGCTCGTTGGCCGCGGTGGCGATGATCGGCGTGGGCGTGCTCCAGACCGTTTCGCCGTCTTCCATGCGCGTCAGCCACAAATCGCCCGACAGTGTGGCCGGGTCCAGACGTTCGAACACCACGATGCGCGCACCATCGTCCGCAGAGCGGATCACCGAAGGCATGTAGTCGATACCCGGGCCGCTGGTCACCGGCTCCGCCGCCAACGCGGACCATGCACACAGCGCGAGCAGGCCGGGCAGCAGCCGTCGGGTGATCGTGCATCCATCGGTTCGACACAGGCGCATCGGTCTACTCCTCTTGCCTCATCACTGATGGTTTCCGGCCCGGGGACACCCAAGCGTCCCATTATTTACGCAGCCCGCCGCTGGAAGCACTCATGGGCATCAGCGAGGTGATCGGCTAGGGTGGGCCGATCCGTGAGGTAGCGAATTCGCACCCAGATGAGGAGTCGTATCACCGCCATGGGAAAGTTCATCGTGTCGCTCGCCACTATTCTCGCGCTTGGAATTCTAGGCGGCTGCGCAACGAACAGACACGCACTCGTCAACGGTATTTCCTCGGAAACCAAACAAGGCCGGATGGTGGTGACCAACATCGCAAGATCCGGCCCAGGCCGCGGATTTCGCAACCGTGAGGCGCCCGCCTCGATCCTGCTTGCCACGTCCGACTCCGATGATCTGCGGGTGAATCTGCACACCGCGGATCCAGATTTCAGTCCCGATCCATCGCTGATGGATCTTGCCCTGGAACAGGTACAGCGTGATTGGAAGCGCTTCAAGGGGAGCTACGTCGGCAACCGGCTTGTCGTCGACTTCTGGCTGCTTCCGGAAGGGATGCGCTTCCAGCATCGCGACAGGGTCGTCTTGGAGCGTGGTGCCAGATTGCACCTGACGTTTGTTGTCGACATCCGAGGCGATCAGCCGGCAATCGACGCCATCGCGAGTGCCGTGGAAACGCTCAGTCATGAGCTGTATCACGTTTCGCGCTTCGACCCGCCCTCGGATGATGTTCTTGCCGAGGAGGCCAATGCCCACGCGCGGGGGTTCTGCTCAAAGTTCGCGTTTGCCTTGGCGGCCCAAAGGCCGGTCGTGTTCCGCTTCCACCTCCAGCCTTCCTGGCGCGACAGGGTGCTTGTGGAGGGAGATACCCTGTTCGTGCGGGTTCCGCGGGAGGTCCGCGACTCGACGCAGCGGTCCCAGTTCGGCCTGGCGATATTCATCGGCTATCTCGCTGGGCGCACCGGATCGGAACGCATCGATACCTCCGATCCGGAACATGCAGCGGTTGTTGCCGCCCTGTGCGAACGCCTGGAACACGCAGACCTCTCGGTGACGAGGGTGCGCGCTTCACGGTGATGGGAGAGAGGGCGCTTCGGGAATCAGGGTAGGGTGGAACCCGCGCAGCGGATTCCACCATCGCACCCACCGGATAAAACAACGTGACCCCGCGTCTTGCGGGGCCACGTCGTGATCGGTTCATTCGTTACTACGCGAGTGCTCTCAGGGTTCGATTCACCTCGGTGGGAAGGTTGCGCCGATCCTGTTCCCGCCGGTGCCTGTGCAATAGGCATTAGCACCAGACATTATAGTGGTATTTGGCAGATTTTGGGTCGGATACATTCCGGTTCCTTGGCCATTCTCATATAACTGGCCACCCGAGCACTTGAGTGAGACAGTTTCTCCGGATTTGGCCATGTGTTGCCCGAACTTTATATCCAGACTCAAGGCCTGGATCTCGCCCGCATTGGGATCCAATAAAATCCACGGGCTGGACAGGCTGGTGCGATCAAAAATGATTTCAGCGTTCTTTATTGACAGCAGCGCCGGTGCGTCTTTTTTTGAGGGTTCATCGGCATACAGCATATCTACGGTGCCAGCTAGAACAGTGATTGTTTGCTTGCTTTGCGCAATTGGAATTTCAATCAAGGCATCGGAGGCTTCGATGACGCGCGGCGAAAGCTGAGCAGCACCGACCGCCATGCTCGCCAGCAGCAACGAAAAACAAGCAGCAGTCAACTTGAGCTTCATACTGAGTTCCTTTCGTGTTGGCTTCAAATCGCATCGAACACAAATTGTTGAAGGCAGATTGCTGAACTATAGCCTTCGGATCTGGATCCTAGCCCCCCCCCTCCCGCATGTGAAGGCGCACTCCTTCGTGGAGTCTTATACGTTTAAGCAAGGTTCATGAATTCACCAAGCTTTCCAAGAGGCTGCGCGCCGTGGTGAGGCGTTCGGTGGCGCCGGGGAGTTCCATCTTCAGGCGCAGCTTGTCGGGGCCG
>CAZTXX010000215.1:0-3955 GCA_964617405.1 uncultured Aquimonas sp. | reverse complement strand
GGATAATCAATGAGTTGCGCGGTATTTCTCGCGTGGTTTATGACATAAGCGGCAAGCCGCCTGCGACCATCGAGTGGGAATGAGACAGCGTCTCCGAGGGCTATCGTCCGCCATCGTTGCGCAGCACCAAAAGCTGGCACCAAAACTGGTGGGAGGGTTGCGACGCTTGTGCTCGAAGGGCAGGACGGTAGACAAATGATTGCCGCGATGGGCGCGGATCAGGAAACGCATTCAGGGCAATTCCGCATGCAGGCTTGCGGAATTTCTCTCACGCACCGATCAGGCTTTCAGCCGGTATCCCGAGATTCCGATGCAGGTTACGGATCATCTCGATGGTGAGGCCACGTTTCCTGTTCAGAACCTCATAAACCCTGTTGGGCTTGCCGATGGATGGTACGAGATCCTTTACGGTCAGCCCGGCTTGCTCCATGCGGAACTTGATGGCCTCAATGGGATCGGCTGAGGCGATGGGGTAGTGCTTGGCTTCCCAAGCCTCGATCAATGTCACCAGCGCATCAAAGAACGCGCCTTCGACACTGTCCGGGGTCGGATCGAGTTCGATGTAGCGCGATGCAAGTGCGAGGGCGGCTTCGTAGTCGGCTTCGGTGCGGATTGGAGTCAGGGTATGAGTCATGGCGTCATTTCCACGGTATCGGCGTCAATCTCGTCGTATTCGGCGTGGGTGCCGATGAACTTCACGTAGACCACACCAAGCTGGTACGCGACAGCGACCACGACGCGGTAGTCGTTACCCTTGATGTTGAACACCACGCGGCGGCTCTTCAGGATGCTGGCGCTGACGTATGTTGCCTTGATGTCTGCGGGCTGCTTCCAGGCGGCTTGTTTTACTTCATCCACCCATGCACGAAGGGGGTGTTCCGAATCCGGATGAATTACCCAGAAGTCGCGCAGGGACTTGGTGGCGATCAGCCGCATGGGATATAGGCTAGTCCCAAATTGGGACTGGCGCAAGAGGGCACAAGAGAGCTCGTTGGGCGCTGCCTCGCAGTCAGTCACCCCATTGGCACGCCGGCTTCAGTCGCTTGTCGGTTTTTTCCTTCTCAGAATCATGGCAATGACGCCATGGCTGGTGTACCTGGAGCCGTGTCACCAAAACTCCAGGTGCCACCCCTGTTCCGTGGCGAGAAGCCGGTGGGTCAGGCGCAGTTTGCTCAGGAAGACGTCGTCGTGCGACACGACGACCAGCGCGCCCTGATAGCTGCACAGCATGGCTTCCAGCGCGTGCGTGGATGGCAGGTCCAGGTGGTTGCCGGGCTCATCCAGCAACAGCAACCGCGCGGGCGGATCGGCATAGAGCACCAGGGCCAGCGCGGCCTTCAGGCGCTCGCCGCCGCTGAGCAGCTCGCTGGGCAGCGTGATCTTTTGTGTATCGAGATCCAGTTGCGCAAGACGCATGCGCAGGTCACCCTCGCTGGCCTCCATGTTGACCGCCTGCATCTGTTCCAGCACGGTTTTTCCCGGCACCAGATTGGTCAGCCGCTGATCCAGATACACGGCTTCCGACATGGGTTTGCGGGTGCCTGCCAGAGGGCCGAGCTGACCTGCAAGGAGCCTGAGCAGGGTGGATTTTCCGCATCCGTTCGGGCCGATGACGCCCACGCGCTGCTGTCCATCGAGGCGGATGCTGATGCGACGCATTGCTCGCGGCACGAAGGGCAGATCCACGTCTTCCAGCTCCGCGACGCGTCGTTGGGCGGCGTTTGCGACAGGTGGCGCATGCAGGATGACAGCTTCGTCATTTTGCACTTGCAGCGCCGCCTCGCGAACTTGCTGGTCGAGTGCTTGTCGCGCGACGGTCTGTTGTTGGCGCAGTTTGCCCGCTGAGGACTCGCTGCGTTCCTTCTGGCGGTCCAGAAGGATCCGGGCCTGGTTGGATTCTTTCCCGTGCCGGTCGCCACGGGCTTGCCGGCGCGCCTGACGCTCGTGTTGTTCCTGCATGGTCTGGGTTTCGCGCCGCCGTTCGAGTTTGCGTTGCTCCAGGTGTCGCAAGGCACTGTCACGCTCGTGCGCCTTGGCCTCGGCGTGGAAAGAGTAATTGCCGCCATAGGCGCGCAAGCCAAGCGGTGACAGTTCCACGATGCGCTCCATGGTTTCCAGCAGCTGCCGGTCGTGGCTGATGACCAGCAGGCCGCCCGGCCACAGTTCCAGCTGTTCGATCAGCATATCGCGCTGTTGGCGATCCAGGTGGTTGCTGGGTTCATCCAGGATCAGGTAATCGGCATCCGACAACAGGGCGCCGATCAATGCCAGACGCATGGCCTCGCCACCGCTCAGGGTGCCGGCGGGCGCATGGATGTCCAGATGCCCCAGTCCATGCCGATCCAGCGCGTTTCGCAGCCGTTGCCGGATGTCCCAGCGTTCACCCACGATATCGAAATCCGCTGGATCAGTACCGCCTGCTTCTATCCGGCAGAGGGCCTCCAGCGTGGGTCGCGTGCCGGCCAGACTTGCCACCGTGGCATCGGCGGGGTGGCTGAGCTGTTGGGCCAGATAGTGCACGCTGCCGGAGCGCAGGCAACGGCCGGCGGAGGGTTGAAGTTGCCCCGCCAGGATGCGTGCCAGCACCGATTTGCCGACACCATTGCGACCAACCAGCCCGGTACGGCGCTGATCGAAGGTTTCGTTGAGATCGGAAAAGAGTGTCCTGCCATCCGGCAGGATATGGGACACGCCTTCCAGCGTGAGACAGGGATTCGTCATGCTTCATTCCAGCGATGCCAAGTACTCCCCCTGCGAGCGGGGGCCGGTGGAGACTGGCCGTCAGGGAGACGGCGGCATCAGTGGCGCATGGGACGAATACCTCGGGTGGGATTGTGGGGCGATTATCGCAGAAGTGTGCCCAGTCCGGGGAGGACACGCGGCGGCTCGCTCCGCCTTGCCGTGTGGTACCGATACGAGGGCGGTCTCACCCATCCCGCGGCGCGGCACTCGGTTTTGCCAGTTTGAGCCGCACCTTGGAGACCCCGGGGATGGCTTGCAGGGCATCGAGCAGGGCAGGTTCCACGCGCAGGCGCGGACCGTTGTCGGTGTCGATGAAGCCGCGCGCGGTGGCGGTGAGGATCTCGATCGACATTGGGGTGCTGCCGTCACGCCACGGTGCGATGGCGCTGCGCAGGGCATCGCTGGCGTCGGGCACGGTGGTGTCCAACGTCAGCCGCAGGCGGAGCGCGTGGTTGATGCAGTAGTCGGCGATGTCCCAGGCGCGCTTCAGCCGCAGGCCAATGCCACCGTTGCGGCGGTCCTCCTGCAGCAGGCCCTCCACCAGCACGAAGTTGTCGCGATTGAGCAGTTCGCCGTGGTCACGCATGGCTTCGGCGTAGAGCGTGGCCTCGATCCGGCCGCGTCCGTCTTCCAGGGTGATGAAGGAGCGATCCTCGAAACGCCGGTTGGCGGCGGTGATCTGCCCGGCCAGGAGGACCAGGGCATCGCTGCCGCGCTGGAAACGGCGCTGTTCGAATGCGGCTTCCAGGCCATCCAGCGCGCAGGTGACGGCTTCGGCGACCAGCGGGCGGAGCGGGTCGAAGGGGTGGCCGCTGAGGTAGAAACCCAGCGTTTCGCGCTCGCGGGCGAGGCGTTCGGGCAGGGGCCATTCCGGCAGGGGTTCGATGGCGGGCACGATGGGCGCGCTTGATGTCGCGGCTCCGCCGAACAGGTCCACCTGGCCGGCAGCCTGGTCGTGGGCCATTTGCTCGGTGGCGCGCAGGATGTCGGGGAGCTGCTTCTCCATCGTGGCGCGGTTGGCGCCAAGCGCGTCCACCGCGCCGGACTGGATCAGGGTTTCCAGCACGCGCCGGTTGAGGCGATTGCCGAGGCGCTGGCAGAAATCGAACAAGTCGCGGTAGGGGCCGCCTTCGGCGCGCAAGCGGGCGATTTCCCGGCAGGCGTTTTCACCCACGCCCTTGATCGCGCCCAGACCATGGCGCACCGTGCGCTC
>CAZTXX010000214.1:0-3955 GCA_964617405.1 uncultured Aquimonas sp. | reverse complement strand
ATCAGCGTGCAGATCGCCGGTGCGGACCCGACAACGCTGGCCGAGGCGGCGCGCTTCAACGTCGACCACGGCGCACAGATCATCGACATCAACATGGGCTGCCCCGCTCGCAAGGTGTGCAACGTCTGGGCGGGATCGGCGCTGATGCAGGACGAGGCGCTGGTGGCGCGCATCCTCGAGGCCGTGGTGAAGGCGGTCGAGGTGCCGGTGACGCTCAAGATCCGCACCGGCTGGAATCCGGACAACCGCAACGGTCCGCGCATTGCGCACATCGCCCAGGAATCGGGCATCGCCGCGCTGGCGGTGCACGGGCGCACCCGATCCGAGCAGTACACAGGCGAGGCCGAGTACGACACCATCGCGCGGATCAAGGCCGAAGTGTCGATCCCGGTGCTGGCGAACGGCGATATCGATTCACCGGGCAAAGCCGCCGCAGTGCTGGACTACACGAAGGCCGACGGCCTGCTGATCGGTCGCGCGGCGCAGGGGCGGCCGTGGATCTTCCGCGAAATCGCGCATTTCATGCGCACCGGAACCCCGCTGGCGCCGCCATCACCCACCCAGGTGCGGGCGATCCTGTTGCAACATCTGGAGGCGCTGTACGACTTCTACGGCGAAGAGCACGGCGTGCGCATCGCCCGCAAGCACCTGGGCTGGTACGCCAAGGACCACGAGGACGCCGTTGATTTCCGCAAACGGGTGAATCAGGCCGCGTGTGCCCGCAGCCAGTACCGCATCACCGCCGACTGGTTCGGTGCACTGGCCGAAGGGCTCGATCCGGTGGCCATGCTCGCGGCCTGAGCACGGGTTTCAGTCGCGCCCTGGCAAGGGATGTTGCGCCAGCCATTGCGCGCGAAACTCCTCCAGCAGGGCACGATCATGTCGATCCAGCGTCATGCGGGCGAGCAGATCGGGGCGACGCAACCAGGTGCGGCCGAGCGACTGCTTGCGTCGCCAGCGCGCGATGGCGGCATGGTCGCCCGACAGCAACACCGGCGGCACGGTATCGCCCTCGGCGTCGACTTCGGGCCGGGTGTAATGCGGACAGTCGAGCAAACCGTCTTCGAAAGAGTCATGCGCCGCGCTGTCGGCATCGTTGAGCGCGCCCGGTTGCAGCCGTCCCACTGCGTCGATCACCACCGCCGCACCCAGCTCGCCACCGGAAAGCACGTAGTCGCCGATCGACAGTTCCTCGTCGATCTCACGCTGCACAACGCGCTCGTCGATACCCTCGTAACGCCCGCAGATCAGCGCCAGGCGCGGCTGCACGGCCAGTTCGCGCACGCGCCGCTGGGTAAGCCGGGTGCCCTGTGGAGTGAGATACACGACATGCGCCGGCTCCGACGTGGCCGCGCGGATGGCGGCAAGGCATTCGCGCAAAGGTGCGGTGGACATCACCATACCGGGGCCGCCGCCAAAGGTGCGCTCGTCCACGCGACGGTAGTTGTCGTGGGTGTAGTCGCGCGGGTTCCACGACACCACCTCGATCAGGCCACGTTGCCGCGCACGGCCCACCACACCCACCGCGCTGGCGGACTGGATGAACTCGGGAAACAGGGTCAGGACGTCGATGCGCATGCGGCGATGACTCCGGAATGGGCGAGCTCGCCGGATTTCAGAACTCGGGATCCCAATCGACCTGGATGAGGCCGGCATCGAGATCAATGTGCTTGACGACCTCGCCCTTGAGAAAGGGGATCAGCCGCTCGCGCTCGCCCACCACGGACACCACATCGTTGCTGCCGGTGGAGAACAGGTGCGAGACGCGGCCGAACTCGAAACCATCGACGCCCACCACGCGCAGACCTTCAAGATCGGCCCAGTAGTATTGGCCGGGCGCCAGCGGCGGCAGCGCCGCGCGCGGCACCCAGATTTCCGCGCCCACCATCGCTTCGGCGTGATCGCGCGTTTCGAGCCCCGGCCAGTGCGCGACCAGGCCCTTGCCCTGCTCGCGCCCTTCGACGGATTCCACGCACGAGATTACGCCCCGGTGGTGCAATGTCCACGGGACGTAACGGAAGATGTTGCGACGGGGTTCGGTATCGGATTCAAGCTTGACCCAGCCCTGAACCCCGTAGACTCCGACGACCTTGCCAACGCGCAGGCGACGCTCGTCGCTCATGTCGTCGGCCGTCACCGGTGCGAACCGATCAGGCGGCTGCCTGGGCCGCCGTCTTGACCGCGTCGCGATAGAGCTGGTCGACCTTTTCGGTCAACTGCGCGCCGACGCCGACCCAGTGCTGCACGCGCTCGACGTTGATCTGCACGCGCGGCTCCTGGCCCTGTGCGACCGGGTTGTAGAAGCCGATGCGCTCGATGGCGCGGCCGTCACGCTTGTTGCGCTGGTCGGTCACGACGATGTGGTAGAAGGGGCGCTTCTTGGCGCCGCCGCGGGTGAGGCGGATCTTGACCATGGTTTTCTCGGTGTTGCCAAATGGCCGGTCTGGCCGGAAGAGCCGCGCAGTCTAGCACGATTGTGCCGCACCACAAACAAGGAGGCGTGGCGGAGCGCTCTACACTGGCCGGAACGCCCGGTGGCCGCAGTGATGGACGGGCGGCTTCCGCGCCGTATCAGCCGCCAGCCGTCAGGCGAACCCGCGCGAAGTTGCGCTTGCCGATCTGCAGAACGCCCTCGAACCCCGCCCCGAAAACCCGGCCCGCATCCTCGAACACATCGCCATCCACGCGCACCGCACGCTCCTTGAGCTTGCGGTTGGCTTCGGAGTTGCTCGCGGCCAGCCCGGCAAGCACCAGGAGCGGCGCGATCCGCAGTCCATCGGGCGGCACCGCGTGTTCGTGCAGCGGCAGGCTGGAAACGTCACCCTCGCCGCGCACCGCGGCATTCCAGCCGGCAATGGCCAGCTCCGCCGCAGCGGCATCGTGGAAACGCGCCGCCAACTCGCGCGCCAGACGCAGCTTCAGGTCGCGCGGGTTGAGCTGCCCGGCCTCGATGTCGGCACGCAGGCGCTGCGCTTCGGCGATGGAGATTTCGAAGCTCAACAGATCGATCCAGCGCCACATCAGCTCGTCGCCGATCTTCATGGTCTTGGTGACGATGTCGATCGCCGGCTCGTTGATGCCGATGTAGTTGCCAAGCGACTTGCTCATCTTGTTGACGCCGTCCAGCCCCTCCAGCAGCGGCATGGTCAGCACGATCTGCGGCGGCTGGCCGTGGTGCTCCTGCAGGCCGCGGCCCATCAGCAGGTTGAACTTCTGGTCGGTGCCGCCAAGCTCCACATCGCACTTGAGTGCCACCGAGTCGTAGCCCTGCACCAGCGGATAGAGGAATTCGTGGATGGCGATGGACTGCTGGGCGGCGTAGCGCTTGGCGAAGTCGTCGCGCTCAAGCATGCGCGCCACGGTGTGCTGGCCGGCGAGCCGGATCATGTCGGCAGCGCTCATCGCGCCGAACCATTCGGAGTTGAAGCGCACCTCGGTACGCGCCTGGTCCAGCACCTTGAACACCTGGTCGGCATAGGTCTTGGCGTTGGCCAGCACGTCCTCGCGGGTCAAGGGCTTGCGGGTGACGTTCTTGCCGCTGGGGTCGCCGATCATGCCGGTGAAGTCGCCGATCAGGAAGATCACCTGGTGGCCCAGGTCCTGGAACTGGCGCATCTTGTTGAGCAGCACGGTATGGCCCAGGTGCAGATCCGGCGCGGTCGGGTCGAAGCCCGCCTTGACGCGCAGTGGGCGACCAGACGTGAGGCGCGCTTCCAGCTCCTCGATCTTGAGGATTTCATCGGCGCCACGGGCGATGGTGTCCAGGGCTTGTTGCAGGTGCGTCACGGATCCGTGCCTTGCGTTGCGTTGAGGGAAAGCGTGGCCGCATTGCGGCGCACAACGCGGCAGCTTAGACGATCGGCCGGGCGGATCGCACGCACCCGAGGCGACGAACCCTGCTGCCTTGTTAACACTGCGTTAAATTTCCTGCAAGAAAACCCGAATGCAAACAAAG
>CAZTXX010000213.1:0-4000 GCA_964617405.1 uncultured Aquimonas sp. | reverse complement strand
CGCCGTTCCAGAAGATCGAGATCTGGGACACCACCGACTGGGGCAAGCTGATGGTCATCGACGGCGCCATCATGCTCACCACGCGCGACAACTTCCTCTACCACGAGATGATGGCGCACCCGGTGCTGTTCACCCATTCCAATCCCAAGCGCGTGGTGATCATCGGCGGTGGTGATTGCGGCACGCTGCGCGAGGTGCTCAAGCACAAGGAAGTCGAGCACGCGGTGCAGGTGGACATCGACGAGCAGGTCACGCGGATGGCGGAAAAGTATTTCCCCGAGCTGTGCGACTCCAATGCCGACCCGCGCGCCGAGCTGCTGTTCGACGACGGCATCGCCTACATGGCGAACGCCGCACCCGAGAGCGTGGACGTGGTGATCGTTGATTCCACCGATCCGGTGGGCCCGGCGGAAGGGCTGTTCAACGAAGCCTTCTATGCCTCCTGCCATCGCGCGCTGCGTCCGGGCGGCATCCTGGTGCAGCAATCCGAGTCGCCGCTGGTGCACCTGTCCCTGATCAAGTCGATGCGCCATCACATGGCCGCCGCCGGCTTCGCGCATTTTCGTACCCTGCCGTTCCCGCAGCCGTGCTATCCCACCGGCTGGTGGAGCTGCACCCTGGCACGCAAGGGTGCGGAACTGGCGGGCTTTCGCGAGCGTGGTGCGCACTCGAAGAGTTTTGCCACCCGCTACTACAACGTCGATGTGCACCGCGCCGCGCTGGCGGCGCCCGAATTCATGCGCGAGCTGGGTGAGTGATGCAGGAGTTCACGATGTTCCTCGACCGTCTTCCCGAATTCATCACCAACCACCCGATCCTCGCGCTCGGCCTGGTTGCCGTCACGTTCGCGCTGATCGCCAATGAAGTCTCGCGCTTCACGCGCGGCTACAAGGGCCTGACCCCGGCGCTGCTGACCCAGCTCATCAACCGTGAGAACGCGCTGGTGGTGGATGTGAGCCCGATCAACGATTTCGAGAAAGGCCACATCGTCGGCTCGAAAAACGTGGTGATGAGCCAGTTCGACCCGGAAAACAAGATGCTGGCCAAGGCGCAGGAACTGCCCATCGCGGTGGTGTGCCGCAACGGCATGATCTCCTCCCAGGCCGCCAAGCGCCTGGTGAAGGCCGGGTTCAAGCGCGTGCACTGGCTCGATGGCGGCATCGCCGCCTGGCAATCGGCCGACCTGCCGCTTGCGCGCGGGCGCTGAGCACACCGATCCGTCCAGCGGCGCGGTGCAACGTGGGGCGATAGCCCGATGGGGCGCTCTGCAGAACCTTGCAGAGCGGTCCGTCCCTGAAGGTGTCGCGATGGGTATCGACAAAGTCCCTCAGGACTTGAGCCGGCGGGCGAGCTCCGTCTGGGCGAAAAACGCGCTGGCCAGCTTCAGGATCTCGTTGGCCCGGCATAGTTCCTTGTTCGTAAGCGTCCGCCCACCCCACCTTGACCGCGTGTCATTCCAATTCCATATCAATGGATCAATAATAACCATGTCGATAACCTGTCAAGGAGACAGACATGGCAAGAACAGCCCGAGGAGCCGAGAGCCTGGAATCGGCCCGAGGATTGCTGGCCGGGGCGCAGACCGCCGAGCAGCTTCGCCAAGCCCAGGCAGTGGTGCTGCCGCTGGACTACGGCTTGAGCCTGGAGCAGACCGCGCGGGTCATCGGTCGCTCGCCGACGTGGACCTGCCGCCTGCGCAATCGCTTCCTGGTCGGCGAGATTGCCGGCGACGGCCAGCGCCCCTCGCGCGGTGGGCGACGCCATCAGAACATGACTCTCGAGCAAGAGCGCGCTGTGCTGGAGCCGTTTCTCGACCGTGCCCGCACCGGCGGCATCGTGGTGGTCGGCCAGCTCAAGAGCGAACTCGAAGCGGCCCTGGGCCGCTCCATGGCGCTGTCCTCGGTCTACAACCTGCTGCACCGCCACGGCTGGCGCAAGCTCGCCCCCGACAAGCGCCATCCACAAAGCGACCCTTTGGCTCAGGAGGCGTGGAAAAAAAACTTCCCCAGCGACTCGCCGAAATCCGCGCGCACTGGCCGCAGCAAGGCCCGATCAAGCTGATGTTCCAGGACGAGGCCCGCTTTGGGCGCATCAACGACGTGCGCCGTTGCTGGGCGCCCAAGCCGCTGCGACCGCTGTGCCAGGCCATGCTGACGCACGAGTACACCTACGCCTATGCCGCCGTCGATGTGGCCAGCGGCCAGTTGGACTCGCTCATCCTGCCTCACGTCAATACCGAGTGCATGCAGCTGTTTCTCGACGAGGTGGGCCAGCGCCACCCGCACGAGCGCATCGTCATGGTGCTTGACGGTGCGGGCTGGCATGCCAGCGGCCAGTTGCGCCCGCCTGCCAATATCCGCCTGTTGAGCTTGCCGCCCTATGCACCGGAGCTCAACCCCGTGGAGCACGTGTGGGATGAGCTACGCGAGAAGAGATTCCACAACCGGGTCTTCGACAGTCTTGACGCGCTTGAAGATCACCTTGAACTGGCCTTGCGCGACGTTGAGGACAACCCGCAACGCATTCGATCAATCGTCGCCTGGCCGTGGATTATTGATGCTCTGTTGAATTAGAAATGGAATCAGCCGCGCCCAGATGAACAATCCCCTCTTCCCCGCCAGTGGCGGGGCGCGCGCGCAGGGCTAATCAGCTTCTCAACCCCGCACGCGAGGCGGGCGTTCGCGGGGGAACAACCAGATCCCGGTCGTCCGCGCCTGCGTAACCCATTGATATTTCCGGCTCACTCCGGTTGTTCCTCAAAAGGTGAATCCATCCCGGAACAGGATGTCAGCCTCGAATCCATCGCGGAACAGGAGGATACGGAAACTACCCGGATCGGTGGGATCGGTGCCGTCCTCCACCTCCTGCCCATCGGACATTCCGTCGCCGTCGGTGTCCGGGTTGTTCGGATCGGTGCCGATCGTCAGTTCCCATACATCGCTCAACCCGTCCCCATCGCTGTCGAGCCAGTTGAGGCCGGACAGTGGCCGCTCCTGCGCGCCATGGGCGTTATCGACCAGCCTTCCGAAGATCCAGAACGCGCGGTTGGGCGGCAGCGTGGCCGCCGGCACGCTGGCGAATACGCCGGAACCCGACTCCACCGCGCCGTGCTGGATGCCGAGGAAAACATTGCCTTCGAGCGCCTGCACATGGCCTGGAACTCCAGCTGTTCATCCGACACGTGGTGCAACCGATTCACCACAAGAATCCGAACCATCGTCTCGGCCGGATACGGGGGGCGACCACCTTGTACGCTCACTTCGCGGGGAGCCGCTTCATCCACCAGCGCCGCCAGCGCGGCAAAGTCGATGTGCGCCTCCAGCAGCGCCAACGGGTCACCCAGCTTGGCCAGCTTGGCTTCCCGCTTCATGCCGACAAACCGGTCCGTCTTGATCGCGCTGCGCTTCATGTGTGTGGAGATCCTGGTTCCGTGATCACCCCGATTACCAACCCCTTCCCAGGGCGCTGCCCCAGCGCACGCGCCTGATTTGGCCTTGACCACCCCCCGTTCGGGCTCACCGGGTGGGTGAGCGCCTTTATACTGACAAGCTGTTGATTAATCGATTATTTATGGCGAAAATCGGATGACTCGTCACGGAATCAGGTTCCTCGGTACGTGACGAATATCCAAGGCGCCTCACTCGTTCGCGTACCTGATCAAGCAGCTTCGGCGGCTGCGCGCCGCCTCGCTCCGCCGTCCGCTTGCTTGCCGGCCCACCCGCCCTGTGCGAGGATCGCTCCATGACACCACCATCCAGAATCGGAAAGCAGGCAGATTAGGTGGTGGGATTAGGCGGTGGAATCAGACAACTGCTTGATCGAGCGTCGGATTTTTCCCGTACTCGCTGTGGCATTCCGGTTTAGGCTGTTGGATTACGCAGCGATTTATCATCGAATTGTAGTTAGGGCTTTTCGGAGGTTTCGCATGTGTAACGCATGGAACCACCCGGCCGACTGCACTTGTGGTTGGGGTGGTGAAGGTCACCTTGGTACATGGAGT
>CAZTXX010000212.1:0-4018 GCA_964617405.1 uncultured Aquimonas sp. | reverse complement strand
TTCGCGTGCCCTACGGCACCCTGCTGTGCGTCTCCGACAAGCCGCTGCACGGCGAAATCAAGCTGCCCGGCATGGCCAACCACTTCTACCGTGAGCGCGTGGCGCAGCACCTGAAGATCGGCATCCGCGCCATCGAGCGCCTGCGCGAAAACGGGCTGGATCGCCTGCACAGCCGCAAGCTGCGCAGCTTCGCGGAGGTGGCGTTTCAGTGAACCGGGGCGCTACACGCTGTCATGGATACGCTGAATCCCGATGAGCGCAGCGAGCGCATGCGACGCATCCGCGCGAAGGACACCAGTCCCGAGATGGTGGTGCGCGGCTTCGTGCACGCGCTGGGCTTTCGCTATCGCCTGCACGACAAAAATTTGCCCGGTTGTCCCGATCTCGTCTTTCCCTCGCGCCGCAAGGTCATCTTCGTCCACGGCTGTTTTTGGCATCGGCATAATCGTTGTTCGTTCGCGCGATTGCCAAAATCCCGACTGGATTTCTGGCTGCCAAAGCTCGAGGGGAACAGGCGGCGAGACGTAATCAAGCTCCGACAACTCTCGCGATTGGGCTGGAAATGGCTCGTGATCTGGGAGTGCGAACTGCGCGACCCAGTGCGCATCATGTTCAAGACACTGATGTTTTTGGAGGATTAGCCATGTCGCTGCATTCCATCGAGCTGTTCGCGGGCGCGGGCGGGTTAGCCCTTGGTGTTGCGCTGGCCGGGTTCAAAACGCGCGCTGTGGTCGAATGGGATCAGTGGGCCTGCGACACGATTCGCGAGAACCAACGGCGTGGGCACCCCCTCGTTGCAGGATGGCCGGTCATCCAGGGCGACGTACGCAATTGGGTTCGCGACATCGACCTCGACGCGCTCTCGCCAGATCTCGACTTGATCGCGGGCGGCCCGCCATGCCAGCCTTTCTCGATGGGTGGCAAGCACAAGGCACACCAAGACAGCCGCGACATGTTTCCCGTGACAGTGCAAGCCATTCGCCGCTTGCATCCGAGGGCATTCATCATCGAGAACGTCAAGGGACTGACCCGCTCGGCATTTCACGACTACTACCAATACATCCTGCTGCAACTCCAGTTCCCCGAAATCGCCGCCAAACCCGATGAAAGCTGGAGCGATCACAATCACCGCCTTCAGCAGCACCACACCGCCACGCGTTCCCACGCCAACGGGCTGCGCTACCGAGTGACGGCGACACTGGTCAACGCAGCCAACCTAGGCGTTCCCCAACGGCGCGAAAGGGTTTTCATCGTCGGATTTCGGCACGACGTGGACGCGAACTGGTCTTTTCCGCGCCAGACACATTCGCTGGATGCGCTCTTGCACGATCAATGGGTCACGGGCCACTACTGGGATCAGCACGAAGTCGCTCGACGGCACCGCCCAGCTCCGCCGCAGAGTTTGGCCGCGACCTTGAATCGTCTGCGAGGGTTGGGCCTTGGCCCCATGCACGCGCCATGGCAAACCGTGCGCGACGCGCTGCGCGGATTGCCCGAGCCCACCACGCGTGGCTGCCACATCCTGAACCATCGCCTGCAAGTCGGCGCGCGCGCGTATCCTGGCCACACGGGTAGCCCGCTTGATCTGCCCGCCAAGACACTCAAGGCGGGTGACCACGGCGTTCCAGGCGGTGAGAACATGCTAGTGCACCACGACGGCTCGGTACGGTACTTCACCGTTCGCGAATCAGCGCGCCTACAAACATTCCCTGACGGCTACGAACTACACGGCTCCTGGACCGAGGCCATGCGCCAGTTGGGCAATGCCGTCCCCATGTTGCTGGGTCGCGCAGTGGCGGCCAGCGTGGCAGAACACTTGCTGCTGTCCTCGACGGAAGTCATGTCCAGATCTTCAGCGGCCGCGAGCCTCGCTTCCACGACATGAGCGAGCAAATACCTTTCAATCCGTTGGACAAGATCAACCTTGGCAGCAGCGTGGCCGAGGCTCTGCTTGGACGCAAGCCCGTGGCACTTGATGGCTTGGCGCGCTTTCAAGGCGCTGGCATCTATGCCTTGTATTACGTGGGCCCGTTTCCGGCGTATCAACCCTTGAGCTTGCGCAATACGGGCACCGAAGGCTTGATCGCTCCGATCTACGTCGGCAAGGCAACTCCTGCCGGAGGCCGCAAGGGCGCTTCGCTCGACACAACGCCCAAGACCTTGGCGTTGTGGAAGCGCCTGGGAGAACATGCCGACAGCATCCGTTCCGCGCCAACTCTCCACATCGACGACTTTCGCTGCCGCCACCTCGTCGTTGATGACATCTGGATCCCGTTGGGCGAATCCTTGCTGATTGCCAAGTTCTCGCCGCTCTGGAACAGTCTGGTCGACGGTTTTGGCAACCACAATCCGGGAAAGGGGCGCTACGAGGGCATGCGCACGCGCTGGGACGTGCTGCATCCGGGGCGCGCCTGGGCCGACCGCTGCGCCGTCCGGCCAGAAACTGCTGCGGATGTGGAACGTGAGGTTCGCGCCCATCTGGATCGCGTTATCCCACCGCATTCGCCCCATTTTCTTGTCGAGGAGAAAAAAGCGAGCTACCGCATCAGGTCGCCTGACCGACAGTGAACGCCACCATCGCCGCCAATGGCTTTCGCTTTCGCGTGCCCTACGGCACCCTGCTGTGCGTCTCCGACAAGCCGCTGCACGGCGAAATCAAGCTGCCCGGCATGGCCAACCATTTCTACCGTGAGCGCGTGGCGCAGCATCTGAAGATCGGCATCCGCGCCATCGAGCGCCTGCGCGAAAACGGGCTCGACCGCCTGCACAGCCGCAAGCTGCGCAGCTTCGCGGAGGTGGCGTTTCAGTAGCGGGATGGCACGACGCCGCGGCGGCCGCCAAGGGACACGACCGCGCACCGTTGCGCCGCACACCGACGTCGAAGTCCTGAAGGGGTGGACGGCGCGTGGACGATCGGGAATTACCCTTGGATATGCGGAAATTTTCTATCTAATTTTTCAATTTGATGGTTGAATTGAGTTGTATTTTTTCAATTCCATGACCGATACGACGTTCGCGGAGCCCCCGGTGCTCCAGACCATCCGGCAATCGCACGGGCTGCTGACGCGGTTGCGGCAAGAGTTTCACGCGTGGCCCGAACTGGGCTTCGAGGAAGAGCGCACGGCCAGGCGCGTGGCCGCCGAGTTGGGCCTGCTCGGCATCGAAGTGCACGAGGGCGTGGGCCGCACCGGCGTGGTCGGCGTCATCCAGGGGCAAAAAACCACCAGCGGACGCCGCATCGGGTTGCGCGCCGACATGGACGCGCTGGCGCTGTGCGAGCTCAACACCTTCGGCCACGCATCACAACGCCCCGGCGTGATGCACGCCTGCGGCCACGACGGCCACACCGCCATGCTGCTGGGCGCGGCGCGCTATCTGGCGCAAACGCGTCGTTTCGACGGCACGGTTCACCTGATCTTCCAGCCCGCCGAGGAAGGGCGCGGCGGCGCGCAGGCCATGCTGGCCGACGGCCTGTTCGAGCGCTTTCCGGCCGACGAGATCTACGCCCTGCACAACTCGCCCGTGCTGCCGATCGGCACCGTGGCGGTGGCGCCGGGTGCCTGCCTGTCATCGGCCGACATGTTCACCCTGCGCATCGCGGGCCGGGGCGGGCATGGCGCGCACCCGCACCTGGCGGCCGACCCGGTGCTGGCCGCGGCGCACGTGGTGTCGGCCCTGCATCACATCGTGCCGCGCAACGTGCCGCCCATGGAGAACGCCGTGCTCAGCCTGTGCGCCATTCACGGTGGCGACCTGCAGGCGCGCAACGTGATCCCGGACTTCGTCGAGATCGGTGGCACGGTGCGCACCTTCTCCGAGTCCGTGCGCGAACTGATCGAGCGGCGCATTGCCGAAGTCGCCCAGGCCACGGCGCAGGCGCATGGCTCGCGCGCCGAGCTGGACTACACGCGGTTGTTCCCGGCCACCGTCAGCACCGAGCGCGAGGCGGCCTTTGCCGCCGGTGTGGCGACCCGGCTGGTGGGTGCCGAGCGGGTCATCACCAAGCCCATGCCATCGA
>CAZTXX010000211.1:0-4096 GCA_964617405.1 uncultured Aquimonas sp. | reverse complement strand
CGGCGGTGGCAGCGGTGTTGTTCAAAACCGGAATACCAGGAAGTACATCAGCGCGAGGTTCACCCCGAGCAGGGCCGCACCGGTCTTCCACTGGGCGCGGATCACGTCATTCTGGCCGGGCAGTTCCAGCAGGGCCACCGGCACGATATTGAAGTTGGCTGCCATCGGGGTCATCAGGGTGCCGCAATAGCCGGTCAGCATGCCCAGCGCGCCGAGGATGGCGGGGTTGGCGCCGTGCATCTGCACCAGCAGGGGCAGGCCGACGCCGGCGGTCAGCACCGGGAAGGCGGCGAAGGCGTTGCCCATGATCACGGTGAACAGCACCATGCCCAGGCCGTAGGCGATGACGCAGGCCAGCGCGTTGTCGACCGGGATGGCCATGCGCACCAGTTCAGCCACGGCCTCGCCCACGCCGGTAGCGGCAAACACGCCGCCCAGCGCGGCCAGGGTGAGCGGCAGGAGCGCGGCCCAGCCCAGAGTATCGAGCAGGCGTCGGCCTTCGGCCAGACCTTCGGCGGGGCGCGCACGGGTGACGTGCAGGGCGGCAAACAGGGCGAGCACGCAGGACAGCGCGAGCCCGGTCAGGGTCATGCGATAGGCATCGAACAAGGCCCAGTCACCGACCGCGAACCAGCCGCCGAACAGCGCCACGATCAGGGTTACAAAGGGAATCAGCAAGGCCGGGCCGAACAGGCGGTGCCCCAGCCGCAGCGCATCGGCGGCGCGCTCGGCATCGCCGCGCTCGGCCAGGTGCTGGCGCTTCATGCGAGGCGACAGCAGGCCCAGCGCGATCACGCCCAGCCCGGCCAGTTGCGCCGGCAGGCGGTTGTCGGCACTGGCGGCCTTCATGATGAAGTCGCCACCGGCGATGAGTGCCGCCAGCACCAGCCAGAAGGCGGCATGGGCTACGCGGCGCTGGCGCAGGTTGAGCCAGGCGGCGCCCGCCAGGAACAACGCGATCAGCCAGTAGCCGTGCTCGATGCTGAGCATCTCAGCGCGCCCCCTCGCTGCGCCGCGCCAGGCGTTGGCCGAACCAGACGATGCGCAGGCCGTGGATCACGAAGGCGGCAATCGCGGTGGGCAGGGCCCACAACGCGATGTGCAGCGGCTCCAGTTCGATGCCGTGCTGCGAGAAGAAGCCCTGGATCAGCAGCACCGCACCCAGGGCGATGAAGACATCCTCGCCGAAAAACAGGCCGATATTGTCGGTGCCGGCACAGAAGGCGCGCACCTCGTTGCGCGCGTCCGGATCCAGCGGCGGGCCATCCTTTTCGGCGGCGGCCTCGGCCATAGGCGCCAGCAGCGGGCGCACCGTCTGGGCATGGCCGGCGACATTGGTCAGGCCCAGCATCGAGAGCACCTGGCGCAGGCCGAGATAGGACAGCAGCAGGCGCGACAGGGTGAGCGTGCGCAGGCCGGAAATCCAGTTGCGCGCGTGTTCGCGCAGGCCGGCGCGCTCCAGCACCCCGATCGCCGGCAGGGTCAGCACGAACAGCATCAGGGCGCGCTCGGACACGAAGCTCGTGCCCAGCAGGGCGAGGATGTCGCCGATCGACATACCCGCCGCGATGCCGCTGACCACCCCGGCGCTGACCACCACCAGCACCGGATTGAGCCGCAGCGCGAAGCCGACCACCACCACCGCCACACCCACCAAGGGCAGCCATTGCATCATCGGGAATCTCCGTGGGTGATTTCGACGCCGGCCTGTTCCAAGGCCGTGTGCAGGGTACGCGCAAACCGCGCGGCATCGAGTCGGTCGCCGTGCACGCAAAGACTGTCGGCCTTGATCGGCACACGGCTGCCGTCGTCGGCGATGGCAAAGCCCCGGGTGACGATGGAGACGGCCTGGGCGGCGGCTTCCTGAGGATCGTCCAGCACCGCGCCGCTGCGGATGCGCGGCACGAGCGAGCCATCGGCGCGGTAGCGGCGATCGCAAAAAGCTTCGTGCCGCACCGCGAGCCCATGTGCCAGGCCGGCATCGATCAACATGCTGCCTGCCAACCCCACCAGCACCAGGGTCGGATCGAAGGCCTGCACCGCCGCCGCGATGGCATCGGCCAGCACCGGATCGCGTGCGGCCTGGTTGTAGAGCGCCCCATGCGGTTTCACATGCCGCAACGGCACATCGAGAGCACGCGCGATGCCCGCAAGCGCGCCGATCTGGTACAGCACCTGGGCATGGAGAACTTCGGCATCGACCTGCATTTCCCGTCGCCCGAATCCTTCCGGATCGTGGAACGAAGGGTGCGCGCCCGCGGCCACGCCGTGCGCATCGCAGGCCATCAGGGTGGCGCGCATCACCGCCGGGTCACCGGCGTGGAAGCCGCAGGCGATATTGGCCGAGCTGATCCACGGCATCACGCCGATGTCGTCGCCCACGATGCGCGTGCCCACGGATTCGCCGAGATCGGCATTGAGGTCGATACGGGTCATGCGCGGAGCTTCATCCGTTGTTTTGAAGGCGGGTCGCGATGGCGCGGCTGAGGCGTTCGAGCGCCTGTTCGCGACGTTGCAGCGCGCTCAAGGCCTCGTCGAACCCGATGGGCACGAAGCCTAACCGATCACCGGGCCGGGCCTGCGCCAAACGTGGCAGATCCACCATCGCGACCTGGCCGATGCGCGGATAGCCGCCGCTGACCGGCGCTTCCGGGCCGAAGGCGATGGGCTGGCCCGAGGGCGGCAGTTGCAGCACGCCCGGCACGCTGCCCTCGCTGGTCATTTCCACCGGCGCACGCCATTCCAGCGTCGGACCTGACAGGCGCAAGCCGACGCGGTTGGAATCGGTGGCGACGGTGAAGGTGCGCGAAAAGAGTGCCTCCACCGACGCCGCCGTCAACATCCCGCGCTGGCTGCCGGGCAGGAGCCGCAGCGGCCGGTCCGGATTGGCGCAGAACCAGTGCGAAGCATCGAGCGACCAGCGCCCGGCGGGCATCGGAAGGCGGTCGTACCTGCCGATGGGTAAGTCGTCACCGATCTGCAGGGCACGGCCCTCCAGCGGCCCCAGCGCGGTGTTGAGATCGCTGCTGCGGCTATCCAGCACCGGTGGCAGCGCGATACCGCCGTGGATCGCCAGATAGCTGCGGCAGCCCTGGCGGATCGTGCCAAGACGGATGCTGCTGCCGGCACGGATGGGCACGGGTGACCACATCGGCGCGGGCTGGTCATCCACGAGAAACGGGATCGGCGCGCCGGTCACTGCGATGAGGCTGTCGCGATCAAACCGCAGGCGCGGGCCGATCAGGGTGATTTCCAGCCCGCAGGCGTTGGCCGGATTGCCGCACAGGGCATTGGCCAGGCGCAGTGCCGGCGTGTCAAAGGCCCCGGAAGCGCCAACACCCATGGCGGCAAATCCCGGCCTCCCCGCGTCCTGCAGGGACGTCAGGAACCCCGGCGCGAGCACCCGCAGGCTCATGGCGACAACGCCTCCAAGCGTGCGAATTCATCGGCATCGATGGCCTGAAATCGCACCGCCTGCCCGGCGGCGAGCAGGCACGGTGGATTGCGCGCCGGATCGAACAGGCGCAGGGGCGTGCGGCCGATCAGGTTCCAGCCCCCGGGCAACTGCGCCGGGTAGATGCCGGTCTGGACGCCGCCGATGGCCACCGAACCGGGCGGCACGCGCAGGCGCGGATCGCTGCGACGCGGCATTTGCAGGGCTTCCGGCAGGCCGAGCAGATAGCTGAAGCCCGGCGCGAAACCGAGCATCGCCACGCGATAGCGGGCGCCGCTGTGGCATGCGACCACCGCATCGACCTCCAGCCCCGCGTGCGCCGCAAGCGCTTCCAGATCGGGTCCGTGCACGCCGCCGTAGGCCACGGGAATGATGATCTCGGCTTGAGGCGCGTCCGCCATCGCATTATCGGAATCGTCCGCCTGCCGCAGGTCGTCGAGGATCGCGCGCACTTGCGCGACGCAGGCGGCAAACGCCATCGAATCCAGGCAGGTCCCAAGTTCCAGACGCAGCAGCACGCTGGCGTAGGCGGGGGCGGTTTCCCGGATGCCGTGGATTCGTGCCGCTGCCAGGCGGGCCACCAGACGATGCACGCGCGCATTGACCGCCGCATCAACGCCCTCGCCCACCCGCAGCAGCAGG
>CAZTXX010000210.1:0-4116 GCA_964617405.1 uncultured Aquimonas sp. | reverse complement strand
CTGGGCCAGCCGATGCACGCCTTTGATCTTGCACGCCTCACCGGCGGCATCCATGTGCGTCGCGCGTCCCAGGGTGAGCGCCTGAAACTGCTGGACGAGCGTGAAGTCACGCTGGATCCGGAGTTCCTGGTGATCGCCGATGAGGCCGCGCCGCTTGCGGTGGCCGGGGTCATGGGTGGTTGGGGCTCGCGCGTTACCGATGACACCCGCGACGTATTCCTGGAAAGCGCCCATTTCGCACCCGAGGCCATCATCGGGCGCGCGCGCCGGCTGGGCCTGCACACCGATTCATCCCAGCGCTTCGAACGCGGCGTCGATCCGGAATTGCCGCGCCGTGCGCTGGAACGCGCCACGGCCCTCGTGGTCGAAATCACGGGTGGTGCTCCGGGGCCGGTGCTGGAAGCCGCGGACAGTCAGCGTCTGGTGGCCCGCAACCCCGTGCGACTGCGTCGCGCGCGTCTGGCGCGGGTGCTGGGCATGGAGGTGCCCGATATCGAGGTCGAGCGCATCCTGCGCGCCTTGGGCATGGGTGTTTCCGCCGATGCCGATGGCTGGCTGGTGGCACCGCCCTCGCGTCGTTTCGACATCTCCATCGAAGAAGACCTGATCGAGGAGGTGGCGCGCATCCACGGCTACGACCGCGTACCGCTGCACGCACCCACCGGCCAGATCCAGCTCGCGTCGCTGCCCGAGACCCGGGTGCCGCTGGCGGCCTTCGGCGCGCAGCTCGCCGCGCGCGGTTATTTCGAGGCGATCAACTACGCCTTTCTCGACGCCGAGGTGCTCGAGGCCTGGTCGTTCGATGCGCAGGCCGTCGCGCTGGCCAATCCCTTGTCGGCCGATCTTGGCGTGATGCGCACCGCCTTGCTGCCGGGGCTGGTCGAGGCGTTGCGGCGCAATCTTGCCCGGCAACAGCCACGCGTGCGCCTGTTCGAGTCCGGTCGGGTATTCCATGCCGGTGAAAGCGGCCCGGTCGAGGAACTTCGCCTGGCGGCGGTCGCTTGCGGCCCGGCCCATGCCGAGCAGTGGGGCGTGCCCGGGCGCGAAGTGGATTTTCACGATCTCCGGGGAGACCTGGAATCGCTGCTGGCACTGGCCGGTGAGGCCGCTCCGGTATCCTTCGTCGCCGCCGAACTGCCGTGGCTGCACCCGGGGCGCAGCGCGCGGGTGGAACGCGACGGCGTGCTTCTGGGCCATATCGGCCACCTCCATCCCGGCGTCGCCCGTGCGCTGGATCTGGACGTCGAAGTGGTGGTGATGGAGCTGGATGTCGCCGCCTTGTCCCACCGGGCCGTGCCGTTCGCGCGCGAGCCTTCCCGCTTCCCTCAGGTGCGACGTGACCTGGCCATCGTGGTGGCGGAATCGATGCCGTGGTCGGCCATCGAGCGCAGCCTGGCGGGATCGTTGGGCGGCCAGTTGCGTGCCGTCGTGCCGTTCGACGTATACCAGGGCAAGGGCATGGAGCCTGGTTTCAGAAGCATTGCTATAGGCTTGATTTTCCAAGACGATTCGCGCACTCTTGAGGAGCAGGACATTGAGCGCGCGGTAGCGTCCGCGCGGGATGGTCTGGTGCGGGATTGTGGTGCGACACTCAGGGGAGCGTGATGGCATTGACCAAGGCCGACATGGCCGATCGACTGTTCGAGGACGTGGGCCTCAACAAGCGCGAAGCCAAGGAATTCGTGGATGCCTTCTTCGATACCTTGCGCGAAGCGCTGGAGGACGGGCATCAGGTGAAGCTGTCGGGTTTCGGCAACTTCGACTTGCGCCAGAAGAACCAGCGGCCTGGCCGCAATCCGAAGACGGGCGAGGAAATCCCTATTTCCGCGCGCACGGTGGTCACTTTCCGACCGGGGCAGAAGCTGAGGGAGCGCGTGGAAGCATATGCTGGATCCGGGCAGTAACCGCGAGCTTCCGCCGATCCCGGCCAAGCGCTACTTCACCATCGGTGAGGTCAGTGAACTGTGCGACGTCAAGCCCCACGTGCTGCGCTACTGGGAAACCGAATTTCCCACGCTCAAGCCGGTCAAACGGCGCGGCAACCGGCGCTACTACCAGCGCCATGACGTGCTGACCATCCGTCAGATCCGCGCATTGCTCTACGATCAGGGTTTCACCATCACCGGCGCGCGCCAACGCCTGGAAGGCGAGCAGGGCCGGGCTGAGGCGAGCATTTCCGCGCAGATCGTGCGTCAGGTGCGCATGGAGCTGGAAGAAGTGCTGCAACTGCTGCGTCGCTGAACCTCGCGGGCTTCGACCGGTTCCGCACAGCGACACGGATTCTGCTATGATGCGCGGCCCCGCCGATACGTTCGTACGGGGCCGAAACAGACATCGGGGTATGGCGCAGCCTGGTAGCGCACTTGTCTGGGGGACAAGTGGTCGTCGGTTCAAATCCGGCTACCCCGACCATTTGAACTGACACAAGGCGCCTCTGGGCGCCTTGTGTCGTTTTGGCATCGACGAATCGGTCGGCCACCTCGCACTTGGCAGGCAGCGGCCCGCTACAATCAACGGTTCGGCCCTTGTCTGGAAGAACCATGCGGACGTTGTATCCATCGATCGAGCCCCATGCCACTGGCACCCTGCAGGTTTCAGAACGGCACAGCCTTTACTACGAAGAATGTGGCAATCCCGAGGGCAAGCCGGTGGTGTTGCTGCATGGCGGGCCGGGTGGTGGCTGCAGCGCGAACATGCGTCGCTTCCATGATCCGGCGCGCTATCGCATCGTGCTGTTCGACCAGCGCGGCAGCGGGCGCTCCACGCCGCATGCCGATCTGATCGACAACACGACCTGGGATCTGGTGGCAGATATCGAGCGCCTGCGCGAACACCTTGGCATCACGCGCTGGCAGGTGTTCGGCGGCTCCTGGGGCTCGACGTTGGCGCTGGCCTATGCGCAAACACATCCCGAGGCGGTCACCGAGCTGGTGCTGCGCGGCATCTTCCTGCTGCGGCGCTGGGAGCTGGAATGGTTCTACCAGGAAGGTGCCAGTCGCCTGTTCCCGGATGCGTGGGACGAATATCTGGCCGCGATTCCTCAGGTGGAGCACGGCGACCTGATCTCGGCCTACCACCGGCGACTGACCTCGAGCGATCCGGCGGTAAGGCTGGCCGCCGCGCGTGCCTGGTCGGTGTGGGAAGCCTCCTGCAGTTTTCTGCATCAGGACCGGGACTTCATCGACTCGCACAAGGGCGAGGACTTCGCGCTGGCGTTCGCCCGGATCGAGAGCCACTACTTCGTCAACGGCGGCTTCTTCGAGGCCGAGGGCCAGCTTCTGCGTGACGCCCATCGCCTGCACGCCATTCCCGGCACCATCGTGCAGGGTCGTTACGACGTGGTTTGCCCGATGCAAAGCGCGTGGGACCTGAAAAAGACCTGGCCGCAGGCGGATCTTGTGGTGTGTTCTGCCTCGGGCCATTCGGCGTTCGAGCCGGAAATCACCGAAGCGCTGGTGCGCGCGACGGATGCTTACGCGGCACTCTGACAGCGCGCAAGCGACGCGACCCCCGTCAAAGATGAACTGTCAACACGATCCCCGCGGTGCGCGTTTTTCCCGCGACGGCTTTCCGCCGCATCTGCAAGCGCGACTGCGGGGATGATGTGTCGGGGGAGCAGCGGGGCCGCGCTCCCGGTGTTGTCGTCGACCGCTGTGGCCAAGGCTTGTGGCAGCGCACGATGCGTCCAGCGGTCGGTTTCCCGCATCACTCGTTGGTGAGGATGGGAGGCTGGATTGGGCATGGGGATGCAGGCGGGCAAGTGCGTCGATGGCCTGTCGCAGGATCGCGATGATCCGGCGTTGCTCCTCAGAGCCGACCTCGTCGCGCGGGAACAGGACGGCTTTCAGTTCTCGGCGTGCCTGCAGGTATTCGGGTAGCCAGCCGATGGCCGCGGCCGCCGCGGCCTTGTGCCGACCCGTCTGATGCACCCACAGCATGGGCTTGTCAGCGTGGCGAGCCTTGCGCGCGCCCGGATCGGTCGCGCCGGAAGCCTGGTTGCCTGGTTTGGGCGGCCAAAATGAAAACCGCGCCCCGGCGTACTGGGCCGAGGCGCGGTCAAGGGGTTGCTGCGGGAGAAGCGCGGGACTCAGGCCGCTTCTTTCACCGCCTTGCGGG
>CAZTXX010000209.1:0-4152 GCA_964617405.1 uncultured Aquimonas sp. | reverse complement strand
CCAGGAGACCAACATGGCAAGACTCGCGGCACCGATGGACGCTCCCCTCGTCCATCTCAAGGACACCGAAGGCAAGCCCATCGTGTTCGGCAACGGCAAACGCACATTGCTGACCTTCTATCGCGATCCCGCCTGCCCGTTCTGCAATTTCCATCTGTACCTGCTCACCAGCAAGTTCGAGGAGTTGCGCAAGTACGACCTGCAGGTGGTGGCGGTATTTGCCGCCGATCCGGACGAGGTGAGGAAGTTCATCCTCGCAAGGCCGCGGCCCTTTCCGGTGGCAGCCGAGCCGAGCTTTGAAGCCTACGAAATCTACGGCATCGAAAAATCGTTCTCGCGCAAGATGCTGGCGGTCATCCGGCATTTCATCCCGTGGCTGCGCGGCATGGCACAGGTCGGTTTTGGCCGCAGCCTGAAAACCCTGGGCGGCATCGGTACATCCAACAATCTTCCGGCCGATTTCCTGATCGACGAGAAGGGACGCATCGCCGAGGCGTATTACGGCAAGGATGCCGGCGACCATATTCCGTTCGAACGGGTCGAACGCTTCGCCAGCCGCGTGCTGCCGGGAAACCCGGCGAAAACCGTGGACGCATGACGTCATTCCAACGCGGGACACCCGTGTCCGTGTGAGCACGGAGTATCCGGGCTAAAATGAAGGGCCGGCGTCCGGTTTCGCCGTTTTCCCCTCTCTCAGGAGCAGTTTTGTCATGGCAATCAAGGTTGCGATCAACGGGTACGGCCGCATCGGCCGCAACATCCTGCGTGCGCTGTACGAGTCCGGTCGCACCAACGAGATCCAGGTGGTGGCGATCAACGACCTGGGCGATGCGAACACCAACGCACACCTGACCCGCCGTGACACCGCCCACGGTCGCTTTCCGTTCGATGTTTCCGTGGATGGCGGCGATCTGATCGTCAAGGGCGACCGCATCAAAGTCTGCGCCGAGCGCGATCCGTCCAAGCTGCCCTGGGGCGAACTGGGCGTGGATGTGGTGCTGGAGTGCACCGGCCTGTTCACCAGCAAGGAAAAGGCTTCGGCTCACCTCGCCGCGGGCGCGAAGAAGGTCATCATCTCGGCCCCGGGTGGCAAGGACGTGGACGCGACCGTGGTCTACGGCGTCAACCATAGCGTGCTGAAGGCCGGCGACACTGTGATCTCCAACGCCTCGTGCACCACCAACTGCCTCGCGCCGCTGGCCAAGGTGCTCAACGACAGCATCGGCATCGCCCACGGCCTGATGACCACCATCCACGCCTACACCAACGACCAGGTTCTGACCGACGTCTACCACTCGGACCTGCGCCGCGCGCGTTCGGCCACGATGAGCCAGATCCCCACCAAGACCGGCGCAGCCGCCGCCGTGGGCCTGGTGCTGCCCGAGCTCAACGGCAAGCTCGACGGCTTCGCGATGCGCGTACCGACGATCAACGTCTCGGTGGTGGACCTGACCTTCACCGCCAAGCGCGCCACCAGCAAGGAAGAGATCGACGCCGCCGTGAAGGCCGCCAGCGAAGGCGCGCTCAAGGGCATCCTCGGCTTCAACGACGAGCCGCTGGTATCCATCGACTTCAACCACGACCCGCGCAGCTCGGTGTACGACAGCACCCAGACCCGCGTGATGGACGGCACCCTGGTCAAGGTGCTGTCCTGGTACGACAACGAGTGGGGCTTCTCCAACCGCATGCTCGATACCACGCTGGCGCTGATGGCGGCAAAGTAAGCCATCCGCACACGATCCTGGCCGGGTCATTCCCGGACCGCGCACGAAGCCGCCTCCGGGCGGCTTTGTCGTTTCCACGGCACCGGGTTCAAACGAGCGGGCGCGGCAGGCGCCGGTCGGGCTTCAGATCTCCGCCGGCTCCGGCAGTTTCCGGGCGCGCACCCTGGCGCGCAGGGAGATGAACAGTACGCCGCCCAGCACCATCGCGGCGCCCAGGTAGAGGCGCGGGCCGGGGCGATCACCCCAGAACGCGATGCCCAGCGCCACCGCAAAGATCGGCGCGAGTAGCAGATAGGGCATGAGGCTCGAAACCGGGTGGCGCTGCACCAGCCAGTAGAACAGGCTGTGGCCGAGCAGGGAGGCGGCGAAGGTGGCCCAGGCCACGCCCAGCCAGGCCATCAGCGATGCCTCGCGGATGGCCTCCCATTGCCCGGTTTCCACGCAGGCGCTCCAGACCAGCAGCGGGCCGGTGGCGATCAGTGCGGTCCAGCCCTGCACGCCGATCGGGTTCATGCCGGTGAGCCCGCGCATGACCACCGTGCCCACCGCCAGCGAGAGCGCGGACAGCAGCATCAGCAGCAGCGCGAAAGGTGCTTGCAGCACGATCGGGTCGAAGCCCAGCACCAGCACGCCGGCAAAACTCACCGCCACCCCGGTCCAGGTGCGCCAGCCGATCTTCTCGCCCAGGAACACCACCGCCAGCACCACCGACATCGGGATGTAGCTTTGCAGCACGATGGCGGGCGAGGCGAGATTGCCGGCCTCGCGGATCGCCCAGAAGTTGAGGCCGAAATGCAGCGCGCCGTTGCACAGCGCGACGATCACCAGCAACCACCAGCCACCCCGGGGCGGGCGGTTCATCCAGGGCACCAGCAGGAAGATCAGCGGGATCAGCCGCAGGGCAGAAAACACCAGCGGCGGGATCTCGCGCAGCGCGGTGGCCGAGGCGAGGAAGTTGGCGCCCCAGGCGATGCAGATCAGCAGGATCAGCAGCAGATGCGAGCGCGGCATGTTCATCGTGCCGGGTGCCCGTGCCGAAGGTGTGGTCGCTGTTTCATTTCTCGCCGGTGAGCCGTTCCAGGGCCTCGGCATAGCGCTGCAGGGTGCCGCGGATCACCGCGTCGGGCAGTGACGGCCCCGGCGCGGTCTTGTTCCAGTCGAGCGTTTCCAGGTAATCGCGCACGAACTGCTTGTCATAGCTCGGTGGACTGATGCCCACGCGGTATTCGTCGGCGGGCCAGAAGCGCGAGGAATCGGGGGTGAGCATCTCGTCCATCACCCGCAGCGTGCCGTCGTGGTCCACGCCGAATTCCAGTTTGGTATCGGCGATCAGGATGCCGCGCGCCTCGGCATATGCGGCGGCGAAACGATAGATCGCCAGCGTCGCCTCGCGCACCTGTTCGGCCAGCTCGCCGCCGATCAGTTCCACCACGCGGTCAAACCCGATGTTCTCGTCATGATCGCCCACGGCGGCCTTGGAGGATGGCGTGAAGATCGGCTCGGGCAGGCGCTCGGCCTGGCGCAGCCCGGCAGGCAGGGTAATGCCGCAGACCGCACCGGTCGCGAGGTAGTCCTTCCAGCCCGACCCGATCAGGTAGCCACGCACCACCGCTTCGACCGGGAACGCCCGCAGGCGCCGTGCGACCACGCTGCGATCGCGATACAGCGCCACGTCCACGCCGGCCGGGAGCACGCTCTCCGGCGTCGCGTCGAGCAAGTGGTTGGGCATCAACTGCGCGGTGCGGGCGAACCAGAAGTTCGACATGCGGGTGAGGACTTCGCCCTTGCCGGGGATGGGATCGGGCAGCACCACGTCGAAGGCGGAGAGGCGGTCGGTGGCCACCATCAGCAGGCGCGCATCATCCAGCGCATAGACATCGCGCACCTTGCCGCGATGCAGAAGTTCGAGACCGGGCAGGTCGGAGGTGTGCAGCGTGGTGGACACGGGAATTCCGGAAAGACAGAAAGAGGCGCAGTTTAGAACCTGTGACCTGCTGCGCGCGTCAACAGGGGCAGCAGGCCGATTGTTGGCAAGTTCAGGACTCGAGCGGCTGGCGTGCCAGCCCGGCGACGAGCTGGCGCAAGGCCTGGCCGCGATGGCTGACGGCGGCCTTCTCCTCGCGCGACAACTCGGCTGCGGACTGCCCGCTGGCCTCGTCCAGGAAAACCGGGTCGTAACCAAAGCCGCCCTCGCCGCGAAGCTCGTCGAGGATGCGCCCGCGCCAACGGCCCTCGCATACCAGTGGTGCGGGATCGCCTTCATGGCGCAGCAACACCAGGGTGCAATGGAAGTGCGCGCCGCGGTGTTCTTGCGGCACCTCGGCCAGGGCATCGAGCAGTTTGAGGATGTTGGCCTGCGCGTCGCCATCGGTTCCGGCATAGCGCGCCGAGTGCAGCCCCGGCGCGCCGCCGAGCGCGTCCACGCACA
>CAZTXX010000208.1:0-4181 GCA_964617405.1 uncultured Aquimonas sp. | reverse complement strand
AGGAATTCGGCGCGCTGATCGCCCACGTCGAGCGCTTCCAGGCCGACATAGCGGCCCACGCCGTGGTCTTCGTGGACGATGGGCGAGCCCGGGGAGATCTCCGACAGATCGCGCAGGATGGTTTCCGGATCGCGCCCGGCGCGTGTCCGTCGCCGCGTTCCCACCGCGCGCTCGGGATAGAACTGGCGCTCGGTCAATACGCACAGCGCGGGTTCCGCCAGCGCGAAGCCATCTTCCAGCGCGGCCACGGTGATGGCGAAGCGGGTATCTGCCCCCTCTCCCCCGGTCGTGGGGGAGGAAGCAAGAAACGCCCCCCAGCCCGCCACCGTTTCAGGCTTCAGCCCGAGGTGGCCGAGGGTGTCGATCAACGCCTCGCGCCGGCCGGGAGAGTCGGCTGCAATCAGCACCCGACCCGGATAGCTTTCAAGGAATCCGCGCAATGCCGAGGCGCTGGCTTCACCCTTCTGCACCAGCGGCAGGGCTGGTGCCGGCGCATCGCCCAGCGCGCTGGCCTGTTCGAAGCGTGGATGGTCGCGCCCCAGCACCTCGATCCGGCGGCGCTGGTTGAGCGCCTCGCGCAGCGACTCGGGTGGCAGGAAGAGGTCGGCCGGCGGCAACACCGGGCGTTCGATATCGTGCCGGCGCTGCTCGTGGCGCTCACCGGTTTGCGCCCAGAACGCCTCGGCGGCTTCCAGCACGCCTTCGCCCAGCAGGCACAGCGTGTCGGCGCCGAGGTAGTCGAACAAGGTGGCGGTGGTGTCGAAGAACAGCGGCAGGTAGTACTCGATGCCGGCGGGCGCACCGCCTTCCTTCATGTCCTGATAGATCGGGCAGCGCCGCGGATCGATCGGGAAACGCTCGCGCAGCACACCGCGAAAGCGCTTCGAGGAATCCTCGTCGAGCGGGAACTCGCGCGCCGGCAGCATCCGCACCGCGTTCACCTTGTGCAGCGAGCGCTGGGTTTCCGGGTCGAAGGTGCGGATCGAATCCACGTCCTCGTCGAACAATTCGATACGGTAGGGCTCGGTGCTGCCCATCGGGAAGATGTCGAGCAGGGCGCCGCGCACCGCGAAATCACCCGGATCGAGCACCTGCGGCACGTTGCGGTAGCCGGCCGCTTCCAGACGGCGCTTTTCTGTTTCCAGCGATAATCGCTGGCCCTGCTGCAGCACCAGCGACTGCCCGGCGATGAAGCCCACGGGCGCGAGGCGCTGCATCAGGGTGGAGACCGGCACCACCAGCACCCCGCGTGTTGCGGAAGGCAGCCGGTAGAGCGTGGCCACACGCTGGGAAACGATGTCCGGCTGCGGGCTGAAGAGGTCGTAGGGCAGGGTTTCCCAGTCCGGGAAGGGCAACACCGGCAACGCCGGCGCGAAGGCCGCCAGTTCGGTTTCCAGGATGCGTGCGGTGTGGCTGTCGCGCGTCACCGCGAGCAGCACGCCGTCGTGATCCTCGGCCACGCGGGAGGTGGCCAGTGACAGGGCGCTGAGGCTGGACGGGGCGCGCCAGTCGGCGCGCTTCTGGCTGCCGTGGGGCAGGGGAAGCTTGGAGAAAGGAGAAGAGGTCACAACGCGAATATCTGATCAGGGCCGCGCAAGCCCGTGGGCGCGGCGTAGGAAAAACCTGCAGTCTAGGGAAGGTCACCGATCACAAGAAGTGCGGGAGGTCAGGTACGTGGATGTTCAGATCACCAGCACCAGCACGAAGATGCCCAGCATCAGGAAGGCGATGCTGACCCGCGCCACCAGGCCGAGCAGCACACCGATCCAGGTGCCGATGCCGACCTTGGTGGCGAGGCCGCCGTGGCGACTGTGAATCAGCTCGCCGAGGAAGGCGCCGATGAACGGCCCGAGCAGAAGGCCGGGGATACCGAAAAAAAGCCCGACGATGGTACCGATTGCCGCGCCCACCAACGCCAGCCGGCTTGCCCCCGCGCGTTTGGCGCCCAGCAGGTTGGCGGCAAAGTCCATGGCCAGGGAAAGAATGGTCAGCGCCGCCAGAATCGACAGCGTTCCCCAGCCCAGGCGCGTGAAGTCCTCGCCCCAGGCCACCAGCAACATGCCGGCGAACATCAATGGCGTGCCCGGCAGGGCCGGCAGCACCGCCCCCGCGAGGCCGGCGATCACCAGCAGCGCGCCGAGGACATATAGAACGATGGAAAAATCCATGATGAACCCGTACAGAGGTGTGCTGCGCAGTCTGGGACGGGCAGAGCCGTGCCGGGGCAACGCGGGCACGCATGGTAGCGCGCATGGCAGCGGGTGCCGCTGATCGGCGTGGCAGCATGAGGTGGCGGTTCATGCGCGGGACGGTGGCATGCGTGGCACGGCGGCACCCGGCGGGTAAAATGGGCGAATGAGTGATGAAGAGCGTCTGATCGAAATCGAAACCCGGCTCGCCTTCCAGGAATCGGCGTTGACCGAGCTGGGCGATCTGGTGAACCGCCAGCGCATGGAACTGGAAGCGTTGCGCCATGCGCTGGCACAAGCCAGCGAGGATCTGCTCGCCCTGCGCGATGGATTTTCCTCTTCGGCGGCCAACGAGCCTCCGCCTCCGCACTATTGAGACACTGCGATGAGCGACACCCTCAAGGACCAGCTGCTGAAGCTGGGCTTCAAGAGCGCCCCCAAGCCCGAGCGCACGGCGCCGACGAAGCGCGCCGTACCGTCGGGAAAGAAGCCCGCGCGTGACCACGCCGCCCGCCACGCTGCGCCGGGCGACAAGCCCCGGCGTGGCGGCGAGATGGATCTGGCCAAGGCCTATGCGATCCGTGCGCAGAAGGAGAAGGACGAGCGCATCGCCGCCGAGCGTCAGCGCCAGGAGGAGGCACGTCAGCGACGCGAAGCCCGTGCCCGACTGACGGAGTTCCTTGCCAAGGTGCGGCGCAATGACGATGCCGCCGAGATCGCCCGGCATTTCCCCTACGGCGGAAAGATCCGCCGTATCCACGTCACCGCCGACCAGCTCAAGGCACTCAATGCCGGTGAACTGGCGGTGGTGCAGCTGGGCGGACGCTATCACCTGGTATCGGTGGCCGATGGCCGGCAGGCCGAGGCGATCCTGGCCGGGTCGCTGGCCCTGCTGGTGGACCCCGACGTGCCGGTGCAGGACGAGGATTATTCCGATCCGAAATATCAGGTGCCGGACGATCTGATCTGGTAGCGGACTCGTTGCCGACGGGTTGCGGGTGCGCCGCGCGGTCGACTCAGTGTGTTGCCGGCAGCGGTTGCGCCATGCGCGCGGGCAACGACTCGTCGTCACCTTGCGGCGGGACGAGATCGGCCAGGGGCAGGCCCAGCGCCAGCGCGTCGTCCTCGTCCAGGCCGTCGAGCGAGCGGTATTCGGCGTCGAGCAGGGCGGCGCGCGCGCTGTCCTCGCTGTCATAGCTGTGCGCGTTGCCGGAATGGTCCAGCACTTCGGCGGTACCGGAAGGGCGAAGCCGCAACCGGCTCCAGAGCAGCAGGTTTCCCAGCCGCACCAGCCACCATTGGTCGTGGTTTGGTTCGCTCATCGGCCGATTTTCATTGGTAGATCCTCATCGGTAGATCACCGCCAGCGCGCCGGCGGTCGCCAGCGCAGCAAGCGTGCACCACAGCGCGATGCGCGCGGGTGTGGCGAGGCCGTTGAGTGAGCGGTCGGCCAGTGCCCGGAAACGCCCCATCAGCAACCAACCCAATGCAGGTGGCGAGACAAAGGCGAACTGCCCGAGGCTTGCCAGCGTGGCGGGGTGGCGATCGCGCAGGTGCACCAGGGCCATGGCCCAGAACAAGGCAAAGGCCAGCACGCCGGAAATGGCCACGGCCAGCGCCGTGAGCGCAAGGAACATGCCCAACTCAATACTCCGCGTGGCCCGGCGCGCGCGGGTAGGGGATCGCATCGCGGATGTTGGACAGGCCGCATACGTAGACGATCAGGCGCTCGAACCCGAGGCCGAAACCGGCGTGCGGCACGCTGCCATAGCGGCGAAAATCGCGGTACCAGCCGTAGTGCTCGCGATCCAGGCCGAACTGGTCCATGCGCGCATCGAGCACCTCCAGCCGTTCTTCGCGCTGGCTGCCGCCGATGATCTCGCCGATGCCCGGCGCCAGCACGTCCATCGCCGCCACCGTCTTGCCGTCGTCGTTCAGGCGCATGTAGAAGGCCTTGATGTGCTCGGGGTAGTTCATCACCACCACCGGGCG
>CAZTXX010000207.1:0-4234 GCA_964617405.1 uncultured Aquimonas sp. | reverse complement strand
CTCGGATACCGGGCGGTTTCATCCGGCGAGTCTAACAGGGCCTGGCCTCGCCCCAATCACGACGGCCTTCGCATTGGAAACGGCGTGAAAGCAGATGTGCGAAGCGCCGTGCATTTTCGTAGTGTCGTGCCTGTTCCTCGCGTCGTCGGGCCAGTCGCAGTTCTTGTTGCAACAACGGATCATTGCCCATCTCCCGGGTCACCTGCTCCAGTTCCGCGAGCCGTGCGGCGGTAGCTTCGGCACTCCTGGTGCGTGCACTGCCGAACACCACGACGGTGGAATGGATACCTTGTTGTCGCAGTGCATGCTCCGGCTTGAGCAACTCCAGGTGCAGGCGAAGTGGACGAAGAGCTTCTTCCCGAAGGAACTCCGGATCCTCATAGGCGAGGCGAAACGCCGGTGAGTCGAGGATATGACGCAGTCGTTCGGAAACCTCACAGGAACGGGTTGCGCTCATCGCACACCCCCTTTCGCGGCAGGCCAGCGAACCACCTGGCCATGCTCGGCCACATCCACCTGCCAGCCCAGGGTATGCCGCAAGTCCTCCTTCAACGCCTGTGCAGCGGCATTTTCACCATGCACCAGGAAAGTGTGTGCCGGCTGGGTCTGAAATGCGCCCGCCCATTTCAGCAGCGCAGTACGATCAGCATGCGCTGAAAGGCCATCGACGCGATGGATCGCTGCGCGTACTGGAATATCCTCGCCGAACAGACGCACCCGGCTTGCGCCGTCCACCAGCCGTCTGCCGAGCGTGCCCTGTGCCTGGAAACCGGGCATCATCACCGCGCATTCGCGGCGCCGAAGGTTGTGGAACAGATGGTGTCGAATGCGTCCGGCTTCGCACATCCCACTGGCGGAAATGATGATGGCGCCGGAACGGATCAGGTTGAGTGCCTTGGACTCTTCCACGCTCGCGGTGAAGTGCAGCTGTGGCAGGCCGCTTTTCGATGCGTGCCACTCGGCCAGCTCGCGCGCCTGGGCATCGAACAGTTCCATATGGGCACGCGTGATGCGCGTAGCCGCCGTCGCCATGGGTGAATCCACGAAAATCATAGGGGCTCGCAGCCGCTCTTGGCGCACCATTTGATGGAGGAGATAGATGACCTGCTGGGTCCGCCCGACCGCGAACGCCGGCATGATCACGTTGCCGCCCCGCTCGTACAGGGTGCGTTCGACGATCGCGATCATTTCCTCCTCGGTGGCCGCAAGCTGCGCGTGCTCGCGGTCGCCGTAGGTCGACTCCATCACCAGGATGTCGGCCTCGCCGATGGTTTCAGGATCGCGCAGGATCGGGCGTCCGGGCTGACCGAGATCCCCGGTGAACACCAGCTTGGTCGTTCTTCCGACCTCCCGTACCCAGATCTCCAGGATCGCTGAGCCGAGGATGTGTCCCGCCTCGCGAAAGCACACCCGCACCGCCGGGTGCGGTGCCAGCTCGCGGTCGTACTCCACGCCTTCGACCTGCTCGAGGCAGGCTTCGGCATCGGCCACGGTATACAGCGGTGGCACCGCGCGCCCACCGCGCCGGCGCGCTTCGCGCTCGGACTCGTACTCCTGGATGTGCCCGCTGTCGGGCAACATTTTACCCCAAGCAGATCGGTGGTCGCGTGGGTTGCGAAGATCGATCCCCGGAATCCAGCCCGGGTGAGCTTGGGCAAAAGGCCGCTGTGGTCGATGTGCGCATGGGTCAGCAGCACGAAGTCGATCGACTCCGGGTCGAAATCAAACGGCTTGCGGTTTCTGGCCGGAGCCTCGCGTCCGCCCTGGATCATGCCGCAGTCCACCAGAAAGCGCGCGTTGGCGCCCTCGACAAGAAAGCAGGAACCGGTCACTTCGCCGGCGGCGCCGAAGAAGTGCAGTTTCATGGCGAACACCTTTGCTTGCCTTTTGGCGCATCCGAACCTGTCGGCAATATCCGCCGCAAGGTGTTGTCGTGCATCAGATAGTGGTGGTACAACGCAGCCACGGCATGCAAGCCGATCAGCCAGTAACCGAGCGTGCCGATCAGTTTGTGGAAGTCTTCAAGAGTGCCTGCCAAGGGTTTGTCGGGGGCGATGAGTGCTGGTAGTTCCAGCCCGAAGAACGGCACGACCTTGCCTTTCGCGCTCAATACTGCCCAGCCCAACAGCGGCATGCCGATGAGGAATGCATAAAGCGCCAAGTGCATCGTCTTGGCCAGCCATTCCTGCCAGAGCGGTGGCGTGGGTGCAATGGTAGGGGCGCGAAACAAAGCTCGTGCCGGAAGACGCACCAACACGAGAACAAAAACCAGCAACCCCAGCATGAAATGCCAATGTTTCATCAGTTCGCGCGCGTCACTGCCTTTGGGATACATCCCGCGCAGTTCGATCAGGGCGTAAACGGCAACCAGCAAAATCAAAGTTAGCCAGTGCAGGGCGATGGTGAGCGAGTGGTAACGGGAGGGTATGTGCGGCGTGCTCATGATTTTTGCCTCGTGGGGTGTCGGGTAAACAGTGTGGAAAGCCTGCAGAAGCGCACCAGTCTGCTTCCTCCCGCACTGGGTAGTTCCAGAATTCAACGTTTCGAATACACGGGGTCTGTTGTGGCGACCTGTTCTTCATTGGGGGCTTTCCACCCGCCCCCCAGCGCTTTGTAGAGTGCGACGAGACGGATACCGGCACTTGTTTGCGCCTGTGCTTGTGTTTGCCGGGCCTCATGCAGCAGGCGTTCAGTGGCGAGAAGCTCGACCAATGCGATGTCACCCGCGTGATAACGGGCCCTTGCGTGGGCATGACTGCGCAGATTGGCCGCTAGCGCCATGTCGCGCCGTGCCAGCGATTCCAGTCCAGCGCGATAATCACCCAACGCGCGCTCGGCATCGCTCAGTGCGGTCAGCACGACCTGCTCGTAGGCCAGAGCAGTGCGTTGCGCAGCGGCCTCCCGAGCGCGGATCTCGGCGCGCACCCGGCCGCCGTCGAACACGCGCCAGGAAAGGAAGGGAACGACCGAGAAGCGCGTGCTGGATGACTGGAACCACTCGCCGGCGTCCAGCGCCTGGAAACCGCCGCCCGCGCCGATCGTCAGTTTCGGAAACAGTTCCGCCGTGGCCACGCCGATATCTGCGGTGCTCGCCGCGAGCCGGCGCTCGGCGGCCAGCACGTCCGGGCGTCTACGCAGGATGTCGGCCCGCGCGCCCACCGGTAGCGGCAGCAGCTGGGGTGCATCGGGCAGGGTGTCGAGCACGCTCAGCTCTGCATCCGGGCCTTGGCCCAGCAGCACGCCCAGCGCCAAGGTGGACGCACGCTGTCGCGCCTCGATTTCGGGCAAGCCGGCGTATGCGATCGCAAGCTGCGCCTCGATCGCGTCAACTTCCGCGCGCGAGGCGTCTCCCGCAGCGTGGCGCTGATGCGTCAGCCGCAGCGTCTCCTCCAGCGTCCGGACCGTGCCCTGCCGCGCCAGAAGCTCGCGCGCAGCGCCGGAAGCCTCGTACCAGGTTCTCGCCACCTCGGCGGCAACGCGCATTCGCACGCCTTCGGCCTCCAGCCAGGTTTCCGCAAGGCGGGCATCGGCGCTTTCCAAGGCGCGCCGCTGGCCGCCGAAGAGGTCGATCTCCCAGCTCGCGTCAAAGCCCAGGTCGTGCACGCTCTGCGTTGCGTCCAACCCTGGGATGGAACCGATCGGAAGCGACCCGTTTTCGCTGATCCTCTGTCGACCGACGCTGGCACCCGTACCTACGACAGGCTGCAGCGCACCAGCCGTGCGGTCCCGCATCGCGCGTGCCTCGTCAATGCGCGCAAGCGCTTGGCGAAGGTCGAGATTGCCGTCGAGCGCCGTTTCGACCAGCCGCTCAAGCACAGGATCTTCCAGGCTACGCCACCAGGCCGAAAGCTCACCGGCAACGAAGGCATCGGGAACCGGTTGCGTCCATGGGCCAGCAGTATCCGGTTCCGGAACACGGTAGTCGGGTCCGACGGCGGCGCATGCGGCGAGCAGAGCGCCCGCTCCGACCAGCAGGGCGTGGCGCAGCGTGCGGCGGATGAGAGGTGGGTTTTGCAGGTTCATTGCAGGCGACCTCGAACGAAGACAGTGGCCAGCGACAGCGTCACCAGCGCGATGAGCGCGAGCGGCCAGAGGCTGGCCAGAACGTCGCCGGGCGGCAGGGCTTTCAGGAAGCTGCCTTCGACGATGACCAGGAAGTGGGTGAGCGGAATAGCCTGGGCCAGCCACTGCAGCACCAGCGGCATGTTTTCCACCGGGGTGGCGAAGCCCGACA
>CAZTXX010000206.1:0-4236 GCA_964617405.1 uncultured Aquimonas sp. | reverse complement strand
TGGCCACGCCGTTGGCGTCCGGTGCCGGGGTGAAGCTCAGGCGCCCGTTGCTGCCGTCCACGGCCAGCGAGGGTGCCGTGGCAAACAGTGCAGGAGCGTCGTTCGCCAGGATGTCGAAGGTCAGAGTCTGGGTTCCGTCATCGCCGTCCGACAGGGCGCTGGCCCAGAGCGCGTCGTAGGCACCTGAATCCTCGTTCACGGTGACATCATCCCCCGCGGTGAAACCGGGCGCATCGTTCACATCGACAACAGAAATCGTCATGGAGGCGGTTGTCGACAAGGGCGGGCTGCCGGCATCGCTGACGCGCACGTCCAGGCTGTAGGGCGACGCCGAGAGCGACAGGGCAGCGGCGTCCACCAGGGTGAGGAGGCCGCTGTTCGCGTCCACCCCGAAGATTGCCTGACCGCTGCCACCGGTGATGGCATGGCTCAGCTGCCCGTTCGCGCCCGCGTCCGGATCGCTGGCCACCACCGTGCCGATCGCGGTGCCGTTGGCGGCGTGCTCCAGTACGGTGAACGCCTGGGGAGCCAGCAGCGGCAGTTCGTTCGCGTCTTCAACATCCACCGACGCCGTGACCGGAAGCGTCCACCCGGTCACGCCGGTCAGCGTGGCCGAGAAATCCAGCTGGAACTGCGAATGGGTCTCGAAGTCCAGCAGCGTGGCGTTGGCGACCGATAGCGCGGTGCTGAGGGGATCGAACGCAAACGCGGCAGCGGGTGCCTGGCCGGTCAGGTTCAGCGCAAGGATCGACGACAGGCCGGTCGAGGCGGGTCGCACCGTGCCCGCTACGGTGCCGTTCGGGCTGTTTTCCTGGATCGTGAACCGCGTATCGATCAAGGGTGGAATCAGCGTCGACAGGCGGGTTTCCTCGACGTCGATGCGGAAAAACACGGTGCCGCTCTGCTGCTCGGCGAAAGCCTGGCGTATGTCGATGGGCGGCTCGTCCTGGGTGGCGTCGCCCTGTGGATCGGTCAGCACCGGAGCGCCGGCCCAATCGTCGATATTGCCGTCCAGCACGTGCAGCATCGCGGCCCACGCCAGCCCGCTGAGTCCCAGCGCCCAGCCCACCACGAGAATGGAAAGGAACTGTGGGCGGCGGCGGACCACCCAGGCCGTGCCGACGGCCAGGGCGAGCGCCAGTGTCGCCAGCGCGAGCAGCGAGGTGGCGGGAATGAAAGTCGGATTCAGGGGGATGAATCCCAGCCGCGGCACCAGCACCGCGTCGGTCAGGTCCGCTCCCCCCAGCAGCGCACCTTCGCTGCCGAAGGTCAGGCGCCAGTCCACTCGCGTCGTGGGCGCGTCAAACAACCGGAGCGGTGCGCCCAGCTCGATCACGTCGAATCCCGGGCTGCCTTGATCAAAGCCCACCGGATAGGGATAGCTGCCCGGCACGGCGGACGCCGCTCCGATGACACCCGATTGGCAGTGCGCAAGATGCTGCCCCACGACCTCGGGCGGGTCCACTGCGACTTCCGCGGTCAGGACCGCCTCGATACCGGACACCGACCCGGCCGCACCTGTGATCGTGCAGCCGGTCGCCGGGTTGTTGTCCAGGTCCACGTAGACCGAGTACGCATGCGTCTGAGCAAACGCCGGGGTCATAAAGGCCGCCAGCCATGCCAGCAGGGCCACTGTCCGGATCGATTTCATGAATTCCCCTGTGCCGAACGCGGAATCGCGTCATCCCGGCAGTGTGAGCAAATGAGAATATTCTTGTTTGCCGCACATCGTCCAGTGCCAGTTGTTGGTGCGCTGTCGTGCGTCAGTCCTTCAGCGACGCGCAGCTCGATATCCGGGGTGCGATAACGTTGGCGCACGGCACAGTCGTTTGGCACTTCAACCGTAGCGCGCCTTGAGCATCTCCCAGACCGAGCGCAGCGCCATGGCCTCGCCGCCGCGCGGCCGACCGGGGCGGTCGGCGTCGTTCCAGGCGTAAACATCGAGGTGTGCCCAGCGCTGGCCGTCAGGGATGAACTTTTCCAGGTACAGTGCTGCGGTAACCGCACCGGCCATGCGCGAGCCGGCGTTGGCGATGTCGGCGATGTGGCTCTTGAGGTAGCGCAGGTAGGGCCGCCACAGCGGCATGCGCCAGACCGGGTCGCGCAGCGCATCGCCGGCTTCGATCCACTGCGCGGCGACCTCATCGTCGTTGGAGAACAGCGCTGGAAGATCCGGGCCGAGCGCCACGCGTGCGGCGCCGGTGAGGGTGGCGAAGTCGAGGATCAGGTCGGGCGAAGATTCGGCCGCGTAGGCCAATGCGTCGCACAGCACCATGCGGCCCTCGGCGTCGGTGTTGTCGATCTCGACGCTGATGCCCTTGCGCGTGGCAACGACTTCACCGGGACGATAGGCATCCGGCCCCACGGCGTTTTCCACCGCCGGCACCAGCAGGCTGAGCCGCACCGGCAGCTTGCGTGCCATGACGAGGCCGGCGAGCGCGATGGCATGGGCGCCGCCGCCCATGTCCTTCTTCATGTTGCGCATGCCGTCGGCGGGTTTGAGGTCGAGGCCGCCGGTATCGAAGCACACGCCCTTGCCGACCAGGGTGAGGGTGGGATGCGAGGGGTCGCCCCAGCTCAGTTCGATCAGGCGCGGGGCGCGGTGGCTGGCACGACCGACCGCGTGGATCGCGGGGAAGTTCTCGCGCAGCAGCTCGTCGCCGGCCACCACGCGCGCGCTGGCGCCGTGGCGCTGCGCAAGCGCGCGGGCCTCGGCTTCGAGTTCGTCCGGGCCCATGTCCTGCGTCGGCGTATTGACCAGGTCGCGCACCCGTGTGCCGGCTTCGAGCAACGCGGCGGCTTCATCAAGATCGGCATCGGCGTCCAATACCAGGGTCGCGGCCTTGCGTGCCGGATTCAGGTAGCGGGAAAAACGGTAGGCGCCCAAGCCCCAGCCCAGCAGCGCATCGCCCGGAACGATGCGCTCGCCCAGCGTCGGATGCAGGGTGTAACGACCTTCCGACAGTGCCAGGGGCAAGGCGGAAAGCGCGCGCGGATCGGCCGAATCCGCGATGCCGGCCAGTACCATCGCGATGCCGCCATCGGCGCCCGGAAGGGCGAGCCAGGTATCGGCCTTGGCCTTGAACCCGTTGGCCTGGGCCCAGGCACGGGCGCCGGAGTCCAGCGCGGCGAGGGTGGTTTCCAGGCAGTCCTTGTGGACGGCGATGATCGGCGTGGCGTTCGCGCGGCTGGTCGTTTCGATGCAGGGGGGCAGGATCATGGGCATGCCTATCGGTGGGGAACGGGCCCGCAATCGAGCCGGTCGGCCAGCTCGTCGAGGTCGCGGACGATGAAATCGGGATCAAGGGCAGGTGCGCGCCAGGCATCCTGGTGGCGGTTGACCCAGGCGCTGCGCAATCCGGCGCGCTGTGCGCCGATCACGTCCAGTTCCGGATCGTCGCCCACGTGCAGCACCTGCCCCGGCGCAAGGCCGAGGCGCTGGCAGGCGCTGAGGAAGATGCTGGCGTCGGGTTTGGCCACGCCGTGCTCGCGCGCGCCGAGCTGGAACACGAAATGCTGGTCGATGCCGATCCGCGCGATGTCCGCCGTGCCATTGGTGAGCGCGGCGACCGGAAAGCGCGCGGCCAGCCGCTCCAGTGCCGCGGCCACGCCGGGAAACAGGTCGACGAGGTTGCGGTGTTCGCTGAACAACTCCAGCGCCGGCTCGGCCAGCGCCACGTCCTCACCGCTGGCGTGCAGCGCGCGCTGCAAGGTCAGCCGGCGCTGGGCGGTGAAATCGTGGTCGAGGTCGGGATGATCGGCCAGCACGGTCTCGCGCAGCTTGCGCATGGCGTGGATCGGGTAGCGCTGCGCCGTGCGTGGCGCAGACGCGACCAGCCAGTCGTGCAAGGCCTGCTCGGCGCGCTCGATCGTGGGCCAGACCGGCCAGAGCGTGTCGTCCAGATCAAGGGTGATGGCGCGGATGGTCACGACAGTTGCGAGGAAACCGGATGGTCCACCTTAGCATGGCGTGCCAGGCCGCCCCATGGACATTCCAGCAATTCTTGCCCGACAGGACATGAATTGCTGATACCCGCGGACAATAATTGGTTGAATCCGGCGTAAGTCATTGAATATTATTTCAAACGCTTACTCAATATCTGTGCTGGCATCTTCCGCCGTCATGCTCGCCATTGATCTTGCCAAGGACGTGTTTGAACTGGCGTTCGCCGATGCCGCCGGGCGCATCGTCGAGCGCAAGCGGCTCAAGCGCGGGCCGTTCGCGCAGTGCCTGCA
>CAZTXX010000205.1:0-4279 GCA_964617405.1 uncultured Aquimonas sp. | reverse complement strand
ACTCCACCCCTGCTGATCATCAGTGGCCTCTCCGGCTCGGGCAAGAGCGTGGTGCTGCGCACGCTGGAGGACCTCGACTACTACTGCGTCGACAACCTGCCCGCCGAACTGTTGCCCGAATTCGTGGCCAGCGTCGCCGCCGACAAGGATGGTCCGCAGCGTCTGGCGGTCGGCATCGACGTGCGCAACCGCCCCGAAGGCCTCACCCGCTTGCCGCACTCACTGGCCGAAGTGGGCCGCATGGGTTGCCAGCACCAGCTCGTGTTCCTCGATACGCTCGACGAGGTGCTGCTGCGCCGCTACAGCGAAACCCGCCGCCGCCACCCGCTCAGCGGCGATGGCCTGCCGCTTGCCGACGCCATCGCGCTGGAACGCCAGCGCCTGCGCCCGCTGGCCGCCATCGCCGACCGCGTGGTCGACTCCAGCACGATGAACGTCCACCAGTTGCGCCGCTGGGTGGTGACCGAACTGGCCGCCAACGCGCAACCCGGCCTGTCGCTGCTGGTGCAGTCCTTCGCCTACCGGCGCGGAGTACCGGCTGACGCCGACTTCGTGTTCGACGTGCGCTGCCTGCCCAACCCGCACTGGGATCCCGGCCTGCGGCCTCTTTCCGGACGTGATGCACCGGTGCGCGACTGGCTTTCGCAGCAACCGGCGGTGGTGGAATACCTCGACCATGTGGCCGGCTTCCTGGACGCCTGGCTGCCGCGCTTTGAGTCCGATACGCGCAGCTATGTCACCCTCGCCTTCGGCTGCACCGGCGGGCGCCACCGCTCGGTGCACTGCACCGAATGGCTGGCCTCGCACTGGCGGGCGCAGGGGCGCAGTCGCGTGGTGACCTTTCATCGGGAACTGGAATAAGGCGCTTCGCGGCGGGGCCGCAGCAGGTATCGCGTGGCTTCGATCTGGGCGGCACAGTCGCGCCTTTCCCCGCCGGTTACCTGCGCTACTCGGCGCGATACATGGGGCCCCGGCGGATCAAGAGCCAGAGCCGGCAGACCGTGGGCGGCGAACTGCTGCTTTTTTGTGGGAGGCAATTGCCCACGATGAGCGCGCGACCCGATGCACGGCGCTCCGCTGGTCCCGAGCTACGGTGGTAGAAGCCACCCCCGTGCCAAGAAGCGGACTCGTTGTGCGGAGATGGACCGGCATCAGCGTTTCCTCAGCCATGTCTCGATCGCCGGCAGGCGCCGCTCCCGTTGCCGGGCGCGGGTCTGGATGGCGGCGATGGCGGCGTTGGCTTCGGCGCGCGATGTCGGGGAGATATGGGCGTCGGCGAACTGCCGGATCTGGTCCGCGGTTCCCAGTTTGCCCGAGCCCGCGCCGAGGCGCGGATAGTAGCGGGCGCGCGAGCTGGTATCGACGATGGTGTCGACTTGCCCGCGGTGTGCGGCGGCGAAGGCGAAGGCAAGCTCGGGATGCTCGCCGGCCACACGGGAAATCATCGCGGCACCCCCGGTGGCACCGGGTTCCCCGGTCAGCGCCATGTCGAGTGCGCGTTGTGCCAAGACCTCATCGGCGGCAGCGGCAAGCAGGCCGTAGTACTGGTCGCGCAGCATGGCCGAGGTTTCCGATTGCGCCATGGCGTGGAGCTGCTCCCAGGTCGCCGCATCGGCGCTGCGTGCGACGATGCCGAGCACCGTGCGGCGGATATCCGCCGGCAGCAGCGCCGGATCGTCCGCAGAGCCGGCGAAGCGACGGCGCGCCTCGGCCAGCACCTCGGGATCGTCGAAGCGCGCCAGGGTTTCCATCAGCACGCTGCGCAGCTGACGGGTGGAGGCGCTGTCCTCGGTCGCGGTCTCCCATCCCAGCCGATCGAACCCCGGCGCAAGGCGACCGCGTGCAAAAGCGCGGAACGCGGCGCGCTGCGATGGTGCTTCCGTGAACAGGCCATCGATGTCCACCAGCGTGCCTGCCACCCGCAACCACACCTCCGGCACGGCATCCGATGGCACCTGCATCAGCAGCTCCAGCTGGTCGGACTCGGGTTGCAAGCCGGCAGCGGCCAGCGCGCCGGTGTCCATCATCAGACCGAGCTGGTCGACCGGTGGCAGGTCGGCGAAGTTCGCAAGCAGTGCTTTGAATTGTGCAGGCGAGTGCAGCGTACGGAAATATCCCTTTTGCCCCGCGTTGACCTGCACCGGCGCATCACAGCCAGCCAGTTCAAGCCGCGTCTTGCCATCGAGCAGGGTGCGCGCCGCCTCTCCGCCAACGGCCTGCACCGTGACCGGCACGTGCCAGCGCAAAGGCTCCTTGGCGGGGCGGTCCACGGTGAACTCGCCCTGTTCCAGTTCGAGCACGGTACGCCCGTCCACGCAGGCACTGGTGGCGCGCACCAGCGGAATGCCGGGTTGCAGGGTGAAATCATGCGCCACCTCGCGGAACTGCCGGCCCGGCGCAGCCTGTTCCATCGCTTCCCAGAGCTCGTCGGTGACCGCATTGCCGTAGGCGTGCCGGTCGAAATAGCTGCGCACGCCCTTGCGCCAGGCGGCCTCGCCCACGTAGTCCTCGAGCATGGAAATCACCGCCGAGCCCTTGCCATAGGTGATGCCGTCGAAGGCCTGGCTGGCCTGTTCGACGGTATCGACATGCTGCACCACCGGGTGGGTGGTGGCATGGGCATCCTGTTCCATGGCCGCGCGGCTGGTGAACGCCGGGCGGGTGCCATCGGCATCCCATTCGGGATTGAGCGTGCGGGTGGTGCGTCCGGCCAGCCAGGTCGCAAAACCCTCGTTGAGCCACAGATCGTCCCACCAGGCCATGGTGACGAGGTTGCCGAACCACATGTGGGCGATCTCGTGCGCGGCCAGGGAAAACACCCGTTGCCGGCTGGAAAGATCGGCGATGCTGGGGTCGAGCAGAAAGGAATGCTCGAAGGTGAAGATCGCGCCCCAGTTCTCCATCGCACTGAAGAACTGACTGCGTCCCGGCGCGGCGATGTTGTCGAGCTTGGGCAAGGGATAGTCGAGGCCGAAATAGCGGTTGTATTCGCGCAGGATGTCGGCGCTGGCCTGCAATGCATAGAGCGCCTGCTCGACCTTGCCCCGTTGTGCGATCACGCCGATCTCGGTGCCGGTTTCGTCCTGCATCGCGATCCGCTCGAAATCGCCCACCGCCAGGAACAGCAGGTAGGTGGACATCCTGGGCGTGGTCTGGAACACCAGCCTGCGCCTGTCGTCGGCCAGGTCTTCGACGGACGCAACAGGCATGTTGCCGACCACCATCTCCCCCGCCGGCACGGTTACGGCCAGCTCGAAGGTGGCCTTGTGGAACGGCTCGTCCCAGGAGGGCACGAAACGGCGCGCGTCGGAGTTTTCGAACTGGGTGAAGAGCGCGCGCTTGCGGCCCTCGGCGGTCGGGTAATCAAGCGCAAACAGGCCATTGGCCTGGGTATTGATCCGGCCGGTATAGCGGGTGGAAAGCGTGTAGTGGCCGGGCTTGAGCTTCCTGCGAAAAGCGAAGCTGGCGTTCTGGTTGGCGGCATCCACATCGACCCGCGCCGGCAGCGCCCTGCCCTTTGCCGGCACCAGGCGGCTTTCGGAGAACTCCATGTCCACGGCCTGCAGCACGATGCGATCGGTGGCCTCCAGCACCTCAAGCTCGATGGATACCCGGCCCTCGAAGCGCAAGGCGTCGGCATCCGGGGTGATCTCGATGGCGTAGTGCGAGGGTCGCACGCTGCGCGGCAGTTGGGTGGTGACCGTGGCGGCGAGCGCCTCGCGCGCGGCATCCACCGCATGGCTGGGCGGCGATGGCACGGACGTGGCGGCGGCAAGGGCCAGCACGGTGGCGAGCATCAGGGGGCGGCGCATGGGGGTTCCTCGCAGGATGTCGGGTCGCCCGGCCAATCATCCTGCCCTGCCCACGGCAGGTACAGCGCCGGAAGTCACGCGATCCGACCATGCCGCCGGGCGGGGTTGGTGCCGGGACGTGTGGCGATTCCGCTGCTGTCGGGTCGCAGCGTGAAGCAGGCAGTCTGTTCAAGGATGCCCGAGCCTGAAACCTACGCTGTAGATCGATGTGATGGGGGCCAGCCCCAGCTCGCGCAACTTGCGGCGCGGGTGCCGGTCAGGAGCAGGCTGGAGGTCAGCACCAGCATGGCAAACCACACCACACGCGCCGACAACCGGAATCGAAGGATGGAAGTCATGGCGCTTTCTCTCGGAAAGAATCCATGGAGCTTACGGAAGCGATTGCGCAGAAACCTGGGAGATTGCCAATGACCTGCGCCGTCTGATCGTGCGCGATGGTCAGCACGAATACGTGTTCGAGGAAGTGA
>CAZTXX010000204.1:0-4290 GCA_964617405.1 uncultured Aquimonas sp. | reverse complement strand
TGGAGGAAGCGCGCGCCCAGCTTTCGGAGTGGTTCCGCAAGCGGCGTGCAAGGGCGTCACCCGAATGATCCCGCGGGTATGATCTTCCTCCTGTTCCGGAGGAAAACCCGATGCCGACACCGAACGACGACCACCTGATCTGGATCGACCTGGAAATGACCGGGCTCGACCCGGCCAGTGACAGCATCATCGAGATCGCCACCCTGGTCACCGATGCACAGCTCAATGTGCTGGCCGAAGGCCCGGAGCTGGCCGTGCGCCATCCGCTCGAGCGCCTGCAGGCGATGGACGAATGGAACTGGACGACCCATCGCGCCAGCGGCCTGTGGGATCGGGTGCTGACCTCGGAAGTGGACATGGCCGAGGCCGAACGCCGCACCCTGGCATTCCTCGCCGATTGGGTGCCCGCCGGCAAGTCACCCATGTGCGGCAACACGATCTGTCAGGATCGTCGTTTCCTGCATCGGCAGATGCCGGCACTGGAACGCTACTTCCATTACCGCAACCTGGACGTTTCCACGATCAAGGAACTGGCGCGCCGCTGGGCGCCAGAAATCGCTGCCGGCGTCACGAAAACCTCATCGCACACGGCCTTGTCCGATATCCGCGAATCGGTGGAAGAGCTGCGCTACTACCGCGGCTTCATGGGGGATCTGGCAGGCTCCGGGCAGGCTCCGAAAGCCTCGTCCTGAGCCTTGGTTGGAGGTGGTTTTTACCACCGCCGCCCGATTCAGCGCGCACCCTGTTGCCTCCGGTATCGCCCCGCCAAAGGCCGTCCCTCGCCAGACAGGCAACACCGCGGGAATCCCGGAAAACATTCCGGAAAACGGGATTGGCTGATGCGATGCAGCATGCTAGCATTCCCGGATGATAACGACTCGCATTCGTAAATATCTCGTCGCAGCGCTGTTCCTGCTGCCCGCCCTGTCTTTCGCCCAGGCCTTGACGCCCGAGACGGCATCCGTGGTCCAGCAGGTCTGGAAACTGCTCGATTACGTCGCCACCGACTATCCCGGGGCCGTCAGCGACGGCGAGGTCGTCGACGAGTTCGAGTACGTCGAACAACAGGAATTCAGCGCCACGGTGCTGGCGAACCTGGACAAGTTGCCACCTTCGGAAGTCCTCGGCGATCTCAAATCGCAAGCGCAGGGCCTGCTGGATGCAGTCAACGGCAAGGTGAGCGACACCGAGGTCGCCGAGCGTGCCCACACCCTGGGCGCCGAGTTGCTGGCGGCGTACCCGGTGCCATCCGCACCGGAAAAGGCCCCCGACCTCGCCCATGCGGCAGTGCTCTACCAGCAGATGTGCGCTTCCTGCCACGGCGAGTCGGGGGATGGCCTCGGGCCGGCCGGCCTGGAACTGGAACCCGCGCCCATCGCCTTCACCGATCCGGAGCGCGCCGACCTGCGCAGCCCCTTGTCGCTCTACCAGGCCACCGCGCAGGGGATCGACGGCACCGGCATGGCCGGCTACGCCCAGGTGCTGTCCGATGACGATATCTGGTCGCTGGCCTACTACGTCGGCACGCTCGCCTATGCTGAAGATGCCGCGCAAGGCCCGACGGCATGGCGCGGCCGGCCCGAAATCCGCGCACATGTGAGCAGCCTGGAAGAACTTTCACACACGCGCGTGAACCAGCTTGCCTCCGCCTTCGACCTCACCACGGCGCGCGCCGTGGTGGGCTGGCTGCGCCAACAGCCGGATGCAGTGCTGGAAGCGCCCACGGGCATCGCGCTGGCGCGCGCCAAGCTTGCCGCCAGCCTGACCGCGCACCGCGCGGGGCGCGCGGACGAAGCCGTGCAACTGGCGCTTTCCTCGTATCTCGATGGGGTGGAGCCGGAAGAAGCCCGGCTCGACACCCGTGACCGCGCCTTGCGTGGACGCATCGAAACCAGCATGGGTGCCTATCGCAGTGCCGTTTCCGGCAAGCGTTCGGGGGCGGATGCGGAAGCGCGTGCGGCCGAGGCCGACGCATTGCTGGCGCAGGCGCAGACATTGCTGGAAGAGGGCAGTGCCAGCCAAGCCACGGTATTCATCGGTGCTTTCACCATCCTGGTGCGCGAAGGGCTCGAGGCGCTGCTGGTGGTGATCGCCTTGCTGGCCTTCCTGCACAAGGCCGGCCGTTCCGAATCGGCGCGCTATGTCCATTACGGCTGGGTGTTGGCCCTGGTGGCTGGCGGCCTCACCTGGATGGTGGCCACCTATTTCATTTCGATCAGTGGCGCCAGCCGCGAGCTGACCGAAGGATTGTCTTCACTGTTCGCCGCTGCCGTACTGCTCGGCGTAGGGCTCTGGATGCACCAGAAGAGCATCGGCGGACGCTGGCAGGAGTACCTCAAGGAAAAGATGGGCGCGGCGCTCAAGCGGCGTTCGGCGTTCTTCCTGTTCGCGCTGGCCTTCATTTCGGTGTATCGCGAAGTCTTCGAGACCATCCTGTTCTATGCCGCGCTCTGGAGCGATGGCCAACATGCCTGGTTGCTCGCGGGCATGGGGGCAGCGGTGCTCGCGCTGATCGTGATCGCCTGGATCATGCTGCGCACCAGCCGACGCCTGCCGCTGGCGAAGTTCTTCTCGGCCAGCTCGGCCCTGATCGCCGTGCTCGTCGTGGTGTTGACCGGCAAGGGCATCGCGGCGCTGCAGGAAGCCGGCTGGGTCGACGTCTCGCTCGCGCCCATCCCCTCGATCGACTGGCTGGGCATCTTCCCGACCTGGGAAACGACCCTCGCCCAGCTTCTGATGGTGGTCGTCCTGGTGGTCGGCTTCACCGTCAACCGCGTGCAGGCCCGCCAGCGCTCGGCAGCGGCATCGGGCTGATCCCGCACGAACAACGCAGGGCAGGGGCCGCATGAGGGCGGCCCCTGATTTGTTGCTGGCCGCACGATGCGGCCGCGTTGTTTCATCGCCGTCCCCCCTGCGGTAACCTTTCGCGCTCCACGATGCGTTCATCGCCCGTTTATCGCTTCGCGATGCGGGCGGTCGAGTCCATCGCACCCGTACCACTGCCCGGAATCCGAATGAAAACCACACCCGCCACCGCATCCAAGGCCCGCTCGTTCAGCACCGTCTTCCTGATCGAGATGTGGGAGCGCTTCGGCTATTACGGCATGCAGGCGCTGATCATCTACTACATGGTCCAGCGCCTGGGCTTTTCCGATACCCGCGCCAATCTCACCTGGAGCGCGGCGGCGGCGCTGATCTACGTGGCGCCTGCCATCGGCGGCTGGATCGGCGACAAGGTGCTGGGCACCCGGCGCACCATGCTGATCGGTGCGGTGGTGCTGGCCATCGGCTACGCCCTCATGGTGGTACCCACCGAGGATGTGTCCTTCCTGTTCCTCTCGCTCGGCGTGATCGTGGTCGGCAACGGCCTGTTCAAGGCCAATGCCGGCAACCTGGTGCGCAAGATCTACGAGGGCGACGACTCGCAGATCGACAGCGCCTTCACCATGTACTACATGGCGGTGAACCTGGGCTCGATGATCTCGATGCTGCTCACGCCCTGGATCAAGGACTACGTCAACGAGACCTATGGCAATGAGCTGGGCTGGCACGTCGCCTTCGCGGTGTGCTGCGTGGGCCTGGCGGTGGGGCTGGCCAACTACTTCGTGATGCGCAACACCATGCGCCACATCGGCTCGGAGCCCGACCATCGCCCGGTGCACCTGGGCAAGCTCGGCCTGGTGGCGCTGGGTGGCGTTGCGACCGTCGTGGGTTCGGCCTACGTTCTCAACCACGCCGGCGTGGCGCGCGCCTTCGTCTATGCCGCGGGCCTCATCGTGGCCGGCATCTTCATCTACCTGATCGCGGCCGGAAAACGGCACGAGCGCCCCGGCCTGATCGCGGCGGTGATCCTTACCGTGCAGACGATGTTCTTCTTCATCTTCTACCAGCAGATGTCGACCTCGCTGAACCTGTTTGCCCTGCGCAACGTGGACTGGAGCTTCAGCGTATTCGGTGCGCACCTGTGGACCTGGTCTCCGGCACAGTTCCAGGCCTTCAACCCGATCTGGATCTTCGTCCTCAGTCCGGCACTGGCCTGGATCTACGCGCGCGCCGGCAAGACCGGCAAGGACCTGCCGATCGCCGGCAAGTTCGCCCTGGGGTTTGCGGCGGTGGCGCTGGGCTTCTTCATCTACGGCGTGGCCGACCACTTCACCACCGAGCCGGGCAAGACCTCCTCCTGGATCATGGTCTGGGGCTACGGCGCGGCGGCGCTGGGTGAACTGCTGGTCAGCGGCCTGGGCCTGGCGATGGTGGCGCGCTACGTGCCGGCGCGCATGGGCGGCTTCC
>CAZTXX010000203.1:0-4302 GCA_964617405.1 uncultured Aquimonas sp. | reverse complement strand
TGTTGCGCTCGATCGCGGTGGCCAGATCGAACAGCGCGAACGTGCGGGCGCACAAGCCGAAGTCGAGCACGGCGCTGACCGTCGCATCGGTGCCGTTGCCGTTCCAGAAAAGATTGGAGGCATGCCAGTCGCCGTGGGCCCACAGACGGGGCTGGGCGGCGGCACGGGCTTGAACTTTCGGTTGAAAATCGCCGATGGCCTCATCCAGTTCGCGTTGCCAGTCGCGCGCTTGCAGCCAGCCCGCAAGAGCCGGGCGCGCGGCAAGCTGCTGCCCGAGCGTGGCAATCGGATCGGGCGCCTCGATCAATTCGCTGCGCGCCACCAGCAGATGCGTGCCGCGTTGTTTTGCCGAATATCCGTGAGCAGCCAGATGCAGTTTGCCGAGCATTTCACCGGCGGCCCGTGCGTGGTCAAGATCGTGCAGCGGCGTCCAGGAAGGCGATTGCCGATAAAGATCGCGGCCCGCAGCGGGGGCATGGATTTCCCAGGTCCAGCCCTCCAGTGCCAGCGCGGTGTCACCCTCGTGGCTGGCGAATACGGCAGGAACCGGAATATCGCGTGCCCGCAGCCAGTGGCCGAAAGCGTGTTCCTCGGCCAGTGTCGCGGGACTCCTGACCGCTTCGTGGTGGCGTTTGACGAAGACCGTGCCGCGGTCCGATTCGACCAGTGCGGCAGCCGACAGCGGGCGCGGGCTGTGCCAGCGGATGCTCCGCGGTTTGCCCAGGGCCGGATAGTGGGCGAACAGGCGCTCCAGTTCGCTCGCGGTGATCGGCGGCCAGTCCGGGGCGATCTCGTCGCCGGCCAGACCGTGCACGCGGTGCGCCGGTTCGTGCGGTTCGGTCGCGTCCATCATCCGTCGGATGGCAGGCTTGCGAGCGCCGCATCGATGCGTGCCTTCGATGCCTCGTCCACGCCGCGCGACACGTATTCGAGCACCTGCCGCGCCAGAGTGACCTTGTCGCGTCGTGCGAGCACCTCGGAAACCTCCAGCGCCCAGTCCACCCGTGCCGGATCGCGCGGCCAGCGCTTGATCATCGCCATCCACAGGTCGACCGCCAGCCGTGCCTGCCCGCTGTCGCGCGCACGCCGGGCGAGCAACTGCGCGTCCTCGACCTGTTGCGGGGTGAAGTTGCGGTCGGCATCGAGCGATTCGCGCACGATGCCGAGGGCGCGCCGGTCGTGCTTTTCCAGCATCAAAAGGTTGAGGTAGAGCCCCGCGTGTTCGAGCAGTTCGGCCTGCTCGCCGCGTGCGTGCAACAGCTTGCGGTACAGCTCGTGCGCCTCCATCGGCACCGCGCGTTCACGCATTTCGGCGTGCAGGCGTGCCACCGCTTCGCCGATCTGGCCATCGGCCACCAGGGCTTCGGTTTCCTCCATCAGGTCGGTATCCCGGTTGCGCAGGGCAGGCCGTTTGAAGGCGTCCTGCGGTTCGAAACCGAGTGCATCGCCGAATTGGTGGACCAGATAGCCCATGAGATGGAAGGCCGCGAACAGGCCCCACAGCGTCACCGCCGCAGCCAACGGTACCGAGAGCAACGGCAGGGTCTGGGTGAGCCAGTACTCCGCCACGGCGGCGCTGGCCTGGATCACGAACAGCAGGACGAAGGCCGCGAAGTAGGGTGCACCGATGCGCGACATGATCGCCAACGGCGTGGCTGGATTGAGCGCGTGGCCCAGCACCCCGTCGATCGCCAGCGAGATGATGCAGCCGGGCAGCGCCAGGGTCAGCACCAGCATCGCCAGGATCATGCCGAACGGCCCGAATAGCAAAGCCGCGGCGATCACCAGCACGAAGAAGATGATCCACAACCCGAGGTAGCCCATCACCACACCGCTGTCGGTGTTCGCGGTGATTTCCGGCGGATCCATCCGCCCGTGCGCGGTGCGCAGCAGGATCTCGAACGCATAGCGATACGCCGCCAACCACAGCACGATGCGCAACAGCCAGCCGATGCCGGGCAGCAGGCCGAGCACGCTGCACAGGCTCAGCACGATCAGGCTGATCAGCGCCGCTCCCTGGAACGGGTAGCGGATGATTTCGGGCAGTTGGTTCCAGAACGGGTTGACGGGTGCGGGATGGGACATGGTCGAAATCGGTCCGGGGCGGGCGGTGACAACGCGGACGCGGCGATGCCATCCACGTGACGGGATGGGGTGGCATCGCGACGGGAGTTTCCGCTATGCCGCCCGGTAGTTGTCCACCACACGATAGCCGCGTGCCACCAGCCCGAACACCACGGCCGCCACCAGTGCGAACGCGGCAAAGAAGAACATCAGGAAGGCCGCCTCGCTCAGCCCCGTGCTCGCGATATGCCCGGTCACCACCTGGTTGCGCACCGCCGCGTTCGACAGCAGCACCCAGAGGTTGCCGATGGTGGTGGTGAGGTTCCAGAAGCTCATCACCACGCCCTTCATCGATTGCGGCGCCTGGCTGTAGGCGAACTCCAGGCCGGTGGCCGAGACCAGCACCTCGCCGAAGGTGAGCAGGGCGTAGGGCAGTACCTGCCAGACGATGCTCATGGCATTGCCACCGTCCATCATCAGCTGGATGCCGCCGATCGCGATCCACGCCAGCCCGCTGAAGGCGATGCCCGCCGTCATCCGGCGCAGCGCGGTGGGCTCCCAGCCGAGCTTGCGCAGCATCGGATAGAGCACGAGGTTGTTGAACGGGATCAGGATCATCACCAGCGCCGGGTTCAGCGCCTGCATTTGCGAGGAGACGAACCAGCTCGGCTTGGTCATCGCCTCGCCCTGGATCACCCAGGTCGAGGCCTTCTGGTCAAACAACGAGAAGAACGGCGTGGTGAGCGCGAAGATCACCAGCACCTTGAGCACGCTGCGTACCCCGTCCACCGCCGCATCGGGATGGATGCCGCGGGCACGGTCGAGCTGCAGCCAGGCGCCACCGCCCACGCCGCCGAGGATCGCCACCAATGCCAGGCAGGCGCAGATCACGAAGCCGAGGCTGGGCATCAGTGCGAACGACGCCAGCGCCAGCACCACGCCTGCTACCGCGACCCAGTAACCCAGGCCCAGCGCGCCCCGGCCATCGCGTGCCAAAAGGGCGGTGCGCACCACCTTGGCGAAGGAATGCGGATCGGAATTGCCCACCGGCGGCACCATCACGTAGTGCTTGCGCCCCAGCCAGAACACCAGGGTGGCGATGAACATCAACGCGCCGGGAATGCCGAAGGCCACCGCGGGGCCGAAATGCTTGAGGAACAGCGGCATCGAAAGCGAAGCGAACAGCGAGCCGAAGTTGATGATCCAGTAGAAACCGTCGAACACGATCTTGGCCAGGTGCTTGTTCGACTGGTCGAACTGGTCGCCCACGAACGAGGCCACCAGCGGCTTGATGCCGCCCGCGCCCAAGGCGATCAGCCCCAGCCCGGTGAAGAAACCGGTGCGACTGTCCTCGAACAGCGCCAGACAGGCGTGCCCCGCGCAGTAGATCAGCGAGAACCACAGGATGGTGTTGTACTTGCCGAAGAAGCGATCGGACAGCCAGCCGCCCAGCAGCGGGAAGAAGTACACCCCGATCATGAAGCTGTGCATCAGATCCTTCGCCGCCAGCGCCCGCTCCCCGTCGCTGAGGATGTGCTGCAGCAGGGTGGAGGTGATGAGGAACTGCACCAGGATGTTGCGCATCCCGTAGAAGCTGAAGCGCTCGCAGCCCTCGTTGCCGATGATGTAGGGAATCTGGCGGGGAAATCGGGCGCGCGGCGCGGCGGTGGTTGAACTCATGCGGAAGTGCCCGGAAACAGGGGAAAGCGCCGCAGTGTGCCCAAAGTGGCGTCAAAGCCCAAGCCGCAGCGCCGCATCCGAAGTGGCGCAGGTGTTCGGATCCGGAAGGTCGCCCCGGATCCGCTGCATTCAATTCACGTGCGTATGCAGAAGGCTCCGGTTTGGGTGGAATGACATCCGAGCCGCTACAATGGCGGGCTGCATACTTTTGATTTGGAGCCGTCATGTCTCACGCCATTCTCCAGGCCCTGGGCCTGTCCGACGTCAATTCCGGTACCTACCTCGGCCGCGGGGAGTGGTCTGCGGGCAGCGGCGGCACGATCACCCCGAAAAACCCCACCACGGACGAGGTGATCGCCACGGTCCATGCCACCACGCCGGCGGAATACGAAACCATCATCGAACGCGCCCAGGAAGCCTTCAAGGTCTGGCGCACCACGCCGGCGCCGGTGCGCGGCGAGGCGGTTCGCCTGTGCGGCGAGGCGCTGCGCAAGCACAAGGACGCGCTCGGCTCGCTGGTGGCGCTGGAGATGGGCAAGTCCAAGCCCGAGGGCGACG
>CAZTXX010000202.1:0-4332 GCA_964617405.1 uncultured Aquimonas sp. | reverse complement strand
CGCCCTCGATCATCAGGTTCTGGGTGGTGTCCCAGTCCACGCTGTCTTCCGGGCACGGCCGCAGGGTGCCGGTGCTGGGGGTCAGCGCCAGCTGCCGGGCGCGGCGCTTGCCGTGCCAATTCAGGCCGTACTTCTCTTCCGCATCACCGAGGGTGGCATCGCCCACGAGCTGCTTGAGCACTTCAACATTGATCGCCGCGCCGTCCGCGCCCTCGGTGATCAGCTCGGGAAACAGTGTCTTGAGCTGGGCGATGTTGGCGGCCACCAGATCGGCGGACTGGGCTTCGGGATCGGTAACGGTGATCTTTTTCATGGGGATCCTGTGACTCACAGAAGGGCTCTGGCGGCGGCCAGCTCGGCCCGCAGACGTTTGATTTCGAGGTTAAGCTCAACCTGTCTCACCAGCTGAGACGCTTTTGTCGCGGCGCGATGCAGGTTGGCGATCCGCTCTTGCAAGGCAAGGCTGGCGTGCAGGGCCTCACGCCGCTGGCGGGATCGTTCCGCCGAATCGTAAAGGACAAAGGTGCCGGTAAGACGGGCTGCGTGCAGGGCCAATGCCGTGTCCATCCATCCCTGATAGAGCACCCGCAGCGAGGCCTGGGGCTGGTGTGCAAGATCCACTGCCTGCAGGAAGTGGGCGCAGAGGTCGGTATCTTCGAGAGCAAGCCTCACGCTGACGGGTTCGTCTTCAAGAACAAACTTTTCCGCTTCGTTCAGGGCCCGGCGCTTGTGCGCAAGTGAAAACAGCGTGTCGGCACCCGTTTCGACGATCAGCAGCACCGGATACGGCACCGCGCGGTGGAGCAATTCCACCAGGCGCGCCTGCTTCGCCTTCTCGCGCAGCGTCATCCGCAGCACGGTAATTTCGAGGTACTCGCGGGTTTCATCCCGAAACTCGGGGATGCCGCAGGTGGCTGGCTTGAGGATTGCGAGCCACTGGATTGCTTCGATGCCCTCGTTGATCAGGCGTTTGTCCGCGGCAGTGGGCGCGCCGTGCTCCAGCAACAGCTTTTTCGGCACGCGCTGGTCGACCCGGGCGTTGGCGGGGAGGTTGAGTGCGGTGATGAGCGCATCGGCGCTCATGCATCCGTCTCCGGCAGGATCGCCAGCCAGGCGACGACTTCAAAGTCGTCGCTGCCGGCAAACTCGCCGCGCAGGGCGTGGGTGCCGCCGGGTGTGAACAGGCTGGCGACGGCGCGTTCCTCGCTTTTGCCGACGATGGAGCCGATGGCGGCGGCCAGCAGTTGCTGGGCAGCCTGCATGTCTTTGCCGTTGTGGGTTTGGCGATCAAGGCGCGTGCAGGCACCGGCATCGGGAAGGTCGCGGCCGTGGGTGAGACGCTTGAGTCGGTCGAGGATCTGCTTGGCCTGGGTGTAGGGCAGGCGCGTGATGGCATCTTCTCCGACATGCACCAGATAGGTGGGCGCCAACGGGTAGCCCGGGTCGATGGTTTTTCCGGGTGTCGCTTCGGTGGCGCGCAGGCAGAAGATGATGCCGGGCGGGATATCCGCGTCGCTGGTGGTGGTGACCGAGCCAATGCCGGGCGGCAGGTTCTCAAGTTTTCCGGGGTGGGCTTTGAGGTACTCGGCCAGGTCGATGCGGAAGTCGGTCAGGGTCAGATCGGTGATGGATACGCCGCTGGAGAGGTCTTCCATGTCGATCACGGCATCCTGCAGGCGCAGGAGCTGTCGGCGGCGGTATTCCAGGTCGTTCATGGGGTCGCCGGACTGGGCCTGGATCAGGTTTTCCTCACCGGTGGCCGAGATGTCCAGCAGAACCATCCTGCCGCTGACGCGCTGCTCGAGATTGATGTATTCGTTGAGCTCCATGTTCGGCCAGAAGTTGACCAGCTGGATCTGGCGATTGGGCGAGCCGATGCGGTCGATGCGGCCAAAGCGCTGGATGATGCGGACCGGATTCCAGTGGATGTCGTAGTTCACCAGCCAGTCGCAGTCCTGCAGGTTCTGGCCTTCGGAGATGCAATCGGTGGCGATCAACAGATCCAGTTCGCCTTCGCTGGCCAGTTCCTCAGGGCGTTCCTTGGAGCGCGGGGAGAATGCGGTCAGGATCGTGCCCAGATCCTTTCGCAACCCGGGGATGGAGGTCTGGTTGGTGCCGGTGCCGGTGACCAGCGCGGACTCGATCCCGAGGGTTTCCTTGGCCCACGGCGCCAGGTTGGCGTAGAGATAGCGCGCCGTATCTGCAAAGGCGGTGAAAACGATGAGCTTGCGGTTGCCCGGGTTGATGGGGCGCTTGCACTTGCCGATGATCGTCTCGCGCAGTGCGTGGAGCTTGGCATCGCGTTGCGTATCGACTTCTCGCGCGGCGGAGAGCAGGGTGGCCAGTCGATTGCGATCTTCCAGCAGGTCCTGGCGCCAGCGGATCAGGTCGACATCGCTCAGCAATACCTTGATGCGTTTGCCGACCAGCAGGCTTTCGAATATCGGGTCTTCGATGTCGATGTCGGCAATGTCGTGTTCTTCGATCTCGCCGTCGTTGTTTTCAATCCGCGCCAGCGTGGCTTCGACATCGCGGAGCTGACGCTCGATGGTCAGGCTGAAGGATGAAACGGCGCTTTCCATGCGCTTGAGCACGTTGATGCGCAACAGGTGGATCAGACTTTCCTCGCGGTCCGCCTGACGGAAGAACCCTTCGCCACCGCGCACCTGGGTGCTGTATTTCTCGTCGTAGGCTGCCTGTTTGTGCGGCAGCACGTAGCGCAATGGTGCATAGGCGGCCAGATTGAGGCGGCGGATCTCGTCGTTGATCTCCCGGATCGGACGAAACTTGCTCAGCAGATCGACGTCGGCCTTGATGTTGATCGGTTTGAGGCGTTCCGGAAATTTTCCGGTTTCATCGTTGCCGTAGTACCTCTCGATATGCTTGCGCGACCTCGCAATGGTGAGGTGATCGAGCAGGGTGAAGTAGTCAAAACCGAGCATCTCGATCAAGCGAATGGGGCTTCGTTCACCATCCGGTAAATCCAACCAGCGATTGAATTGCGCCTGGGCTTTGCGGGTTGTGGCTTCGATGCTCGAAATCCCGTGTTCGGCCAAGGCGAAGTCATCACCTTCGGTGACGAACGCGATCTGATTGCGCAGATCGGCCAGGCGGTTGTTGACGGGCGTGGCCGAGAGCATCAAAACCCGTGTCTTGACGCCTTCGCGGATGATCTTTCGCATCAGGCGGTGATAGCGGGACTCCCGATCCTTGTGCGTGGACTTGTTGCGGAAGTTGTGCGACTCGTCGATGACCACCAGGTCGTAGTTGCCCCAGTTGACGTGGGCCAGGTTGATGTCGCCCGACATGCCGCCTTCGCGTGAAAGATCGGTGTGGTTGAGGACGTCGTAGTTGAAGCGATCGGCTGCCAACAGATTGCGGCGGTCGTTGCTCCGGTAGAGCGTCCAGTTGTCGCGCAGCCGCTTGGGGCACAGTACGAGCACGCGATCATTGCGCAGCTCGTGGTACTTGATGACGGCCAGCGCCTCGAAGGTTTTCCCCAGACCTACGCTGTCGGCGATGATGCAGCCGCCAAAGCGCTCCAGCTTGTCGATGGCACCCACGACGCCGTCGCGCTGGAACTTGAAGAGCTTCTTCCAGATGAGCGTGTTGCGGATGCCCGTGGCGGACCGGATGATGCGGTCTTCATCCATCTCACCGCCCTGGGCGGCGAAGACCTGCTGGAGGATGCAGGCATAGATCGACGCCGGGTCGCGGTGTTGCGCAAGTGATCGAAACTCCCGTACCAGCCGATCCTTGACCTCGGGCTGTGCCAGCAGGGCGGCCCACTGCAGGTCGAACCACTGGCTCAGCATCCGACTCTCTTCTGGCGTTTCCGATGCCTGGATAAGGCTCAACGGGTTGCCGGGCGTGGTGCCCAGCCCTTCAGTGCTGAAGGCGAGCGAGCCCAGAATGGTTTGTCGGGCCCGCCCCTGCTTGTCACGAATGACGAGCGCGCCCTGGGGTATCGCACCGCCAGCGCGTCGGACCTCGGCTTTTCTGTCCAGCCAGTCTGCGAACTGGTTGGACAGCCAGCGTGTTCTGAGCTGATTTCTGGCGCCGCGATCCGACTCGTTTCCGTGCACGACGAGATCCGCGCCTTCGGCAGGAAGCAGGAGCCGGATTTTGCCCAAGCGCTCGGCTTCCGCCATCAATTCAGCAAAGGCAAACAGCGACAGCTCGGAAGTGACAACGTCCAGACCAAGATCGGGTTCGATTTGAGGACGCACCAGATCGATCACCCGTTCGTTGCCGGTGTTGCGGATCAACTTCATGCGTCGGCATCCCTCTTCCCGGAGCGCAGTGGGATGAGCCCGATCTTGCTCGCATGGT
>CAZTXX010000201.1:0-4342 GCA_964617405.1 uncultured Aquimonas sp. | reverse complement strand
GACGTGATGGTGCGCGGCACCTTCGCCAACATCCGCATCAAGAACCAGTTCTTCGGCGGCGAGGAAGGCGGCAACACCCTGTACTTCGGCGCCAACCCGCCGGAGAAGATGTCGATCTACGACGCGGCGCAGAAATACAAGGCCGACGGCACCCCGCTGGTGGTCATCGCCGGCAAGGAATACGGCACCGGCTCCAGCCGCGACTGGGCGGCCAAGGGCACGATCCTGCTGGGCGTGAAAGCCGTGATCGCCGAGAGCTTCGAACGCATCCACCGCTCCAACCTCGTCGGCATGGGCGTGCTGCCACTGCAGTTCCTCGACGGCCAAAACGGCGCTTCGCTGGGCCTGACCGGCACCGAAACCTACGCCATCACCGGTCTGGAGGATGGCGTCTCGAAGACCGCCACCGTCACCGCCACCGATGCCGGTGGCTCGCAAAAGGTGTTCCAGGTTCGCGTGCTGCTGCTCACCCCCAAGGAAGTCGAATACTTCCGCCACGGCGGTATCCTGCACTACGTGCTGCGCAAGCTGGCGGCCGCCTGATCCCGGCCACCCCGTCGTGACCCGATCCATCCGAATGCCGGGAAGAACCCCCGGCATTCGGTGGCCGCACGTGCGGAACCTCGCCATGCGTGGCAGTTCACCGCACCACGTGATCGACGCCTGATGGCGCACTCGCGCGTGCCGGAAAACATCCCGCATCAGCTTCGAGCCAACCTGAGCACACCAGGCGGAAAACAGTGATGACAACCACGGCACCCACCTGGACTGCGGCAGACCCTGACGACATCACCCAAGTGCTTGCACTGATGCGGGAGTTTTACGCTGAAGAAGGATTGGCCTATATCGAGGAGCGCGCCCTCAGGGCGGTATCGGAACTCGTCTCGGACCCATCCCTCGGGGCAGTCTTCCTCCTGCAGGATGACTCCGGTCCACAGGGATACCTGATCGGCAGTTTCGGGTATTCACTGGAGTTTGGCGGCCGGTTTGTCCTGCTGGACGAGCTCTATCTGCGCCCGGGTTGCCGAGGCCATGGCGAAAGGAAACGGGCATTGGCCACCATGGAGGACTGGGCCGGAAAACAGGCTGCCTTGACCACGCGCCTTGAAGTGAATCACCACAACGGGAAAGCACTGGCGTTCTATCTGAAATCGGGATACGTGAACGACAACCGGCGCATCCTCACCAAATGGATCGACCATGGCACACCCGATCAACCCTGACCTTCGACCAGCACCCGAGCCGGAAGCGAAACCGTCTGGCGAGCCCCGAGCAACGCTCTTCATCAGCCTGACCTCTCCGTTCGCCCGCAAGGTACGCGTGACGCTGCATGAAAAAGGTGTCGCGGACCAGGTGGTCGAACAGATTGCCGACCCATGGCAGGACGATCCGGGCCTGCTTGCGGTCAACCCGCTGTTGCAAGTGCCGGCACTGCGCCTCGGCGACGGCCTGTGCCTGGGCAACAGTGACACCATCCTCGGTTGGGTCGAGCGCAGTTTTCCTCAGCCCGCCCTGTGGCCCGTCGACAACGCGGAACGCAGTCGTGCGGAATCGATCGCCGCACTGGCGCAGGGCATCATCGAATACGCGGTTTTCATCGTCCTCGAACGTCGCCGCGCCGAGGCCGAACAAAGCCCCGCGATGATCGCCCGGCGCCAAGCCGGCATCGAACATGCGTTGATCGCGCTGGAAGCACGTTTCGATTGCGCCACCGACCACTTCGGGCTGGATGCCATCGGCCTGGCCTGCGCCCTCGCCTACCTCGACTTTCGCCATCCCGACATGGCCTGGCGCCCGCGTGCTCCCCGGTTGGCCGGCTGGCTCGACTGGGCGAACCGGCGCCCGTCGATGCTCGCCACCCGACCGCCGGCATAATGCGCGACTCCTGGCGCATCAGGCAGGGGATTGAAGCATTCCCGGGTGCGGCGGCTGCGTGTTCACAGGTTTTCCCATGAAGATCCCGCTGAATCATCGCCGCTGCACGAGGCCAGCCATCCACGCTAGACTTCACGCTCCCGATTTCCGACGGTTTCTCCCGTGATCCAGACCCGCGCAATCGCTTATCTCCGCCCCGTCGCAGCAGCCAGCCTGCTGCTCGCACTCGCCTGCCCCCTGAGCGCCTCCGCGCAGTCTTTTTCCACCCTGGAAGAGCGCATGAGTGCCACCCAGTTCCAGGAAGCGGGACTCGACAAGCTCAGTGCCGAGGAGCTCGCCGCGCTCAACGCCTGGCTGCAGAAGAACGTCGACGGCAGCTCCACGAGTAGCGCCGCGATCGCCACCGCACCCGACAGCACCGGCTTTGCCGCCGATCCGACCGGTGGCGCCGGCGAGGTACGCAGCCGCCTGCCGGGGGAATTCCGTGGCTGGAAGGGGAAGACCGTCTTCACCCTGGAAAACGGCCAGGTCTGGCAGCAGACCGGCAACGACTCCTGGTCCGGCGTGAAGCTGGAAAATCCGACGGTCCTGATCGAACCGGGCGCCTTCGGCAGCTGGCGGTTGAAGGTTGAGGGTTACAACACCACCACCCGCGTCAAGCGCGTACGCTGATCGGCTCCCCCGTCGCCACACCGCCCGAATCCGTGCGTGCGGCTCCCGGGCCTGGCACAAGGCAAACAGGGTCGCGGACCGCCGTCAGGCCACGCAGCTGTGCCGATGATCGCCCCAGCGACAGGATCCGCTTGCCCGCCGCCATGCCGGCTTGATTCAACCCTGCCACCCCACCATTCTGAGCGGCTGACATTTCCCGATTATCTCGCCCCATGAACTCCCGCTACGACGCCGCTGATATTGAAGTCCTCTCCGGCCTGGATCCGGTCAAGCGCCGGCCCGGCATGTACACCGACACCTCACGTCCGAACCATCTGGCGCAGGAGGTGATAGACAATGCGGTGGACGAGGCGCTCGCCGGGCACGCGAAAAGCATCGAGGTGACGCTGTACGCCGATGGCAGCTGCGAGGTGTCCGATGACGGCCGCGGCATGCCGGTGGACATCCATCCGGAAGAAGGCGTACCGGGCGTGGAACTGATCCTCACCCGGCTGCACGCCGGCGGCAAGTTCAGCGGCAAGAACTACACGTTCTCCGGCGGCCTGCACGGCGTGGGCGTCTCGGTGGTCAATGCGCTTTCCACGCGGCTGGATGTCTGGATCAAGCGCGAAGGCGCCGAGCACCACATGGCCTTCCGCGACGGGCTGGCCGACTCCACCCTGACCCAAGTCGGTACCGTCGGCCGCCGCAATACCGGCACGCGGCTGCGTTTCTGGCCCGACGCCAAGTATTTCGACAGCCCGAAGTTCAACCTGCGCCAGTTGCGTCACGTGCTGCGCGCCAAGGCGGTGCTTTGCCCGGGCCTGCGCGTGTCGTTGCTCGACGAGGCCAGCGGCGAGCGCAATGAATGGTTCTACGAGGATGGCCTGCGCGACTATCTGCGCGGCATGCTCGCAGGGGTCGATTTCCTGCCGCCGGAGCTTTTCCTGGCCGCGCAATCGCGCGAGGGCGAGGCCTGCGAGTTCGCCCTGTGCTGGGTACCACCACCGGAATCGGGCACGGTGGAACTGGTGCAGGAAAGCTACGTCAACCTCATCCCCACCGCGCAGGGCGGCACCCACGTCAACGGACTGCGTTCCGGCCTGACCAATGCGCTGCGCGAGTTCTGCGAATTCCGCAGCCTGCTGCCGCGCGGGGTGAAACTCGCGCCCGAGGACGTATGGGACCGCATCAGCTACGTGCTCTCGGCCAAGCTCGCCGACCCGCAATTCTCCGGCCAGACCAAGGAACGCCTGTCCTCGCGCCACGCCGCCGCACTGGTGGAGGGCATCGCCCATGACGCCTTTTCACTCTGGCTCAACCAGAACGTGGAGCTGGGCGAGAAGATCGCCCAACTCGCCATCGAGCGCGCCGCCGCCCGGCTCAAGACCGAAAAGCAGGTCGTGCGCAAGAAGATCACCCAAGGCCCCGCACTGCCCGGCAAGCTGGCCGATTGCGCCTCGCAGGACCTCTCCCGCACCGAGCTGTTCCTGGTGGAGGGCGACTCGGCCGGCGGCAGCGCGCGCCAGGCACGGGACAAGGATTTTCAGGCCATCCTGCCCTTGCGCGGCAAGATCCTGAACACTTGGGAAGTCGCCAGCAGCGGCGTACTGGCTTCACAGGAAGTGCACGACCTCGCCGTGGCCATCGGCTGCGACCCGGGCTCGGACAACCTCGAGGGCCTGCGCTACGGCAAGATCATCATCCTCGCCGACGCCGACTCCGACGGCCTGCATATCGCCACCCTGCTGTCGGCATTGTTCCTGCGGCACTTCCCGGCACTGGTGCGCGACGGTCACGTCTTCGTCGCCATGCC
>CAZTXX010000200.1:0-4392 GCA_964617405.1 uncultured Aquimonas sp. | reverse complement strand
CGCGCGGAAGGGGATGGCGGCACCGATGGCCGCGATGAAATGACGCAACCGGAACACGCCCGCTATCTGAAGGCCAAGGCGCTGGTCGAATGGCTCGACGAGCAGCCCGACGGCGCGCGCGCCGCAGCGCTGGAGGAGGCCTGCAAAGGCGATGCGCAACTGCGTGCCGAAGTGCTGTGGCAGCTCCAGGCCCTGTCCACCGGCACCAATGGCCCGGTCGGCCCATTGCGGGCGCGGCGCACCCCGGCGCCCGATTACAGCGGTGAAACCGCCCAGGTGGTGCAGGCCAGTGGTTACCGCCTGCTGCGGCGCATCGGGCAAGGTGGCATGGGCGTGGTGTATCTGGCCCAACGCGAAGTCGGCGGTGCGACGCAGACCGTCGCGCTCAAATTGCTGGATAGCGCCGAGGCGCCCAGCCCCACCAGCCTGCGGCGATTTGAATCCGAATGCCGCATCCTCGCCTCGCTGGGCCACGCCAACATCGCCCGCCTGCTCGATGCCGGGCGCTTTGCCGACGGTCGGCCGTTCCTGGCGATGGAATACGTGGATGGCGAGCGCATCGACCACTGGTGCCGGCACCGACACCTGAATCTGGCCGCGCGGCTGCGGCTTTTCCTGAAGGTTTGCGATGCGGTGCGCCACGCGCACGCCGCTCTGGTGATCCATCGTGACATCAAGCCGGCCAATATCCTGGTCGATGACGAGGGCGAGCCGAAGCTGCTGGACTTCGGTATCGCACGCCTCGCTGATGAGGATGGTGTGCCGCGTGCCGACACTGCCACGGTCGCGATGACCTGGGCCTACGCCAGCCCGGAACAATTGCGCAACCAACCGCTGGGTACCGCCAGCGACGTATGGCAGCTCGGGCTGGTGCTGTACGAGCTGGTGGCCGGGCGTCGTCCGCTGGATCAGAACGATTCACCCTTGCACTGGACCGATGCGGTCACCGGTGACGGTTTGCCCCGGCCCAGTCAGGTGGTGGGCGCAGCCAATCGCGCGGGACGTGGCCGCATTCCGGCCGACGTCGATGCCATCGTGATGAAGGCGCTGCGGGCGACGCCAGCGGAGCGCTACGGCAGCGTCGTCGAGCTGATGGCCGATATCGAGCGCCATCTGGATGGCCGTCCCGTGCAGGCGCGCCGTGGCCAGCGTTGGTACAGACTGCGACGCAGCCTGTGGCGCAACCGTCGTGTCATCGCGGCGATTGCCAGCGTCCTGATCCTGTTGACGGGCTTTGCCCTGGATCGCCAGGCCAACCTGCGCCAGGCCGAGCGCGAGCGTGACAAGGCCGAGGCCTTGCTCGCGTTCTCGCGCGACCTGTTCGAGAGCGCCGATCCCACCCGTACCCGCGGCCAACGCCTGACCGTGGCCGAGTTGCTCGATCATGGTGCCGCGCAGACCGTGGCCCGCGAGGATCTGGCTCCCGATGTGAAAGCGGCGATGCTGGTATCCATCGCGCGCAGCTACAACGCGCTGGACCTGACCGATCGCGCCGTGCCGCTGTTGCAGCAAGCCATCGCGTTATGGGGCGAGGACGCCGATCCGGGTGATCTGGGTTCGGCCTGGGCCGCGCTGGGTCGGGCGCAATCCCTGCTGCTGAACTTCCCTGCCGCGCATGAAGCGGGCACCCGTGCCGTCGAACTGCTGGAACATGCGTCGGGCGACCATCTGCATGAGATCCTGCGGGTGCGCATCAACCTGCTGTTCGGGCATCTGAACGAGCGCGATCTGCCTACGGAAACCGTGGCCCGTGAGATCGATGCGATCCTGGCGCAACTGGAAGCCCGCCCCGAGCCGGAACTGACGATTCAGGCCTTGGCCGTACGTGCGCTGGCGCACGTCATGCTGGGTGAAAGTGAAGCCGGCATCACGGTGGCCGACCGAGCCCTGCGCCAGGCCGAGGCGATGTATGGCCCGCAGGATCCCGCACTGATCTGGTTCCGTTTTGTCGCCGCCGTGGTGCGCATGCGCAGCGATCCGGCCACCGCCACGGCGGCGTTCCGCCAGCAGGTGCACGATTACGAAAACATCCTTGGTGAGCCCACCCTCAACGTCGGCATGCTGCTGACTTACCTGGGTCATTCATTGCGTGCGCTCGGCGCGAACGAGGATGCGTTGGCGGCTTACCAGCGCGCTGAAACCATCGTGCGCGGCTACATCGGCATTGCGCCCGATGCCTATGTCAGCGTGCAGGCCTCGCTGGCGCAGGCGTTGATGCAGGCCGGGCGTGTGGAGGAGGCATTCGCGTTGTTGCAGGCCAATCTCGAACTCGGCCGGGAACGTGCCCGATTGGGCGCACCGCTGGCCGTGCGCGGCCAGGCCACCGCGCTGGAACTGCTCGCCGGGATCGCGCAAGCACGTGGAGAAGAGGTGCAGGCGCAAGCACATCTGGGTGAGCGTGATGCCTTGTCGGTGCGTTTCCCCGACCTGGTTCCCGCGCGCGCTGTCACCGCGAATGCTTCGGGCAGTGCGCAATGAAGGCCGAGATCACCGCGCTGCTGCCCGCGTTCAATGCCGGCGATGCGCAGGCGCGCGACCAGGTGGTGAGCCATCTGTATGCCGCCATGCACAACCTGGCCGCCGCGCAACTGCGCGCAGAGCGCGGCCCGCGCACGCTCAGCGCCACCGAACTGGTGAACGAATGCTTCCTGCGCCTGTTCGGTGCGCCGCGCCCGCCGGAGATCGTCAACCGCCAGCACATGCTGGGCCTGGCCGCGCGCACCATGCGCCATGTGTTGATCGATGCCGCCAGGCAGCGCCAGGCGCGTTGGCGGCAGGGGCTGGTCGAACCCGTCACCCTGACGCGCATCGGCGAGGAGCTTCCCATCGACGAGCAGCCCGAGGCGCTGGACCAGGCCCTGGATACCCTGGAACGGCTCGACCCGCGCCAGGCGCGCATCGTCGAGCTGCGCTTCTTCGCCGGCCTGTCGCAGGAAGAAACAGCCGAAACCCTGGAGGTTTCGGTGCGCACCGTGCAGCGCGAGTGGCGTATCGCGCGGGCCTGGCTGCTGCGCGAACTGGGCGAGGCGGATTGAAGGTCGCACGGCGCGACACGCCGCACACCGTGGACGCGCGGGCCGGCGTTGATTGCACAGGTGCTTCTGTCGCGTCGGTTCCTTCGGTAATGTAGCCGCGTTTTTACACACCCAACCCCGCCGGAGAACCCCCGATGTCGCCCCTTTCCCGCCTTGCTGCCGCCGCAGCGCTTGCGTTCGCCGTCGCTCCCGCGTTTGCGCAGGATGCATCCTGGTCCTTGAGTGGCGAGGTCGGCGTGGCCAGCGATTACGTCTGGCACGGGGTATCCCAGAGCCAGGAAGACCCGACCTGGCACCTGGTGCTGGAAACCGCGCACGAGTCCGGGTTTTTCGCCGGTGGCGAGTTCTGGGGTGTGGATTTCGTGCCGCCGGGCGAGGACTGGGACGATGGCATCAGCTACGAAGCCAATCTTTACCTTGGCTGGAGCTTCGAGCTGGGCGAGAGTGTGACGCTGAACCTCGATTACACCCGCACCTTCTATCCCGGCTCCAAGACCGATTTCGATCAGGACTTCAACGAGTTCACCGCCGAATTCGAACTGGGCGAGAACTATGTGGCCACGGTCACCTGGTCCGACGATGCGGTGAACCTTGGCCATGAGGGCCTGTACCTGGGTCTGGCGGGCAACTGGGATCTCGGGGATTCCGGCTTCGCGCTGGGTGCCGCCGTTGGGCGCTATGACATCGGCAGCGAACTGGGCGGTGCCTACAACGATTACGAAGTCTCGCTCTCGCGCAGCTTCGGCCCCATCGCCGCCAAGCTGAGCCATATCAACACCTCCGGCTACAACGACACCCTGGCCGAGTCGCTGGGCGAGCGCAACCTGGCCGGTTCGCGCACCGTGCTCTCGCTCGCCTACGAGTTTTGATATCGGTGTCAGGCAAGGCGGGCAGGGCGGTGGCAAGCCTGTCCGCAGGCGGAGTCCGCAGCACCGGTTCGATTGACTGATCCGCGCGCGCTGCGTAAGATGCGCGGCCCTCAAGGGCGTTTTCGTGTCGTGCCCATGACCCGATCGGGGTATAGCTCAGCCTGGTAGAGCGCCAGCTTTGGGAGCTGGATGTCGAGAGTTCGAATCCCTCTGCCCCGACCATGGACGAAACGGACCCTGAACCCTGTTCTGTTCCGGCGCTGCGTTATCATCTTCGGATGCGCCCGTAGCTCAACCGGATAGAGCACCGGCCTTCTAAGCCGGGGGTTACAGGTTCGATTCCTGTCGGGCGCGCCATGTAGGTTGTCGGTGAGGCACGGATGCCGAACGGAATGCGCTCCATGGACGGACACGGAGCGCGGTCAGTTTTCAGTGGTGGATGTAGCTCAGTTGGTTAGAGCATCGGATTGTGATTCCGAGGGTCGCGG
>CAZTXX010000199.1:0-4399 GCA_964617405.1 uncultured Aquimonas sp. | reverse complement strand
GGGATCATGACGATGCCGATCACCCAGAAGATCAGGTTCAGCGGCAAGCCCACCTTCATGAAGTCCACAAAACGGTAGCCGCCGGCGTTGTAGACCATGGTGTTGGTCTGGTAGCCCACTGGCGTGGCGAAGCTGGTGCCGGCGGCAAAGGTGACGGCGATCAGAAAGGGAGTGGCGTCCACCCCCATCAAGTGGGCAGTGGACATGCCGATGGGGGTGAGGATGACCGCCGCCGCCGCGTGGCTCATGACCTCCGAAAGCACCAACGCCGTCAGGTACAGCACGGCCAGCACCACCCATGGGCCGAAGCCTTGCACCAGTCCCAGCAGGTTGCGCACCAGGAATTCCGCTGCGCCCGTGGAGCTCATCGCCACACCGAGTGGCAACAGGCCGGCCAGAAGAATGATGATGCGCCAGTCCACCGAATCGTAGGCTTCTTCCCCGCTGAGGCAGCCAGCCATCACCATCGCGGCGGCACCCACCATCGAGCTGAGTGCGATGGGCAGCCAGCCGAGCGCGGAGACGCCGATCACCAGGGCCATCGTGACCAGCGCGAATGTCGCGCGCCAGCCCGGCGGCTTGCTGGCCTCACGCTTGGAGAGCAGGATCACGCCCTTGTGCCTGCGCAGCGTCGACATTTCCGCCTCGGGTACGATCATCAGCAGGATGTCGCCGACGTTGAAGCTCACGTCCTTGATCTTTTCGCGCAAAACCTGCCCGCGGCGCTGGATCGCCAGCACGGTCACGCTGCGGCGCCAGAGGCGGTCGAGTGTGGCCAGGGTCAGTCCTTCCAGGCGCGAGTTGGGAGCAATCATCACCTCGGTGAGAATCGGGCTGGTGTCCTTGGTTTGCCGTGAGCCGAATTTGAATTCCGGTTCGATTTCCAGCCCCACTTCTTCCTTCAGCGCTTCCAGCTTTGGCCAGTCGCCACGCGCGAGCAGTACGTCGCCTTCCTGCAGGGTCTGCGAGCGCGGCGACCAGACCTTCTTGCCGTCACGCAGCAGTTCCAGCACGAACACTTCGAAGCGTGCGGCAAGGCGCTGCTGGTCGACCGAGGTGCCGACCAGCGACGAGCCTCCCATCACGCGCAGTTCGGTGATGTATTTGCCACGCTGGCCTTCATCGTCGAGTGTGTCGGGGTGAATGTCGGGCAACAGCCAGCGGCCCACGGTCAGCAGGTACAGCCCGCCGGCAATGAAGCACACCGCGCCCAGCGCGGTGAACTCGAACATGCTGAAGCCGCGATGGCCGAGGTCACGCGCGATCGCGTCCACCAGCAGGTTCGACGAGGTGCCAACGAGCGTGCAGACCCCGGCGATCTGCGACATGTAGGACAGGGGAATCAGCGCCTTGGAGGCCGGCATGCCGATGCGGGCGGTGGCCGTGAGGATGAGTGGCATGAACACCGCGACGATCGCGGTGTTGTTCACGAACGGCGCCACGAGGGCCAGCACGACGAACAACACAAGCAGGAACATTGTGGGTGAGCTGACCCGGCCCAGGGCGCGCCCCAGCCCGGAAAGCGCGCCACTGTTGCGCAGCCCGGCCGCCAGCACGAACATCGCCGCCACCGTGATGGTGGCCTGGTTGCTGAAACCGCTGAGCGCCTGCTCGGTGTTGATGAGGCCCAGCAGGGTGAGCACGGCCACCAGCAGGATGGCCACAACGTCCATGCGGATCTTTTCCGTGGCGAACAGGGTTACCGCGCCGAGCGTCACCGCCAGCACCAGCAATATGTTGAGTGTCATGCGCGCACGGCCTCGCCGCACGACCGGCGCAACGCATTGCGCGGATAAACGATGGTTTCGCTCATCAGCCCGCCTGTTCCACCAGGAGTCCCCGTCACATCGCACTCGCGTCGGCAGGCTGGCGGTTCGACGAATCGACTGGCCAGCCCGGCCGCAGGGCACTTGCCCCGTGCAGATCGTACCGGCGAACGCGCAAATTTGCTTCTGCCTGCATCGGCATCAGCCTACAACGGAGCTTCATGGCATCCGCACTTCCACGCTCCGGCGGACGCGTCACAGGTGCCGGATTTGCTCCGTTTGGTGCGGAAGTTGCTCCGCACAAGGAAGGTCGTCGTAGGTGCGGAGCTTGCTCCGCACACTGCCGAGCAAGCTCGGCAGCTACAAAACACGCGCGAGCCGTGCGCACGAGTCGACTTGCCCGCACTCAGCCGTTTGGCCGACGCCGCATCGCCAGTCATCCCCGGTTTCCATCGTGGTCGAGGTCGCAGGTTTGGACTGCGGCCTCGACCGACGGATTGTCAAATGCCCCGCACGCGGGTGAATCAGCGAACCAATCGCTCGCTGACCAGCTTGTCGACCACGCTCGGGTCGGCGAGGGTCGTGGTGTCGCCAAGCTGCTCCGGCGCGTTCTCCGCGATCTTGCGAAGGATGCGGCGCATGATCTTGCCCGAGCGGGTCTTGGGCATGGCGGCGGCCCATTGCAGGTGGTCGGGCGTGGCGATCGGGCCGATTTCCTTGCGTACCCACGCCACCAGCTCCTTGCGCAGCTCCTCGCTGGGCTCCTCGCCGGCATTGAGTGTGACGTAGGCGTAGATGCCCTGGCCCTTGATGTCGTGCGGGAAGCCGACCACGGCGGCCTCGGCGACCTTCGGGTGAGCGACCAGCGCGCTTTCCACCTCCGCCGTGCCCATGCGATGTCCGGAGACGTTGATCACGTCATCCACGCGCCCGGTGATCCAGTAGTAGCCATCGGCATCGCGACGGCAGCCGTCACCACTGAAATAAGTGCCCGGGTAGGTGGTGAAGTAGTCCTTGTAGCGTTTCGGGTCGCCGAACACGGTGCGGAACTGCCCCGGCCAGGAATCCAGGATGACGAGGTTGCCCTCGGTCACGCCTTCCAGAATGTTGCCTTCGTTGTCCACGATGGCCGGGCGTACACCGAAGAAGGGCAGGGTGGCCGATCCGGGCTTTTGTGGAATCGCGCCGGGGATGGCCGAGATCAGGATGCCGCCGTTCTCGGTTTGCCACCAGGTGTCGACGATCGGGCAGCGACCTTCGCCCACCACGCGGTGGTACCACTCCCAGGCTTCCGGGTTGATCGGCTCGCCCACGCTGCCGAGCAGGCGCAGGCTGGCACGAGAGGCCTTCTTCACCGGCTCCTCGCCTTCGCGCATCAGCGCGCGGATCGCGGTGGGCGCGGTATAGAAGATCGTGACCTGATGCTTGTCCACCACGTTCCAGAAGCGGCTGAAGTCCGGGTAGTTCGGCACACCTTCGAAGATCACCGAAGTGGCACCGTTGGCCAACGGCCCGTATACGATGTAGCTGTGTCCGGTGACCCAGCCCACATCGGCGGTACACCAGTAAACATCCTCCTCCTTGAGGTCGAAAATGACCTCATGCGAGAACGAGGTATGCAGCAGGTAGCCGCCCGTGGTGTGCAGCACGCCCTTGGGTTTGCCGGTGGAGCCGGAGGTGTGAAGGATGAAAAGCGGATCCTCCGCGTTCATGACCTCCGGTTCGCAGGTGGCCGGTTGACCTTCAATCAGGGTGTCGTACCAGCGGTCGCGCGGCGACTGCATGTTCACCGGATTGCCGGTGTGGCGCACCACGACCACGGTTTCCACCGACGCGGTATCGGCACGCTGCAGCGCCTTGTCCACGTTCGTCTTGAGCGCCACCGGGCGGCCGCCGCGCAGTCCCTCGTCGGCGGTGATGATCACCTTGGGGCTGCAATCGGCGATGCGCGTGCCAAGCGAGTCGGGTGAGAACCCGCCGAATACCACGCAATGCGGCGCGCCCACGCGTGCGCAGGCGAGCATCGCCACGGCCGCCTCCGGAATCATCGGCAGGTAGATCACCACGAAGTCGCCCTTCTTCACGCCGAGGTTGCGAAGCGCGTTGGCGAAGCGGCATACCCGGGCGTGCAGATCGCGGTAGCTGATGCGCTCGGACTTGGATGGATCATCGCCTTCCCAGATGATCGCGGTCTTGTCGCCACGCGATTCCAGATGCCGATCCAGGCAGTTCACCGAGACGTTGAGCTGACCATCCTCGAACCAGCGCACATGGAGATCTTCGGCCTTGAAGGAGACGTCCTTGATCTTCGAGGGGAATCGGAACCAGTCGAGCCGCTTGGCAACGCCGGCCCAGAAGCCTTCCGGGTCCTCGATGGACTCGCGGTACATGCGGCGGTACTCGTCGGGCGAGATGTTGGCCTTGGCGGCGAACTCCGGCGATGCGGCAAAGATACGTTCCTGGTTCATGGGTGCACCTCTTCTGGCTGCTTTGGGATGGAAAGACCTCGAACTCCAAGGGTACTCCGAACCGGGCATTTCCTTGCCTGTCACAGGCTTAGACCTTGGTCGAGGCGCTATGTCGAGACCGTTGGCGGGCTCTGGAAGGCCGGCCGCCTGTGGCAAACGCCGCCG
>CAZTXX010000198.1:0-4466 GCA_964617405.1 uncultured Aquimonas sp. | reverse complement strand
CGGTCATGAGCGGCATTTCGCCCATGTAGACCTCCTGCTCCTTCACGTACTTGATGGCCTTGTTGGAGGCCGGGCTGTCGCGGTCGTAGATGACCAGTCGCACCGTCACGCGCAGCGGCGCGGCATAGGTCAGCCCGCGATTGCGGCACTCGCGCTCGTCGAAAGGGGGCTCGCCGAGCTTGTAACTGGCGTATTCGAGTGCGGCATGGCCGTTGTAGCTCACGATCGGGAAAACCGACTTCAGCGCGGCATGCAGACCGTGCTCGCTGCGCTGCGCGGGAGCCACGTGTTCCTGGAGGAACTCGCGATAGGAATCCACCTGGATTTCCAGCAGGTAGGGCACGCCCAGGATCGAGGGGCGCTTGCTGAAGTCCTTGCGGATCCGCTTCTTTTCAGTGAACGAGTAGCTCATGGTCGGCTTACCACCCTTGCGTTGAGAGGGGCGAACCCCTCAAGTGTGTAAAACGGGAATCGGGAATCGGGAATCACGAATCGGGTCAAATGCCTGTTGCCCGATTCGTGATTCCCCATTCTCCATTCCCAAGCTCCGCAACGACCAAAGCCCGGGGGCTTTCGCCCCCAGGCTTTGGCTCGTCATTCCCGTACTGGCCAGGATGACGACATTCCGCGATTACTTGACTTCGACAGTCGCGCCAGCGGCTTCGAGATCCTTCTTGGCCTTCTCTGCATCTTCCTTGCTGACGCCTTCCTTGAGGATGCCACCGGCCTCGGTGAGATCCTTGGCTTCCTTCAGGCCCAGGCCGGTGATACCGCGAACAGCCTTGATGACCTCGACCTTCTTCTCACCGGCGGACTTCAGCACGATGGTGAACTCGGTCTGCTCTTCGACCGGACCGGCAGCAGCGGCCGGGCCAGCGGCCACGGCGACAGGGGCGGCGGCGGAGACGCCGAACTTCTCTTCGATCGCCTTGACCAGCTCCATCACCTCAAGAAGGGTCTTCTGGGCAACGGCTTCGACGATCTGCTCGTTGGAAAGGGACATGGTTATTACCTCTGGAGTTTTATCGTTGGGCAGCGCACGAAGCACTGCAATATTGAATCAAGCCGTTTCGGCCGCGGCTTCCGCCGGAGCCTCTTCGCCACCACCCTGCTGATCGGCCACGGCCTTGACGGCGCGGGCGAACATCGCGGCGGGTTCCGCCAGCACACGGGCCAGCATGGCCAGCGCCTGTTCACGGGTCGGCAGCGAAGCCAGCACTTCGACGTGGCTGGCCGGATACAACTGGCCACCCATGGCGACGAGCTTGGGCTGCAACTTGTCGTTGCCCTTGGCGAATTCCTTGATCAGGCGACCGGCGGCGCCGGGCTCCTCGGTCGAAAACGCGTAAAGCAGCGGGCCGACCAGCGCGTCCTGGACGCACTCGTATTCGGTACCCGCCACGGCGCGCGAGGCCAGGGTGTTCTTGACAACTTTCAGGAACACACCGGTTTCACGTGCCTTCTTGCGCATCGCGGTCATCTGCTCGACCGTGGTGCCCGCGTATTCGGCTGCGATCAGGGAGTGGGCCTTGGCGGCGACGTCGGCCAGCTCGGCAACGACTTCTTTCTTCTGGGACAGATTGAGAGCCATAGCACTCCTCCTAGTGAACTCCGCTTGCGGCTCCTGCCGCGCGCGGTCCTTGTCGGCATCCTTCCCTGGATGCCGGGAATGCACGAGGCATTCCCTGGTGGCCGTACTGGACCTGGCTTGAGCGGGCGACGGGAAAACCCGAAACCCGTGAGACCTGGAAAAACTCCAGAAAGCGACACCATCTACGCAGGCCGGACACTGTCCGATTAAGTTCGCCACCGCCCGCAATCGGACGAGTGGCTGGCGCCTGCGGTCTTTGACGGCGCCCCGCCACAATCGCGACGGGGGCCTTCAAAACTTGTCGGGCGGCAAACCGCCCCTGTTGATACCGGACCCCGGATCAGCGCACGCCCATGCGCCGCCCGGGATGACGACATCCTGTCCTCACCTCGCCAGCGCGAGGCTCGACTGATCCACGATGACGCCCTTGCCCATCGTGCTGGACAGGGAAATCTTCTGCAGATACTGACCCTTGGAGGTCGCCGGCTTGGCCTTGATGAGATCGGACAGCAGCGCGTGGAGGTTGTCCTTGAGCGCTTCGGCCTCGAAACTGGCCTTGCCGATGGTGCAGTGGATGATGCCGGCCTTGTCGGTGCGGTAACGCACCTGACCCGCCTTGGCATTGCGCACCGCCTGCGCCGCATCCGGCGAAACCGTGCCCACCTTGGGGTTGGGCATCAGGCCGCGCGGGCCCAGCACGGTACCGAGCTTGCCAACCACGCGCATCGCGTCGGGGGTGGCGATGACCACGTCGTAGTTGAGATCGCCGGCCTGCATCTTCTCGGCCAGATCGTCCATGCCCACCACGTCGGCGCCGGCCGCCAGTGCCTCATCGGCCTTGGCGCCCGCCGGGCAGAACACCGCCACGCGCACGCTCTTGCCGGTACCGGCCGGCAGCACGGTGGAGCCGCGCACCTGCTGGTCGGACTTGCGGGCATCCACGCCCAGACGCACGGCGACGTCGATCGACTCGACGAACTTCACCTTGCTGTTGTCCTTGAGGATCTTCAGCGCCTCATCCAGCGGATAGGCCTTGCCCGGAACGACGGTTTCGTTCAGGGCCTTGAATCGCTTGCTGATCTTTGCCATGGCTTAACCCTCCACACTCAGGCCCATGCTGCGCGCACTGCCGGCGATGGTTCGCACGGCGGCATCCAGCGAGGCGGCGGTGAGATCGGGCTCCTTGGCCTTGGCGATCTCTTCGAGCTGGGCACGGGTGACCTTGCCCACTTTCTCCGTGTTCGGACGCTTGGAGCCCGACTGCACGCCGGTCGCCTTCTTCAACAGCACCGTTGCCGGGGGCGTCTTGGTGATGAAGGTGAAGCTGCGATCCGAATAGGCCGTGATGACCACCGGAATCGGCAGCCCCGGCTCGAGCTTCTGCGTGGCGGCGTTGAAGGCCTTGCAGAACTCCATGATGTTGAGGCCGCGCTGACCCAGCGCAGGACCGATGGGCGGGCTGGGGTTGGCCTGACCGGCCTTCACCTGCAGCTTGATGTAACCGACAACTTTCTTTGCCATTGTTGTTCTCCCGCGAGTGCGAACGCCGGTGAAGGCTCCTCGCTGTTGCTGAATTTCGTGATTCGTGATTCGCAATTGGTGATTCGAAAGATCAAGAGCAGCGACGCTCCTGCACTTTCACGAATCACCAATCACGAATTACCAATCACAGCCCTTCAGGCCTTCTCCACCTGGCCGAACTCGAGTTCGACGGGAGTGGAACGACCGAAAATCAGTACCGCCACGCGCAGGCGGCTCTTGTCGTAGTTGACTTCCTCGACGGTGCCGTTGAAGTCGTTGAACGGGCCGTCGATCACCCGCACCATTTCGCCAGGCTCGAACAGCACCTTGGGACGCGGCTTCTCGACGCCATCCTGCACACGTTGCAGGATCACATCGGCTTCGCTGTCCTTGATCGGCAGGGGACGATCCGCGGTGCCACCGATGAAGCCCATGACCTTGGAAGTCTCCTTCACCAGGTGCCAGCTCTCGTCATCGATGCGCAGGCCGCCACCTTCGCCACTGGTCTCGATCTGGACCAGCACATAGCCGGGGAAGAACTTGCGCTCGGACTTGCGCTTCTGCCCGCCACGCATCTCCACCACTTCCTCGGTGGGGACCAGTACATCGCCGAAGCGATCTTCCATCCCGGCCCGCGCAACGCGTTCGCGCAACGCGCGAGCGACCTGGTGCTCGAATCCGGAATAGGCGTGAACCACGTACCAACGCTTGGCCATCATCGTCCCCGTCAGATCCGCAACAGGAGGCGGATGCCGCCCGAGATGAAGAAGTCCATGGTCGCCAGCAGCAGGCTAATGATGACCACCACGATCATGACCATGATCGTGGTGCGCACGGTCTCCTGGCGCGTCGGCCAGATCACCTTGCGCAACTCGAAACGCGCCTCGCCGAAGTACTCCAGCGCCATGCGCCCCTTGGCGGTCAAGCCGAACACCAGCCCGCCGGCGACCAGGCCGAGTATCGGCAACAAGGCGCGCAGAGGTGTCGCCCAGGTTTCAAACCAGTAGAAACCCACCAGGCCGGCCACCACGAGAAGGGCAGCGACCACATACTTGACGACATCCCCGGCCTGCGGCGATTCGTGATTTTCAGCCTTCACATTCATCCGGAGCTTTTCACGAAGTGGCACGCCAGGAGGGACTCGAACCCCCAACCTGCGGTTTTGGAGACCGCTGCTCTGCCAATTGAGCTACTGGCGTTCAATTACAGGAATCGGGAATGGGGAATGGGGAATGGTTGAAACAAGTGGCGCGCCGCGCCGGCTCTTCCGATTCCCGATTCCCGATTCCCGGCGTTATTACTTGATGACCTTGGCCACCACGCCGGCGCCGACGGTACGGCCGCCTTCGCGAAT
>CAZTXX010000197.1:0-4468 GCA_964617405.1 uncultured Aquimonas sp. | reverse complement strand
GCGTGGCCGCCAGCGGAAAGTGTGCCACCAAGCCCAGCGGCACCAGACCACGCAACCACCACGGACTGGTGGGCGCATCGAATTTGCGGAAGTAGCGCCACATGCCGCGATGCTTCTGCCATTCCACCCAGACCGGGCGCGCGCGGCTGGAGGTGCCCTTGAGATGGGTGACGCGTACATCGGTGGCCACCGCGACGCGCCGACCGGCGAGGAGCACGCGCCGGCACAGGTCAAGGTCCTCGCAATGCAACACGTAGGCCGGATCGAAGCCACCCATGGACTCGAACAGGGTGCGCGGCATCAGCATCAGCGCGCCGGAGGTCGCTTCCACCTCCAGCAGGCCATCGCCCAGCGATGCGCCAGGGTGCCCTTCCACCGTCGCGCGCAAGCCGAGCGCCTGCGCGATGGCGCGCCCGGGCAGCGGCGTGCGACGTTGTGCGGCCGCTTGCGGGCTGCCATCGCGGTTCACCAGCCAGGCACCCAAAAGGCCGATGTCGGGGTGGCGATCCAGCTGCGCGCACAAGCGCGAGGCGGCATCCGGCGCCAGCCGACAATCGGGATTGACGAACAACAACCACGCACCACGTGCACGCTGCGCACCCTGGTTGCAGGCCGTGCCAAAGCCCGGATTGTCCGCATTGCGCAGGATTTCCAGCCGCGCATCGCGCACCAAGCCATCCGGTGCCCCGTCACGCGAGGCGTTGTCCACCACCACCACCTGCACCGGCACATCCTGCGCCAACAAGTCGGCCACGCAGGCGTGCAGGTCGGCGCCGCTGTCGTGGCTGACCACGACGGCGGTTACTTGCACCGTTTCGGGCTGGCTGTGGTTGCCCACGGTTTCCCGGCTCAGCCGCGCCAGATTGCGGAACGTGCGCGCGCCAGTTCCCAGGCCGCCGGCCAAGCCTGCAGCCCGGCGGCAAGCGTTCGCAGTTCGCTGCGAAAGCGCGCCACGCAACCGGCGGCATCCAGCTCCGACGGCCAGCCCTGGAGACGCGGGGTTTCGCCATTCACCAGCGCCTTCGCCTGTGACTCGACGGCAGAGCGCAGGTCGGCGGCCCAGTAGATCGGTGGCGAAGCCTCCGAGGCCATCATCTGCTGCATGCGCTCGATGATGCTGGAGCGGTGATAGGCGAGGTATTCGGCCAGATAGGTTTCCACGCGGTGGTCGGAGGCCGCTGCCAGATCATCCAGCTTGGCCGCCATCACCGCCAGACGTGTCGCCGCGTCCGCGCCCTGGAGATCCTGCGCCACGAAGGCGGCAAACCCGGCGAGGCACTTGCCGGTATCGGGTCGACCCAAGGCATCATCCGCGCCGGTGCCGGGAACGCGCTGGACCAGCGCATCGGGGAAATCGAAATCCACCGCATCGGGACGCGCCAGACGCAACAGTTCGACCTGCAACTCGACCGCCTTGACCGCACCGGGCAAGGTGCAGGGAATCAGCTCGCTGCCGTCGAACGCCAGCGGCATCAGCCGCTCGCCCTGCCCCACGCCGAAGCTGCTCAGGCCCGCCCAGAGAGCCGGCGAGCGGTAATTGTCGAGATAAGCCTCGCGCGTGGCGGTGAGGCCGGCGCGTTCCACCGGCCCAAGCTGGAAGGGCAGGCTGGGATCGGACAGCGCGAAGCGTCCCAAGCGCCCTACTCCGGTGAACGCCACGCGCCGATCCGCCCGCAGCCAGGGCACACGCGCCGGAACCACGCCTTGCAGACTGTCGCGCGTGAGCTGTGCCTCACGCTGGCGTGCCAGCACATCGCCCAAGGTGAGCCCACAGGCATCCAGGTGCGCGGCCAACGGATCGGCGTCCAGGGTGCCGCCCACGTCCCGCGCCTTTTCCGGCGTGTCGAAGCTGCGCATCGCGTAGCCGCGGGTATCGACGTGCAGGCCGGCGGCGAACTCCGGATGGCGCAGCAAGGGCAGCAGCGCTTCGTCATCGAGCACCAGGTGACGGCTGCCGGCAGCCAGCAGGGCAACCAGGTTGCGCATCGCCGCACCGCCTTGCGCCTGCGGCGGCAGGATTGCCCGCAAGGCGTCGGAATGGGCCGGCAGGGCTTGCGCCAGCTCATCGACGATGCGCACGGCCGTCTCGCGCCTCACATGGGAGACGTTCGCAGCGGTGGCCTGCGCGAACTCGGCGACCAGGGCGGCGCGTGCTTGCGCGTCGACGTGATCATCGGTATCGACCACGTGCACCGGCCAGGCCAATGCAAAACGTCCGGCGTGCGTGCGCAAGGCAGCCAGCGCGGCGGCAAGCCCCTCGGTTTGCGCCGGGGCCAGCAGATACACACCGGAAACCGGGGCTTGCTCCCGCTCTTCACCCGCCACGAATCGCGCGATGAACTGCTGGTCCGTATGCATCAGGCCATTGGCGACGAACATGCCCAGCACCTTGCGCACCGCGCCATCCTGACCCTTCAACGCGGGCAGCGACTGGATGATGCGCGCCACGTGCGCATCGAGCGTCAGGAACGGCTGGCACAAGCCGAAGGCCTGCGCGACATCGCGTGTCATCACCTGGCTGCGGCCGGTGGCGGCATGGAAGAACACGGCTTCCTCCGCCCCCAACGGTGCCATCCGACCTTCGGCGGCGGCATACAGGGTGGCGGGATCGTCGGAAAGAGTGGCGGCAGGCGGATTGGACATCATTCAGGCTCGCGGTATCGATGAGGTAGGGAACCAGGCGCGCGGCATCTGATTCCGGGAAAGGTTTGGCGCCCCCGCGCCGTCATTGCCGCGGGTGTCCCGCGGAACGGCTCGACGCGGACGCGTTGTCAGGAACGATCAGCCAGGCGCGCTTCCAGCGCCGCGCAGCGCGCCTTTTCCCGCGCCAGTTCGGCTTCCAGTTCCTGCAGGCGAAGGCCGGCCGCGATATGTCGGCGCACTTCGTCGTTGTAGTGGCTGTAGACGCTTTCCGCGGCATCGCCGAAAAGTGCCAGCGATGGCAACGCGGCGAGTTTTTCAGCCGATGCGCTACAGGCCGCGATGTAATACAGCGGCGGGTAGTCGGGGGCCTGGCTCAGGCTGCCGTCCGTGCGCAGAGTCGCGGCGCTCCATGTGGTGCGGATGACGGTATCCGTCACGTCCCACAGTGCGGACTGGAACAGCAGTTTCTGCCCGAACAGGCGCACCGCGCCAAAACGCGCAGCCAGCATCGCCTCGAACTCGTCACGATACAGTTCGCGCACGTGGAATTCGTTCACCACACCGGTCAGCTCGGTGTAGTTGTGCTTGTCGGGCGTGGACACCAGCAGCAGGCCATCGGGCTTGAGCAGCCGCACGAAGCCATCGAGCATGCGCTCCTGGGCCTCGACGTGCTCCAAGGTCTCGAAGCTGACGATCAGGTCGAAACTCGCGTCCGGCAGCGCATCCAGCGCCGTCGCATCCCCCATTTCAAAGCGCAGGTTGTCGCGCCCGCCATAACGCTGGCGCGCATGCGCCACGGCTTGCGGGGAAATATCCACGCCCAGCACGCTGGCGGCACTTTCGGCCATCAGCGCGGAGCCATAGCCTTCGCCGCAGGCGGCATCCAATACCCGCAGACCACGCGCCAATGGGCTGGCGAAGGCGTAGCGGTGCATGTGCTCGTACCAGATTTCGCGAACGCACTCGGGCGTGAAGCGCTCTCCGGTGAACTCCAGGGCGGGGCTCGGGGTGGTCATGGATCAGGAAACAGCTCGCGTTGGATGATCACCTCTTCGCGCACCGGCGTCGGCGTGCCCGCCAGCGCGTTGGCAATGCGTGCGCGCAGCGGCGCGAGGGGATCGTGAAGGATGAACTCGGCCACCAGCGCATTGTAGTGTGGATAGCGCGCCACCAGACGGGCGAGGTTCTCGCCGCCCGGGTGATGGCCGGTGGGGCCGAACGAGGCGCCGCCGCGATGGGCGACATAGGCATCGTCGCACAGCACGTTGCGCCAGCCATGCCCCGCGGCACGCCGACACAGGTCGTTTTCCTCGCCATAGCCGCGCCCGAAGGTGGCCTCGTCGAAATCGCCGACCGCATCGAGCATGGCGCGTCGCACGTACATGCAAAAGCCCACACCGGTGGGCAACTCGGGATAAGCCGGTGCCCCCACGGTACGCGTCGCGGCGGCGATCCGTGTGGCCTGTGCCTCATCGGGAAGTTCCGCCGCGCGACACAGGTCGGGAAACGAGCAGATCTCGGCATTGTTGGACCAGGGCGTGATGGTACCGATGCGCCCATCGGATGCGGCACAAGCCACCATGGCCTGATACCAGCCGGGTGCGGGCACGGTGTCGGAGTTGAGCAGGATCACGTCGTGCGGCGCGGTTTCGGCGAAGGCGCGATTGACGTTGCCGACGAAACCGAGATTGTATTCACGTCGCACCAAGGTGACCTGCAACCTGCTTTGCGCCGCATACCGCGCGAGCAGCCGGGCGACGTCCGGATCGGGTGAAGCATCATCGGCCAGCAGCACAGGCGTGCCTTGCGGCACGGTGCGATCCAG
>CAZTXX010000196.1:0-4474 GCA_964617405.1 uncultured Aquimonas sp. | reverse complement strand
GCCGGATGCAGGTCGCGGTAGAAGGCGGCCTGCTGGTGCGGGTTCTCGCCGTAGCGCAGGTCCATCACCTTGATGAAACTGCCGTTGGCCTGCCCCGGGAACAAATGGCGTGCGGGTGCGGCTTCCGTGGATGGCTCCACACAAACGGATGAGAGCACGTCGGAGATGCGCGCGTCGTACTGCGCCACGCGGTTGAACGCGGCCACGGCCAGCGCGAAGCGCGTCTGCGCCGAAAGCGCGCCGCCGTTGCCTTCCAGCTCGGCGATGAGGTCGGCGTACTGCGCGGGATCGGTCGCCACCGCGACGTGGGCGAAGTTCTTGGCGGCCGCGCGCAGCATCGCCGGCCCGCCGATATCGATGTTCTCGATGATGTCGGTGAAGCGCGCGTTCGGATCGGCCGACACCTTTTCGAAGGGATAGAGGTTGAGCACCAGCAGGTCGATGGACTCGATGCCGTGCTCGGCCATCACCGCATCGTCGGTGCCGCGCCGGCCGAGCAGGCCTCCGTGCACCTTGGGATGCAGGGTTTTGACGCGCCCATCCATGATCTCCGGGAAACCGGTCAGCTCGGCCACGTCGCGCACCACAAGCCCGGCATCGCGGATCGCCTTGGCGCTGCCGCCAGTGGAGATGAGCTCGACGCCGCGCGCCGCCAGCGCGCGCGCAAGTTCGATCAGGCCGGTCTTGTCGGAAACGGAAAGCAGCGCGCGCCGCACGGTGACGGGCAGGGCATCGGAGGAAGTCATGGGCGAAAGTCTCGACGGAAACAGGGGAAGCTCCGCTGCGGCGGAGCGTGGGGAAATCAGCAGATGCCGTAGCTGCGCAGCTTCTTGCGCAAGGTGGCGCGGTTGAGCCCGAGCGTGGCGGCGGCACGGCTCTGGTTGCCCTCGTGGTGGCGCATCACTTCACACAGCAGCGGCAGTTCGATTTCGCGCAGCACCACCTCGTAGAGGTCGTCGGCCTGGTGATCTTGCAGGTCGTGCAGGTAGCGGCGCACCGAGCGGGCAACCACTTCGCGCAGGGTGGCAGGCGCGGTCTCGCCGGCCTCCGGTGCGAAGTTGGGGAACGAGGTGGTCACGGGGAAACTCCGGGTGTCGCGACGGCGGGCGGTTGGCGCCTGCCGCAGGAAGCACGAAATTGTAGCAGCAGTGCGCCCGGGACTCAGCGGAACTCGAATTCGAAAGCCACCGCCTGCTTGCCGGGGTCGCGCACTTCGAGCGCGATGCTGGCGCTCTGGCCGGGCTGGATCAGGGGTGCGGCCTGCAGGTGGCCCAGATAATCCGCGGCGGCAAAACGGCGGCGCGCGATGGGCTGGCCGTTGATGTCCGACAGCGTCAGGTCGAGTTGTGGCCAAGGCTGCGGCCAGCGCGCATCGTTGCGGAAGCTGGCGCCGATGACCAGCGCGCCTTCCATCGAAGGATGCGGGCGCACATCGCGCGAAAGGATCTGCATGGCCGCAGGCTCGCGCCACGGTGGCAGTGTGCAATGCAGCGCCCGGCAAGCGCGTTCCAGCCACGGCCGCCATTGCGCATCGGCGGCAAGACGCGCGCGTTCGGCCAGTACCGACTGCGCGCCAAGAAGGGCCAGCAGCGCGGCAATCGCGACTGCGCCGATCCAGCGCCGCCCGTTTTGCACCGGAGCCAGCGCGGGAGCCGGGATGAAACTCGGGGTGGGCGCTTCCAGCGCCAGTTCCAACGCGTTGCGCAGGTCCAGCATCACCTGGTCCTGCGCGCTGACCGGTTCCGGTGGCTCATCGCCGTCGGCCAAGGCTGTCGCGGGCTCTTCGGGGTCGATCGGATCGTCCTCTATGTCAGCCTCGCGCAAATCCGCCGCGTCGATGATGTCGCCGGGTTCGTCGTGCGCGGTTTCCAAGGGTTCGCCGTCAGGAGATTCTTCTTCCGCGGCGTGCTCTGGCAGGTCGGGCAAAAAAGACTCGTCCGCATCCACCGCCACGTTGGTTGTGGCGTCCGCCGGCGGTGTCGGCGCGACGGGCGGTTCGATGAAGTCGGCATGCGCCGTCAGCACCTCGACCATCGGATCGGCGCGCGCAGATTCGTCCGCGACCGGCGTCCGCAACGGAAACAAGGCGCCTTGCGCCGGGGATACGGCGGTTTCCGTCGTATCGGGTGGATCGCGCGACAGCGTCTCCAGCGCATCGAACTCCTGCCCGCAGCGTTCGCAATGCATCCTGCCACGCCCGCTCAGCAAGGTTTGACGCGAAACGCGATGGGTGGATTGGCAATGGCTGCAGGTGGTGTACATGGGCATCCGGACGCGGGGACGGGTGCCATGATGCAACGAATGGCGTGAAAGCGGCAGCCTCGGGGTGGGCTGCGCGTCGGCACGCCACTACCATGCGCCGCCGGGGTACGGATTCCCCAGCCAGGAAGGAAGCGGCGGTGCCCATCGAAATCGAACGCAAGTTCCTGCTGGCCAGTGATGGCTGGCGCCGGCAGGTAGAAACCAGCCAGCGCATGGCGCAGGCCTATCTGAATCCCGCCCAGGCCGTGCGCGATGGGCAACAGAATGTCTCGATGCGGGTACGCATCGGCGCGGGCGCGGCGGCGCTGAACATCAAATCACGCGAACTGGGCGCGCAGCGCCAGGAGTTCGAATACCCGATTCCCTTGCCCGATGCCGAAGCGCTGCTGGCGCTCTGCGTGGGTGGCCGCGTCGAGAAACTGCGCCACCATGTGCGTCACGGTGCGCACCTGTGGGAGATCGACGAGTTCAGCGGCGAAAATGCCGGCCTGATCGTGGCCGAGATCGAGCTTTCCGCCCTCGACGAGGTCTTCGAACGGCCCGACTGGCTTGGCTTGGAAGTGACCGACCAGGCGCGTTACTACAACCTCAACCTGACCGAACGCCCCTACTCACATTGGAGCGAGGAGGAAAAACACCCATGCTCGTGATTGGTATTTCCGGCACCGCCCTGGAGCCTGCGGAACGCGACTGGGTGGCCCATCCGGCGGTGGGCGGGGTGATCCTGTTCACCCGCAACTTCGCCTCGCGCCAGCAGGTCGTTGAACTGTGCGCCGAACTGCGCGCCGCAGCACCGCGCCCGCTGATTCTTTGCGTCGATCAGGAGGGCGGCCCGGTACAGCGTTTTCGTGAAGGTTTCAGCGCCTTGCCGGAGCTGTCACGGCTGGGTGCGTTGTTCGATACCGATGCGGATGCCGCGATGGAGCTGGCGCGCCGGCATGCCTGGTTGATGGCCTCGGAAATGCGCGCCATTGGTCTTGATCTGAGTTTTGCCCCGGTGGTGGACCTGAAGCGCGGCAACCGCGCCATCGGCGAGCGCGCCTTCCACCTCGCCCCCGGCGTGGTGGCCAACCTTAGTGCCGCCTATGTGCAAGGGCTGCATGCTGCCGGCATGGCTGCCACCCTCAAGCACTTCCCGGGCCACGGTTCGGTGCTGGAAGACACCCACTACGACACCGCCATCGATCCACGGCCGCTGGAAACACTGGAAGCCGAAGACCTCCTGCCCTTCCGCACCGGGTTTTCCGCCGGTGCCGAAGGGGTGATGATGGCCCACGTCAGCTATCCGGCGATGGACGCCGATCCGGCCGGTTATTCGCGCATCTGGATCGATTACCTGCGTGGAGCGATGAAGTTCGATGGCGTGGTCTTCAGCGACGACATCGGCATGGCTGCCGCCCACGGTGTCGGCGGCGTGGCCGCCCGTCTGCACGCCCACTACGACGCCGGCTGCGACAGCGTGCTGGTGTGTGCACCGGCGTTGGTGCCCGAGGCGCTGGCTGCGATGCGTCCGCAGGACATGCGCACCGATGCCTTGGCCACCTTGGCCGGAAGGCCGGCACCGGACTGGCCAACCCTGATGGCCGATGCCCGCTGGTCTGATGCGCGCGGCGCCCTTGGCATAATGGATCCTGCCTGACTCCCTTCCTCCACTTCTTGTTGCCCCATGTCCGACACCCCAAAACTCTCCGAGGCGCTCGCCACCGCCGACCTGCTCTTCGATCGCGCCACGCTGACGCGTGAAATCGCGCGCATGGCGGCGCAGATCGATGCCGACTACGTGGACGAACGTCCACTGTTCCTGACGGTGATGCATGGCGGCATGCTGTTTGCCTCGCTGCTGGCGCTGGAGATGAAGACCGACCTGGAGTTCGATTACCTGCACGCCACCCGCTACCGCGGCAAGACGCGCGGCGCCGGACTCAACTGGCTGCGTCACCCGCAGGTGCCGATGCTGGGGCGCAGGGTGCTGCTGGCCGACGACATCCTCGACGAGGGCCAGACGCTGCTGGCGGTGCGCGATGCCTGCCTGCGCGAGGGCGCGCGCGATGTCCGCATCGCGGTGCTTACCAACAAGCGGCACGATCGTCGCGTGCCGGGCATCGAGGCCGACTATGTCGGCGTGGAATTGCCGGATCGCTACGTGTTCGGCTTCGGCATGGACTACTACGAACAGGGCCGCAACCTGCCGGGCATCTACGCGATATGAGCG
>CAZTXX010000195.1:0-4534 GCA_964617405.1 uncultured Aquimonas sp. | reverse complement strand
TTGGGGTCGGTGGCAAAACCTTGCCCGGAGGTGAGCTTTTGTACCGCGTTTCCGGCTTCGGCGCCGAGGTCGTACAGGTACAGCTCGCCACCCAGCGGGAACAGCAAGCGGCGGGAATCCGGCGCCCACTGGTAGGCCACGATGCCCGAATAGGCGGCGATACGCTGACGTTCGCGGCGCGCCTTTTCCTCGTCCGACAGCGCTTCGGTGCCCGGCAACACATCGTCCGCGGCCACCAGACGCCGGGTTTCGCCGCTGGCCACATCGTATTCCCACAGGTCCAGGCGATAGCCGCTGGTTTCACCGCCACGCAGGAAGGTCACCCGACTGCCATCAGGCGCAATCCTCGGCTGCATCAACGAAGGCCCGGCCAACGGCACCTCGCCGTTGATCGCTTCCAGGGTGAGCGGTTGCGGGGCGGCGGCATGGGTGCTGGAAAGTGTCATGGCAAGGGCGCAAGCGGCAAGAAGGCGGATGAGGGGCATGACGGGGTTCCGGATCAGGAGGCGGGCTTGGCGCCGCCGAACAGGACGGCACGCTGGGCATCGTCCAGCGGCGCCCGCTCGATCTTTTCATTCCAAGCGTAGGCGCGCTGCGCCGCCGGACGCGCGGCGATGGCCTCGAACCAGCGCTTCACCTCGGGAAAGTCCTCCAGCGTGATCTTCTGCTGCGCGTGCGAGGCAACCCAAGGATGACTGGCCAGATCAGCGATCGAGAGCGTATCGCCCGCGATGAAGGTGCGGCCGGTGAGTCGGGTGTTCAGCACCCCGTAGAGGCGACGGGTTTCGCGCTCGTAGCGCTCGATCGCGTAGGGAATCTTCTCCGGCGCGTAGGTGCCGAAATGGTGGTTTTGCCCCAGCATCGGACCCAAGCCACCGACCTGCCAGAACAACCACTCCAGCACCTCGATCCTTGCGCGCGGTTCGGTGGGAATGAGCTTGCCGGTCTTCTCGGCCAGGTACAGCAGGATCGCGCCGGACTCGAATACCGACAGCGGCTCGGCGCCATCGGCGGGCGCGCGATCCACGATGGCCGGCATCTTGTTGTTCGGCGAGATCGCCAGGAACTCCGGCTTGAACTGGTCACCGGCCCCGATATCCACCGGGATCACGGTGTAGGGCAGGCCGGCTTCCTCAAGGAACAGCGTGATCTTGTGGCCGTTGGGTGTGGGCCAGTAGTAGAGGTCGATCATGGTGCGCTCCGGCAGCGGCAGGAAGAACACGCAACTGTACTTCCTCTGGCCCCATCACGACCAAGAGCTCGCCCATGCTACGACCTTGCTCCGCGCCCTCTCCCCCATCAGCAATGGAGGAGAGGGCCGGGGCGAGGAGCTTTCAGGATCGGCTCAGAACCGGTCTTCCGGGAACTCCGCCACGGCGCTTGCGCCTGTCAGCACCGCTTCGCGCAGGCCGGAAACGCGGGTCAGCAGGTGGTCGGCATGGAAGCGCGCGGTCTTGAGCTTGGCGGTGTTGAAACCGGCATCGCCCTCGCCCGCATCCAGCCGGCGCCGCGCCGCGGCCGCCATGCGTGCCATCTGCCAGCCACCGCAGACCAGTCCGGACAGCGTGAGGAAGGGCACCGAGCCGGCGTGCACGGCGACCGGATCCTTCATGTAGTTCTGTGCCACCCAGGTGGCGCAGGCCGCGAAGTCTTTCAGTGCGGAGGCCAAGCGGCTCTGGATGACGGCCAGATCCGGATCATTGGCATCCAGCGCCTCGATCGTTGCGCGGATCTGACCGGCGAGCGCCGTGGCCGCCGCACCGCCATCGCGCGCGATCTTGCGCCCGATCAGGTCGTTGGCCTGGATTGCCGTGGTGCCCTCGTAGATCGCGGTGATGCGGGCATCGCGCAGATGCTGTGCGGCACCGGTTTCCTCGATGAAGCCCATGCCGCCGTGCACCTGCACGCCGAGGCTGGTGACCTCGTTGGCTGCCTCGGTGGCCCAGCCCTTGTGGATCGGCACGAGCAATTCAGCCAGCGCCTGGGCCTCCTTGTTGCCGGCGTGGCCGTGGTCGAGCAGCGCCGCAAGATGCATCGACAAGGCGCGGTTGGCCTCGGTGATGGCACGCATCGTCAGCAGCATGCGGCGCACATCGGGCTGGCGCACGATCGGTGCGGTCGGCCCACGCGGGTTGGTGAGGTCACGTCCCTGCAGGCGCTCATGCGCGTAGGAGGCGGCCTGCTGATAGGCGCGTTCGCTGATCGCGATGCCCTGCACACCGACGGCGTAGCGGGCCTCGTTCATCATGATGAACATGTACTCCAGGCCACGGTTGGCCTCGCCCACCAGATAGCCGATGGCACCGTCCTTCTCGCCGTAGTTGAGCACCGCCGTCGGGCTGGCGTGGATTCCGAGCTTATGCTCGATCGAGGCGCAGCGCACGTCGTTGCGCGCGCCCAGCGAGCCGTCTTCGTTCACCAGGAACTTGGGCACCACGAACAGCGAGATGCCCTTCACGCCCTCGGGCGCATCCGGCAGGCGCGCCAGCACCAGATGCACGATGTTTTCCGTCATGTCGTGCTCGCCCCAGGTGATGAAAATCTTCTGGCCGAACACGCGGTAATGATCACCCTCGGGCACCGCGCGGGTGCGCACCAGGGAAAGATCCGAACCGGCCTGGGGCTCGGTCAGATTCATGGTGCCGGTCCAGCTGCCGTCGATCATTTTGGGCAGATAGGTCTGCTTGAGCTCATCCGAACCCACCAGCACCAGCGCCGCCACCGCGCCGGCGGTCAGCATCGGGCACAGCGAGAACGACAGGTTGGCCGCCATCACCAGCTCCGACACCGGGCTGGACACGATATTGGGAAGACCCTGGCCACCCCATTCGGTCGGGAAGGGCAGCGCGTTCCAGCCCGCCTCGCAGTACTGGCGGTAGGCGTCCTTGAAGCCAGGCGCACTGGTGACCTCGCCGTCTTTCCACTGACTGCCCTTGATGTCGCCCTCGCGGTTGAGCGGGGCCAGCACCTGGGCGGCGAACTTGCCGGCCTCCTCGAACACCGCGTCGATCAACTCGCGGTTGGTGTCGGAATGGCCCGGCAGGGTTTGGACAGCAGGGACGTCGATCAGGGTGTCGAGCACGAAACGCAGGTCGTCCAGCGGCGGGGTAAAGGCGGTGCTCATGGCGGGATCTCCGTCGAAAAAAGGGCTTGAATCATACGATACGGTCCAGTATGGCGAGTAGATGCTCTAAATTCCGGAGTCCCGCGGTCGGCAGAACCCGTGCCAGAATCACGGTCGATCTTCCAGGCGCCGGCCATGTCCATTTCCATCCGCATCAACGCTCCGCTGGACGTCGAATCGTTCCGGGATCTGCTCGTTGCCTCGACCCTGGGCGAGCGCCGCCCGGTGCATAACCACGCCTGCCTTGCCGGAATGCTGGCCCACGGCAACCTCATGGCCAGTGCATGGGATGGCGATACGCTGGTCGGCATCGCGCGTTGTCTGACCGATTTTCATTACGCTTGTTACCTCTCGGATCTGGCTGTGGATTCGCGCCTGCAGCAACAGGGCATCGGGCGGCGGCTGGTGCAAGCGGTGCGCGGCGAGCTTGGCCCGCGCTGCAAGCTGATCCTGATTGCGGCGCCCGCGGCGGACGCCTGGTACGAGCGGCTGGGGTTTGAACGCAATCCGCGCTGCTGGACGCTGGCGCCGGATGCGCTCCTGCGGGATTGATGCAGGTACCCGCGACCCGGCACGCGCGCTGGCTTTGCTGCTTGTCCTGCCACCTGGGCCGGTATGGAGCACCGGCATTCAGGAGGGTTCCGCAGCCGATTCACCACGAAATCGGCGGGATTTCCGCAAGTGCCTTGCGCAGCCAGTTCGCCAGCGCGTCCAGGCGCACATCCCCGCGTTCGCGGCGCTGGCACAGGATCCAGTGCGCGTCGGTTTCGACGAAACCCCAGGGTGCGATCAGGCGCCCGGCGGCGAGGTCGTCGCGCACCAGAGGCTCGGGCGCGATGGCCACGCCCAGGCCCGCGGCGGCGGCTTCGAGCAGGTAATAGAGATGGGCAAAGCCCTGGCCCATGCGCAATGCCGACGTGTCGATGTCGCTGTGCTGTGCCCAGTCCGGCCAGGCCTGTGGGCGCGAGGTGGTGTGGAGGAGCGAAACCTCCAGCAACCCCGAGGCCGACGCGCCGGCCAGTCGCGCGGCGTCGGGATGCTGCGGGGAAAGCACGGGGCCGATGCGCTCGGGAGCGAGGCGACGCACGCTCCAAGAGGCGGGCCAGGGCGGGGCGGCAAGAAGGAGGGCGGCGTCGAGGCCGGAGAGCGCCGCGTCGGGTGCAGCTTCCTGCGGCGACAGGTGCAGTCGCAGTGTCGGCAGCGCGACCTCGAGCTGCGCCAAGCGCGGAATCATCCAGCGCGCCAACACGCTGGCCGAACAACCCAGCACCAGCGGGGCATGCGCGCCGTCCTGACGCAGCCGCGCGCAGGCATCGCGCAACAGGGAAAAGGCATCGCCGGATGCGTCAGCCAAACGCTGGCCGGCGGCGGTGGGAACCAGGCCGCGCCCCTCGCGCCGCAGCAGCGCGC
>CAZTXX010000194.1:0-4581 GCA_964617405.1 uncultured Aquimonas sp. | reverse complement strand
CATCCGCCGCCCCGGCAAAACCCTGCTGGCGCCACGCCTCATAGACCGCGATCGCGACGGTGTTGGAAAGATTGAGGCTGCGATTGCCCGGTTGCATCGGCAGGCGCAGGCGCTGCGCCTCGGGAATCCGCGCCAGCACGACATCGGGCAGGCCACGTGTTTCCGAGCCGAACATCAGGGCATCACCCGGCGCATAGCGCACCTGGTCGAAGCGCACACCGGCCTTCGACGAGAAAGCGAAAAACCGCTCCGGACGCACCGACTCCAAGAAGGCGTCAAGCGAAGCGTGCACGCGCAATTCCATGATTTCCCGATAATCGAGCCCGGCGCGGCGCATCCGTGCGTGGTCGATGGGGAATCCCAAGGGCTCGATCAGATGCAGGATCGCACCGGCATTGGCGCACAAGCGGATCGCGTTGCCGGTGTTGGGCGGAATTTCCGGCTGATGCAGAACGACGTGGAACATCCCGGCATTATCGCAGGCCCATGCCAACCACGACACGCCGGGCGGATGTCCCGTGGCCACCGCACCATCGGGACACATCGGTCGTCACGACCAACAAAGCGGCGCGATCAACCATCGGGCGCGCCGGTCGGGCACCGTTTGACGCCATGGCCCGCGTCTCGCTAGTCTTTCGCGCTTTCCACCCACATCGCAGGTCATGTCATGCCCTTGAATGTTTCGTTCGATCTGAGCGATCAGGATCTCGAGCACTTTGTCACGGCCCAGCGCTCTGCTGCAGAAGCCGCAGGCAAGAAAAGCCCGGAGGAAATCCTCGCCGCCGGTACCGCCCTGCTGGAAACCGCACGCAAGACCCGCACCCCCGATTTCGTCACCGAGCGGCTTGCCAAGCTCGACGACCTGATCGCCATGGTGCGCGACGAGGGCTGGAGCCTGCCGGAGGAAGACCGCGCACGCGTGCTGACCGCGCTGGTGTACTTCGCCGATCCGGCCGACGTGATCCCCGACTCGGTACCGGTGCTCGGCTATCTCGACGACGCCATCATGATCGAGTTGTGCGTGCGCGATCTGAAGCACGAGATCGAGGCCTACGACGACTTCTGCGACTTCCGCGAAAGCGAAGCACGCCGCATGGGCCTGGACCCGGCCACCGTGGGTCGCGCCGACTGGCTGGGCGCACGCCGCGAGGAACTGCAAAACCGCATGCACACGCGCCGCGAGCGCGACTTCGGTGTGGGCTATGGCAACTCCAGCGGCTACGCCAGCACCCGCAGCTACGTCAACCGCAGCTGGCGGCCGAGCATCTTCCGGATGCGTTGACCGTGGGAATCTTCGTGCAGCACCCGCCGCTGGCGGCGCTCAATGCCAGCGCGGCAAACACGATGGTGGCGCACCTGGGCATCATCATCACCGAGCAGGGCGAGGATTACATCCGCGGCACGATGCCGGTGGATCAACGCACCCACCAGCCATTCGGGCTGCTGCACGGCGGCGCCTCGGTCGCACTGGCCGAAACCCTCGGCAGCACGGCGGGCAACCTGTGCCTGGACAACAACGTCGCGATGGCGGTGGGGTTGGAGATTTCCGCCAACCACATCCGCTCAGTCACTTCGGGCCTGGTCACAGGCACCGCGCGCGCCCTGCATCTGGGGCGCAACACCCAGGTGTGGGACATCCGCATCGAGGACGAAGCAGGTCGTCTGGTCTGCGTTTCCCGCTTGACACTGGCTGTGGTGCCACGCCGCGCCACTTGAACCTGCGCCAACCCGGCGCGCGCCAGGGGGCCACGCGCTGCGGTATCGCGCGAGCTGTTCGATAGACTTCGCGCTCCGCTCCACTCGACGCCCCCATGCCCTCCACTACCCGCCCCACCAACACCTCCCCGACACCGCACGACCATCGCATCCGCCGTGCGCTGCGCTATGTGGTGCGGGTACCGCTGCTGGTGTTGCACCTGGTGCTGGGCCTGCCGCTGACGCTGATCGCGATCAATCCACTGACCGCACGCTGGCTGGTGAATGGCGAGCGTGTGGATCATCGCGCCATCCGCTGGTGGTCGGGCACCCTGATGCGCATCTTCGGGATGCGTGTCCAGCGCGTGGGCCAGCCGCTGCGCGGAGCGCACCTGCTGGTCGCCAACCACGTATCCTGGATCGATATCGAGCTGGTGCACAGCCAGCGCGTGGTGGGCTTTGTCGCCAAGTCCGAAATCAGCCGCTGGCCGCTGGTGGGCTGGCTCGCCAGCCGCGCCGGCACGATCTATCACCAGCGCGGCAGCAATACCTCGCTCAATGGCGTACTAGACCTGATGGTGGGCCGGCTCGATTCGGGCCAGGCGGTGGGGGTATTTCCGGAAGGCGGCACCAGTGGCGGCGGCGCGGTTCGCACCTTCCACGCGCGCATCTTCCAGGCGGCCTTTGAGGCCCAGGTGCCGGTGCAGCCGGTGGCCTTGCGCTATGGCGAAGGCGGCAGCGCGCAGGACATCGTGGCGTTCGCCCCGGGCGAGAACTTCCTGCAGAACTTCCTGCGCCTGCTGGGCGAGCCCTCGCGGGTGGCCGAGGTGCACTTTCTGTCGCCCCTCATGCCCGGTGAGGAAGGCCGTCGCCATATCGCCGAACAGGCGCGCGGGCAGATCATCGCGGCGATGGCATCGTGAGCCCCGACCCGGCCGCCTTCCAGCCCCCCGCGCTGTTGCGCAACCGGCACGTGCAATCGGTGCTGGCCAGCAGCCGACTGCGCAGGATCGCGGCGCGACGCATCGCCGGCCATCTGGTCGAAACGTCCCGGGAGCTGATCCTCGACTGTGGTGGCGGGGTACGCCTGCAGGGGTTTCTCAGTGCGCAGGATCGCCTGCCGCAGGCCCGCGCGCTGGTGGTGCTGGTGCACGGCTGGGAGGGCCGTGCCGATTCCAACTACATCCTCACCACCGGTGTACGCCTGCTCGATGCCGGGTTCGACGTATTTCGCCTGCATCTGCGCGATCACGGCGACACCCACGCCCTCAACCGCGAACTGTTCCATTCCTGCCGCATCGACGAGGTGGTCGGCGCGGTGGCCGAGCTGGCGCGGCGTGTGCCACACCAGGCCCTATGCATCGCGGGCTTTTCCCTGGGCGGCAACTTCAGCCTGCGGGTGGCACTGCGCGCACCGGCGGCAGGCATCGCGTTGCGCCACGCGGCTGCGGTGTGCCCCGTCATCAGCCCGAAGGCGGGGCTTGAGGCGATCGAAGCGGCGCCGTGGTTCTACCAGCGTTATTTCATGCACAAGTGGGGCCGCTCGCTGCGCCGCAAGCAGGCGCTCTTTCCCGACGCCTTCGCCTTCGCCGACGCCGAACTGCGCGGTGGCGTGCGCGCCCTGACCAAGGCGCTGGTGGAGCGCCATACCGAATTCGATTCGATCGACGCCTATCTCGAGGGCTATTCCCTCGCTGGCGAACGCCTTGCCGCCCTGCAGGTGCCGGCCAGCATCCTGACCGCCGAGGACGATCCGATCATCCCGGTCGAGGATTTTCGCCGCCTGGCATTGGCGCCCGACACACGCCTTGCGATCGCGCCGTACGGCGGACACTGCGGCTTCATCCGTGGCCTGGGCGCCGGTGGACTGGCCGAGGAATGGATCGCCGCCGAGCTTTCCGCAGCCTGTCCCGCACCGCACTGATCGCAGCGCACTTGTGGCATTTTGCGGGCGGCGGGACGCACGTCGGGCGCGTTGTCGTTACCCTATGCGTCTGCTTTTTACCGAGACCGTGCGATGAAGATCACCAGCCTCAGTTTCGCCCATCGTGGCCCGATTCCCGCCGAATTCGCCTTCGGCAAACCAGGCGATGCCGACAACCCCATCGCCTTGTCGGACAACCGCAATCCGCAGCTGGCCTGGGACGAGCCCCCGGCCGGCACTGCTTCTTTCGCGCTGTGGTGCGTGGACCCGGACGTGCCGTCGCGCGGCGACGACGTGAACCAGAAGGGCCGTGTGGTGCCCGCCGATCTGGCGCGCGTGGAGTTCACCCACTGGATCATGGTGGATATCCCGGCCAGCGTGAGGGAAATCGCTGCCGGCGCCTTGTCCGCGGGCATCACCGCGCGCGGCAAGCCGGCACAGCCCGGCCCGGGCGGTGCACGCCAGGGGCTGAACGACTACACCGGCTGGTTTGCCGGCGATCCCGACATGGCGGGCACATACCACGGCTACGATGGCCCCTGCCCGCCCTTCAACGATGCCATCGCGCACCGCTATTTCTTCCGGATCTTCGCGCTGGACGTGCCAAGGCTCGACCTGCCAGAGAAGTTCAACGCCGCCGATGCCCTGGCCGCGATGCAGGGGCATGTGCTTGATGAAGCCCTGATCTACGGCATCTATCACCTGAACCCCGCGCTCGACTGAGCTTGCGCGCATTCCCTCCGGCACGCCTGCACCCCGGGTGCGGCGTGCACTACCGTGTTTATTGTCGATGGATTTTCTGCAGATTCTGATCCTGTCGCTGGTGCAGGCCCTGACCGAGTTCCTGCCGGTCTCCAGCTCCGCCCACCTGGTGTTGGCCAGCGAGATGTTCGGCTGGGAATACCAAGGCCTGAGCTTCGACTTGGCCCTGCACTTTGGCACCTTGATCGCGATTCTGGCCT
>CAZTXX010000193.1:0-4611 GCA_964617405.1 uncultured Aquimonas sp. | reverse complement strand
AGAACTCCACGTGCGAGTCGCCCTCGAAGGCGAGGATGTGGGTGGCGATGCGGTCGAGGAACCAGCGGTCATGGCTGATCACGAAGACGTTGCCGGGGAATTCCAGCAGGGCGTCTTCCAGCGCGCGCAGGGTTTCCACGTCGAGGTCGTTGGACGGTTCGTCCAGCAGCAGCACGTTGCCGCCCTGCAACAAGGTCTTGGCCAGATGCAGGCGACCGCGTTCACCGCCCGAGAGCGAGCTGACGATCTTCTGCTGGTCCTGGCCCTTGAAATTGAAGCGGCCGATGTAGGCGCGCGACTGGATCTCGATGCCGTTGATGGTGAGGATGTCCGAGCCGCCGGAAACCTCCTGGAACACGTTGTGGTCGCCTTCCAGTGCATCGCGGCTCTGGTCGACGTAGGCCAGTTGCACGGTGGGGCCGGTTTCGATGCTGCCGGTGTCGGGCTTTTCCTTGCCGATGATCATCTTGAACAAGGTGGACTTGCCCGCACCGTTGGGGCCGATGATGCCGACGATGGCGCCGGGCGGCACCGAGAAGCTCAGATCGTCGATCAGCAGACGGTCGCCGAAGCTCTTGGAGACGTTTTTGAACTCGATCACCTTGTTGCCCAGGCGCTCGCCCGGCGGGATGAAGATTTCGTTGGTCTCGTTGCGGCGCTGGTAGTCGACCGACTGCAGCTCCTCGATCCGTGCCAGGCGCGCCTTGCCCTTGGAGCGGCCGCCCTTGGCGTTCTGCCGGGCCCATTCCAGTTCCTTCTGGATCGCCTTCTGCCGGGCCTTTTCCTGATTCTCTTCCTGCTTCAGGCGCTCGTCCTTCTGTACCAGCCAGTCGGTGTAGTTGCCCTTCCAGGGGATGCCGCGGCCGCGGTCGAGCTCGAGGATCCACTCGGCGGCGTTGTCGAGGAAGTAGCGGTCATGGGTGACGGCCACCACGGTGCCGGGGTAGCGGTGCAGGAATTGTTCCAGCCACTCCACCGATTCGGCGTCGAGGTGGTTGGTGGGTTCGTCGAGCAGCAGCATGTCGGGCTTTTGCAGCAGCAGGCGGCACAGCGCCACGCGGCGCTTTTCGCCGCCCGAGAGCTTGCCGATCACCGCGTCCCAGGGCGGCAGACGCAGGGCGTCGGCGGCCACTTCCAGCTGATTCTCCAGCGTATGCGCGTCACCCGCGGCAAGGATGGCCTCCAGACGCTCCTGCTCCTTGGCCAGCGCGTCGAAGTCCGCGCCTTCCTCGGCGTAGGCAGCGTAAACCTTGTCGAGCGCGGCCTGCGCCTGGAGTACCTCGCCCACGCCTTCCTCTACCGCCTCGCGGACGGTCTGCTCGGGGTCGAGCTGTGGCTCCTGCGGCAGGTAGCCGACCTTGATGCCGGGTTGCGGGCGTGCCTCGCCCTCGAAATCGGTGTCCACCCCGGCCATGATGCGCAGCACGGTGGACTTGCCGGCACCGTTGAGGCCCAGCAGACCGATCTTGGCGCCAGGGAAGAAGCTGAGCGAAATGTCCTTGATGATCTGCCGCTTGGGCGGAACCACCTTGGACACCCGGTTCATGGTGTAGATGTATTGCGACATGGGAGTTCCTGCAGGAAGCTGCGGCGCCTGCTTGTGCGGGCGCCGTCGATGGGAAATCGGGAGCCGCCAAGTATAGCGGTTCACGGGCAGCGGCAGGCCGTCGCGATGGGCGGGCGTTGTGTCCGGATCAGGTCGCCGATGGCACAACTTGGCACTCCGGGGCCTTGGTGACGGCGCCGGGGTGTGGGTCACGAGGTTCCGGATGGGAGGAATACGGTGAGTGAGGGCACGGGTGGATTTGCGTTCTGGCATGCGCTCTTGGCCGAGCTGGCGGCCGCCGGCTCGCGGCGCGAGACCATCACCTATCGGCAGCTGATCGAACGCCTCGCGCTGTCCAGCCCGGCGATGCGGGGACTGACCGACGCGCTTGAACGGTTGATCGCGCAGGATGCCCGTGCCCGGCGGCCCTTGCGCGCCGCACTGGTTGTCAGCCAGGCCGGCAGTGGCCTGCCTCGGACGGGGTTCTTCGAGTGCGCGGTGGATGTGGGCGCCTGTCCGCAGGATCTGGATGAGGCCGGAATGCGGGCCTGGCACGCCGCCGAACTGGCACGGGTGTTCGCGTTCGCCTATCCGCAGGAATGACGCTCACGCCCGGGGTTTGCCCCGGGTTGATGGCTTGCTGCCCGTAAATCGCCCGCCGGATCGGCTGAGATGGCGCTTGATTTCCCAACGGAACGAGTGCCCAAGCGATGCGTGCCTTCCTGAAACTTGCCCTGATCGGCGTCATCCTCGTCGGCCTGCTGATCCCGATCCTGATGCTCAATGGCCTGGTGCACGAGCGCCAGGCGCGCGGGCGCGAGGTGGCCGAGGACATCGCCCGCGCCAGCAGTCGCCCCCAGCACCTGATCGGCCCGCTGCTGCTGATCGAAGCAGAGGAAACCCTGTTGCGCGAACGCCGCCTGCGCCAAGGCGGGCAGGGTGAGGAAGTGCGGCAGGAGCAGGCGAAGGTGAAGTCGCACCGCCTGGTTGCACCGGAAAAGCTCCTGATCGACAACCGGCTTTCCGGCCGCGAGCGGCGGCGGGGCCTGTTTGGTGCACTGCTTTACACCGATCAGGTCAAGCTGGCCGCCAGCTTCACTTGGCCCGATGCGCCGCCCTTGGAGGGCGAGCGTATCGCGCACCGATGGCTAGGCGCGTCGCTGGTTTTCGGGGTGGGCGACGCGCGCGGCATCCAGCGCATCAGCGTGCGGCTGAATGGCGCCGAGCAGCGCGTCGAGCCCGGTTCGCCGCTGGCTTTCATCAAGGAAGGGGTGCATGTGCCGCTGGACGACGGAAGCTGGGCCGGCGGCACGGTGCTGGATCTGGCGCTGGACGCACAGCTCATCGGAACCCAGATGCTGCAGTGGACGCCCCTGGCCGGCGAAGCGCAGGTGACGGTGGCGGCCGATTGGCCGCACCCGAGTTTCCAGGGCCAGCGTCTGCCCGACGACCCGCAGGTGAGCGAGACTGGCTTCACCGCGGGGTGGAGTCTGTCGCGGCTTTCCAATACCTCGCTGCAGGCACTGTCACGCTGCGGGCCGGAGCAGTCGTATTGCGAAGGGCTCGAAGGCGTCGCCTTCGGGGTGCGGCTGATGGATCCGGTGGATCGCTACGTCAAGACCGACCGCGCGATCAAATATGCGCTGCTGCTGCTCGTGCTGGTGTTTGGCGCGGTGTTCTTCACCGAGGCGCTGCGCGCGATCGAGGTACACCCGCTGCAGTACGGCCTCACCGGCGCGGCGCTGGCGATCTTCTTCCTGCTGTTGCTCTCGCTGTCCGAACACATCGGCTTTGCACCGGCATACCTGTTGGCGGCGGCGGTGTGCTCGGCCCTGATCGGCGCCTACATGGCGCCCGCGCTGGGCGGCGCGCGCCGGGGCTGGCTGTTCGGCGCGCTGGTGGCAGGGCTTTATGGCCTGCTCTACGGCCTGCTGCAATCGGAGGACTACGCCCTGCTGACGGGCTCGCTGGTGCTTTTCGCCCTGCTTGCCGGCGTGATGCTGGCCACGCGGCGGCTGGACTGGAGCCGGGTGGGGCGGCGCACGGCGTGAGGGCCGGTTGCCGGCAGTGTGTCGAGAGTCTAAAATTCTTACTCGGTATTACTTTTGGATGCCAGCCATGGAAGAGTTCACCGTCACCAGCAAGGGCCAGGTCACGATCCCTCGCCACATCCGGCAGAAGCTGGGCATCCATGCCGGCAGTCGGGTGCGCTTCCGGATCGTGGACGATGCCGCGCGGATCGAGGTGGTGGCCCCGGCCGCCACCGAGGTGGAAAGCGGATTCGGCCTCTTGCGCAGCACGCGCACGAGCGTGCCGGCGGACTTCGACCCGGCCAACCTGCTGAAATCGCCGTGAAGGGTTGCACCGGCCTGGATACCAACGTGCTGGCGCGCTACTACGTCAGCGACGAGGGCGACGCCCAGAGCGGAGCGGAGCGCGAATCAGCGCGGCGGCTGATCGAGTCCGGTCGGCCGCTGGCAGTGAGCAAGACGGTAGTGCTGGAGCTGGAATGGGTGCTGCGCGGCTACTACGGCTTTGCGCGGGCTGAGGTAGCACGGGTGTTCGAGCACCTGCTGTCGCACCAGGGCATCCATGTCGAAGATCGCGCCGTCGTGGTGCGCGCTCTTGCCGCCCACGCGGCCGGGCTGGATTTTGCCGATGCGCTGCATCACGCCAGCTACGTCGAATGCGTCGATATGGCCTCGTTCGACGATCGCGGCTTTGTGCGGCGCGCGCGCAGGCTGGGGTTGACGCCCCCCGTGGCCCTGCCCTGATCGGGAAGAAACCCTGATCCGTGCAGCGGTTGCGCGGCGCTCGGGTTATCATGACCAGCTGGCCCATCGAGGTTCTTCGCATGTACGACAAAAACAGCACAATCGCCGCCTACGATCCCGAGCTGGCGCAGGCTATCGCCGATGAATCGCAGCGGCAGGAAGACCACGTCGAGCTGATCGCCAGCGAGAACTACGCCAGCCCGCTGGTGATGGAGGCGCAGGGCTCCAAGCTGACGAACAAGTACGCCGAGGGCTATCCCGGCAAGCGCTACTACGGCGGCTGCGAATACG
>CAZTXX010000192.1:0-4622 GCA_964617405.1 uncultured Aquimonas sp. | reverse complement strand
CCGCAGCTGCCCCGCTACACCCGTCTCTCCGGCCTGGAGCCTCTGGTCATCACGCCCGAGTCGAACTTCATCAACGTGGGCGAGCGCACCAACGTCACCGGCAGCGCACAATTCAAGAAGCTGATCCTGGAAGGCCGACTCGACGAGGCCGTGGTGGTGGCGCGCCAGCAGGTGGAAAACGGCGCCCAGGTCATCGACATCAACATGGACGAGGGTCTGCTCGATGCCGAAAAGGCGATGGTCGAGTTCCTCAACCTGATCGCGGCCGAGCCGGACATCTCCCGGGTGCCGGTGATGATCGACAGCTCGAAGTGGACGGTGATCGAAGCCGGCCTCAAGTGCCTGCAGGGCAAGGGCATCGTCAACTCGATTTCGATGAAGGAAGGCGAGGCCGAATTTCTCGAACACGCCCGTCTGGTGCGCCGCTACGGTGCGGCCGTGGTGGTGATGGCCTTCGACGAGCTGGGTCAGGCCGATACCGCGCAGCGCAAGGTGGAAATCAGCGCGCGCGCCTTCGAGCTGCTCACCCAGACCGTCGGCTTTCCGCCCGAGGACATCATCTTCGACCCCAACTGCTTCGCCATCGCCACGGGGATCGAGGAGCACAACAACTACGCGGTGGATTTCATCGAGGCCGCGGGCGAGCTGCGCCGGCGGTTTCCGTTCAGCCATATCTCCGGCGGCGTCTCCAACGTCAGCTTCTCCTTCCGCGGCAACGAGACGGTGCGCCAGGCGATCCACGTGGTCTTCCTGTACCACGCCATCCGCGCCGGCATGGACATGGGCATCGTCAACGCCGGCGCGCTGCCGCTCTACGACACGCTCGACCCCGTACTGCGCGAGCACGTCGAGGACGTGGTCCTCAACCGCCGCGACGACGGCACCGAGCGCCTGCTGGGGATCGCCGACAACTACAGGAAGAAGAAAGGCGAGAAGAAGGTCGAGGATCTCGCCTGGCGCGAGCTGCCGGTGGCCGCGCGCCTCTCGCACGCTCTGGTGCATGGCATTGATGCCTTCGTGGTGGAGGACACCGAGGAAGCCCGCCTCGTCGCAACGCGCCCGCTGGATGTGATCGAAGGCCCGTTGATGGACGGCATGAACGTGGTCGGCGACCTGTTCGGCGCGGGCAAGATGTTCCTGCCCCAGGTGGTCAAGTCCGCACGCGTGATGAAGAAGGCCGTCGCGCATCTTTTGCCCTTCATCGAGGCTGAAAAGCTGCGCACCGGCGATGCCGGCAAGAGCAACGGCAAGATCGTGATGGCGACGGTCAAGGGCGACGTGCACGACATCGGCAAGAACATCGTCGGCGTGGTGCTGGCCTGCAACAACTTCGAGGTGATCGACCTGGGCGTGATGGTTCCCGCGCAGAAGATCCTCGACACCGCCATCGCCGAAAATGCTGACATGATCGGCGTCTCCGGTCTCATCACCCCGTCGCTGGAGGAAATGAGCCACGTCGCCCGCGAGATGCAGCGCCAGGGTTTCACCATGCCGCTCTTGATCGGCGGCGCCACCACTTCGCGCGCCCACACCGCGCTCAAGATCGACCCGCACTACCAATCTCCCACGATCTGGGTGAAGGACGCCTCGCGCGCGGTCGGCGTGGCCCAGTCGCTGATGAGCCCGGAACTGCGCGACGACTTCGTCCAGGCTGCCGCCAACGACTACGCCGACGTGCGCCAGCGCCACCGCCAGCGCGGCGACGGCAAACGCCTGGTGTCACTGGAAGACGCACGCGCCAACCGCTTTGCCTTCGACTGGGCGAACTACGATCCTCCCGCCCCCAGGCAGCCGGGCCTGCACGTATTCAACGACTACCCGCTGGAGGAACTGGTCGACACCATCGACTGGACGCCCTTCTTCAGCGCCTGGGAACTGGCTGGGCGCTTCCCCGACATCCTCACCGACGAGATCGTCGGCACCCAGGCCAGCGAGCTCTACCACGACGCGCGCGCCCTGCTCGACCGCATCGTGAGCGAGAAGTGGCTGACGGCCCGCGCCGTCTGCGCCTTCTGGCCGGCGAACAGCGTGGGGGATGATGTGGAGCTGTTCCTGCCCGAGCAGGGGGATTCGGGATTCGAGATTCGGGATTCGGAAAATGCGGGCGCCGACGAATCCCCAATCCCCAATGCCCAATGCCACCGCTTTTTCCGCTTTTTACGCCAACAGGCGCAAAAGCCATCGGAACGCCCCAACCTGTGCCTGGCCGACTTCATCGCGCCCAAGGACTCGGGCAAGCAGGACTGGATCGGCGGCTTCACCGTCACCGCAGGCCTGGGCATCGAGCCGCACCTGGAGCGCTTCCGCGCGGACAACGACGACTACAGCGCGATCCTGCTCAAGGCCCTGGCCGACCGCCTGGCGGAATCCTTCGCCGAGCGCCTGCACCAGCGCGTGCGTACCGAGCTGTGGGGCTATGCACCGGACGAGAACCTCGACAACGAAGCCCTGATCGCCGAAACCTACGCCGGCATCCGCCCGGCACCCGGCTACCCGGCCTGTCCCGAGCACAGCGAAAAGCGCGTGCTGTTCGACCTGCTGGGTTCCACGGAGAACGCCGAAGTGATCCTCACCGACCACTTCGCCATGTACCCGGCGGCCAGCGTCTCGGGCATGTACTTCAGCCATCCGGACAGCAAGTACTTCGTGGTCGGGCGCGTGTCGAAGGAACAGGTGGCCGACTACGCCAGGCGCAAGGGCGTGGACCTGGCCCAAGCCGAGCGCTGGCTGTCCTTCAACCTCGACTACGACCCGGACTGAGCGGGGCCAGAGCCGCGCCGGCAGAGACGCTCGCATGGCGGGGCCGACGCAGCGACGAAGCCTTTCATAAACGCTCCCTGAGCACCCAATGCTTCAAACCCCCTCCGCACCGCTTTTCGCTTGAAACTCGCGCAAGCGCCTACACCACGCAAATACATCGACCAGCTCCGGAGCCTGCCTCATGAAGTCGTGCCGTTTACTCATCGCCCTGCTGCTGGGCATCGTCGCCCTCCCGCTCCACGCTGCCACCTTCATCGTCGACCGCTTCGACGTCGATGAATACGACTTGGCCCCAGGCGACGGAAACTGCCACGGCGTCATCTACCCCGGACCTCCAGACACCTATTGCACGCTGCGCGCCGCCATCCAGGAGGCCAATGCCACCCCGGGGCACGACACGATCATCATCCCTTCAGGCGCGCGCATCGTTCTGAGCAAGGCAGGGGTCGACGAGGACGAGGCGCGGACTGGCGATCTGGACATCACCGAGTCGGTCACGATCTCCGCATCCAACCCCTCGGAGAGGGCGGTTATCGATGCAAACAACATCGACCGCGTATTCCATATCAAGGCATTAGACGGAATCGTCACGCTGATCGGATTGGACATTGAGGGAGGTAATGCCATCAGCTCCACCATACGCCTAGGCGGCGCGATACGTATCGAGCAAGCCCAGGCAGTCAGTCTGATTGGCTGCAGACTCGCGTACAACGTTGCCAACGCGGGTGGTGCCATCTATACAGCCGCACCTCTGGTGATCAGCGACAGCGAGCTGCACCATAACGGAATCATCAGTGCCGGCTTCACCACGCAAGGGGCTGCCATCAAAGGCACGAACTTTGTAGAGCTGACCATCCGGAACAGCTCCATCCATCACAATACGGCAACGGCCTCCCTCGGTACTGGAGCCATCGACCTCGAGGGCAACAGCAGTATCGACATGAGCAACACGACAGTTAGCGACAACATGACATCGGGAATACACGCACTGGGAAGCCACATTGAACTGTCGCATTCCACGATCGCGGACAACGATGGCTACGGGCTTTGGACCAGTCGAGGCAGCAGCGGGGGAATACCGCCCCAGCGCTGGCTCAAAAACACCATCATCGCGAACAACGCGCAAGACGACTGCATCCACTTCGGAGCGGTGTTCCTGCCTTTCAACTACTACAGCCTGGACAGCGACGGCACTTGCAACCTCCTCGCCGGAAACGGCTACGGAAGCCTGCCAGCGGTCGACCCGATGCTTCAGCCGCTGGCGATCCGCCCCGGTGGCAAGCTGCCGGTCCGCGACCTCAAGCCCGGCAGCCCGGCCATCGACAGTGGGGATCCGCTGATGGTAGCCGCCGGCGGAACGTGCCTGCCCAGCGACCAGGATGGCTTCCCGCGCCCCGTCAACGGAACCGGGACCGGATTCTTCGCGTTTTGCGATATCGGTGCCGTGGAGTTCACGGGCGCGAAAATATTCAAGGACGGCTTCGAATAGAGCCGGTCAGGAATGCGAGGTGGAATCCGTCGCGTGGATGAAGCCCTGCCCGGAGCCCAGGCGCGCGCCTCGCGCGCCTGGAAACATCAACAAAGATTCAACCTATTTGTTTTCAATGGCGTAGCGCGCTTCATGGCGCATCCCACGGGAAGAGTGGGCGTTTTCTATGCCCGGGATTGCGCCGGTTTCGGCGCCTTTCATAAACGTTCCCTGAGCACCCAATGTTTCAAATCCCCTCCGCGCCGCTTTTCACTTGAAACCCACGCAAGCGTCTACACCACGCAAGTACATCGACCCGCTCCGGAGCCCCCAAGTTCTGCAGCTGATCGTGTAAGTTGCTGATTCCACTGGTTGCGAAGTGGCATTTGTGGCA
>CAZTXX010000191.1:0-4629 GCA_964617405.1 uncultured Aquimonas sp. | reverse complement strand
CACCCGGCGGGAGCGGAAAACGCAAGCCTTGATGAGTGCTTCCTGCGCGAGGCACACGTCGTTGCTCCAGACTGTGGACGTCGACGGTGAACAGCGCCGCTTCGCTGGCCCGCGTGTCAGGAAGGTCACCAGGCTGGCACCACACGAGGCCAGCCTTGAATCAGCGTGCGATGCGTTACTTCGCGCGCACCTGCACGTGCAGTTCGGCGAGCTGTTCATCGGCGATCGGAGACGGTGCGCCGGTCATCAGGCACTGCGCGCTGGTGGTCTTGGGGAAGGCGATCACATCGCGGATCGACTCGGTGCCTGCCATCAGCGCAGCAATGCGGTCGATGCCGAAGGCGACGCCACCATGCGGTGGCGCGCCGTAGCGCAGCGCATCAAGCAGGAAGCCGAACTTCGCCCGCGCCTCCTCCTCGCCGATCCCCAGCAGCTCGAACACCGCCGCCTGCATGTCGCTGCGGTGGATACGGATCGAGCCGCCGCCGATCTCGTTGCCGTTGAGCACCATATCGTAACCACGCGAAAGCGCCGCACCGGGATTGGCGCGAAGCTCGGCGATGTCGTCCACCGCAGGGGCGGTGAAGGGATGATGCAGCGCAACATACCGCTTGGCCTCGTCGTCCCATTCGAACATCGGGAAATCGGTGACCCACAGCGGCTTCCAGCTGTTTTCCACCAGGCCGAAATCCTTGCCCGCCTTGAGCCGCAGCGCGCCCATGAAGGCGCTGACCACACCGTAGGCGCCGGCACCGAAGAACACGATGTCGCCCTTCCCCGCACCGGTATGGGCGAGCAGCGCATCGAAGGCGTCCGCGGCGAAGAACTTGGCGATCGGCGAATTGACCGCACCATCCTCTCCAAGCTTGGCGTAGGCCAGCCCCTTGGCACCGAACTTGGCCGCATGGGCGGCGTATTCGTCGATCTGCTTGCGCGAGAGCGCGGCACCGCCGGGAATGCGCAAGGCCGCCACGCGACCGGCCGGATCGGCCGCGGCATCGGTGAACACCTTGAACTCGCAACCCCGCACCCGCTCGGCCACATCCACCAGCTCCAGCGCGATGCGCAGATCAGGCTTGTCGGAACCATAACGGCGCATGGCCTCGTGCCAGCTCATGCGCGGGAAGGGATCGGCCAGATCCACATCGATCACCTCGCGGAACACCTGGCGCATCATGGCCTCGGTGGTGTCCTGCACTTCGCGCTCGCCCACCCAGGCGAACTCCATGTCGAGCTGGGTGAATTCGAGCTGGCGATCGGCACGCAGGGCTTCGTCACGGAAGCAGCGTGCGATCTGGTAGTAGCGGTCGAAGCCGGCCACCATCAGGATCTGTTTGAACAGCTGCGGGCTCTGCGGCAGCGCGTAGAACTCGCCCTCGTGCATCCGCGCCGGTACCAGGAAGTCGCGCGCGCCCTCGGGCGTGGCCTTGGTCAGGATCGGGGTTTCGATGTCCTGGAAACCACGCGCGTCCAGCCAGCGGCGCAGGGCCTGTACCAGCCGGATGCGGGTACGCATCATGCGCTGCATTTCGGGGCGACGCAGGTCGAGGTAACGGTACGTCAGGCGGGATTCTTCGCCCGGGGTTTCATGCAGGTAGAACGGCAGGGTGTCGGCCTTGTTGAGGATCTCGATGCGCTGCGCCACCACTTCGACCTTGCCCGAGCGGATCTTGTCGTTCACCGCATGGCGCGCGCGCACCGTACCGGTCACCCGCAGGCAATACTCGTAACCCACCTGTGCCGCCACATCGAACACCTCGCCCTGATCCGGCTCGGCGAGCACCTGCACGATGCCCTCATGGTCACGAAGATCGATGAAGCACACGCCGCCCAGGTTGCGGGCAACATCCGCCCAGCCGCACAAGGTCACGGTTTGACCGATCAAGGCCTCGTCGACCAGACCGCAGAAATGGGTACGCATGGAAAACTCCGAAGAAGTGAATCGCGGATCGCGGTTGCCGCAGGACGCGGCGCGCCGTGGAAACGCGGGTGCCAAAGAGCGGAAATGCTATAGGCCACGCCCGCTGCGGGCAATGGCCGGAACTCACGAAGAACGCGCATCACGGCGCAAACCGGACGCTGCCCGCGTGCTGCCCAGGCAGCACTACGCTGGAGCTGGATGAGCGCGCGCACCTGAAAACGACAAAACCCCGCCGAAGCGGGGTTTTGCATGGGCGTTTCCCGGGTAGATCAGGCCGATACGACGCTGACCGTGCGGCGCTTGTTGGCGCCCTTCACCGAGAACTCCACGGTGCCATCGACCAGCGCGAACAGCGTGTGGTCGCGGCCCAGGCCAACGCCTGCGCCCGGGTGGAACTGGGTGCCGCGCTGGCGCACGATGATGTTGCCGGCGTCGATCGCCTGGCCACCATATACCTTCACGCCCAGATACTTGGGATTGGAATCGCGGCCGTTACGGGTGCTGCCGCCTGCCTTTTTATGTGCCATGACTCAAGTCTCCTGTGCGCGATCAGCCGGCGATGCTGGCGATCTGGATTTCGGTGTAATGCTGGCGGTGGCCCTGCTGCTTGCGGTGGTGCTTGCGGCGGCGGAACTTGACGACACGGATCTTGTCCGCGCGGCCGTGCGCCTTGACCGTGGCGGTCACCTTGGCGCCGGACGTGGCCTCGCCAATGCGGACGCCTTCGCCCGAACCAACCAGAAGGACCTGGTCGAAATCCACCGTGGAGCCCACTTCGGCCTCCAGCTTCTCGACGCGCAGCGTTTCGCCTTCCATCACGCGATACTGCTTGCCGCCGGTCACGATGACTGCATACGACATGTTTCAAACCTCTGTAGTTATTCTCGAACCGGATGCGATCCGGCTGGGGTTTCCCGCTGGGCCTGATCCATCCAGACACAACGAGCCGCGCATTATGCGCTTGCGGGCCATCGCGGGTCAAATCCAACCCGACACTCGCTCACCGTCGATGCGGGCCGGTTCAGGCGAGAAAACTGCCATCTTCATCCGACTCGTCGGGCAGCACCTCGGCACGTGCCCAGTCCTCGATCACCTCGCGCGCCCGCAGGGCATCGCCGTCACCGACCATGACGGCCAGAAGGCCGATCGCCGGCAGCTCGCCCATCGCACCGAGCAGATGTTCGCCACGCACCCAAGCCTCGATGCCGACCTGGGCCAGCAGGCCCTTGACCAGGTGCGCCTCGATCAGGTTGTCGGGTTCGTACACGATCTGCATGGATGGGGACTCAGGAGCAGTTCCGCCTGCCGAACAGGCGTGGCAACACCCTGGCCTTCTCGAAGCGGTTTTCATTGCCGGCGCGCAACCGTTGCAGGTTGGCACGGTGGGTGAAAATGATGAAGCCGGCAGCCGATATCGCAAACACCAAACGCTCGCCCGATACGGAGCCGGGATCGAGCAAGGCCGCAGGCACCAACGCGGCGGCTCCCAGCACGGTGGCCAGACCCACGTAGCCGGTGCCGAGCAACACCATCAGCCAGACACCGGCCACGCCTGCCAGCGACAGCGGCCAGATCACCGCGAGCGCACCGACCAGGGTGCCGGCGCCCTTGCCGCCACGGAATCCGAAAAACACTGGCCAGACATGTCCCACCGCCGCTGCCAGCCCGCATGCGGCCTGCAGGGGCCAGCGCCACTCCGGCACCACGCCGATCCAGAGTGGCAGCAGGGCCGCGAACGCGCCCTTGCCGATGTCGATCACCACCACGACAAGGGCGAAACGCCAGCCGCGCGTACGCAAGGCATTGGTGCCGCCGGCATTGCCACTGCCGCTGCGACGGATGTCCACCCCGCGGATGCGGCCAAGAATCAAGCTGCCGGACAAGGAGCCGATCAGATAGGCCACCAGCAACGCCACCATGCCCGAGGCCATCACCGTCATGCTCATGGCATCGCGCCGACTGCCGGGTCCGGATCGGTATCGATCTGCAGGCCAACCACCAGCGTCCCCGGCCCGGCGTGCGCGCCAATGGCGGGGCCGGTTTCGGTCAACCAATGGCGACCCACCGGCAACTGTTGACACAAGGTATCAAGCAGGCGTCGGGCATCTTCAGGCGCGCCGCAATGGCCAACCATCACCCGCCAACGCGGAGCCTGCGGCGCGCGGCGCGCGATGTACCGCGCAAAACGCTCGGGCACCTGCGCTCGCCCAAACAACGCACCCGCCACCGAAAGCTTGCCGGTATCCCGGATCCGCGCAATCGCCGTCAAACCCAAGAGTCGCGCCAGAGGCTCGATCCAGCGCGGAATGCGCCCGCCGCGCACCGCGTGCCGGATGTCACGCGCCGCGGCGAACAGGAAGGTATGCGGAACGAGCTCGTCCACCCGCTGGCGGATCTCGGCGAGGCTGCCACCCGCCGCAGCGGCCTCGGCCGCCGCGATGGCCAGCAAGGCCTGACCGCAAGAGACCTGGCGACTGTCGATCACGCCCACCAGCCCTTCCCCGCAACGCGCGGCGGCGGTCTCGCCGGACTGCAAGGTGCCGCTGAGCGGGCGCGAAAGACCAACATACAGCACGTGTTTGGCATGGGAGAGAGACAGCTCGAACTGGCGTCGGAAGTCACCCGGCGGTGGCTGGGAGGTCTGGGGCAGGATTTCGCTTTCACGCAGGCGCCGGTGGAACTCCGCATTGCTGATCGACACGCGATCG
>CAZTXX010000190.1:0-4689 GCA_964617405.1 uncultured Aquimonas sp. | reverse complement strand
TCCACGCGCGGGGTGGACAACGTCTACCGCCTGCTGGAAAACAAGGGCGAGCGCCTGGTGACCTTACGCGTCAACGCCCGGCCGCAGGAAGCCGGCGCGCGCGATGTGGTGGTGCGCACCCTCTCCAGCGAACTGGAACTGCGCTACCTCGACTGGGTGCAGAGCCGGCGTCGCATGGTGGAGCAGCTTTCCGGCGGGCGCATCGGCTACATCCACGTGCCCAACACCGCCGTCGAGGGCAGCCGCGAGCTGTTCAAGGGCCTGGTGGCCTATCACGACAAGGACGCGCTCATCATCGACGACCGCTACAACGGTGGTGGCTTCATCCCCGACCGCCTGGTCGAGCTGCTCGCGCGCACGCCGCTCAACTACTGGAAGCAGCGCGGCCTGGAGCCCAATGCCACGCCCTTCCTGCACCATCGCGGCCCCAAGGCGATGCTGATCAACGGGCTTTCCAGCTCCGGCGGTGACGCGTTGCCGTACTACTTCCGCAAGCTCGGCCTCGGCAAGCTGATCGGCACGCGCACCTGGGGCGGCCTGATCGGCATCTCCGGCAATCCGCGCCTGGTGGACAACGGCGCGGTGCTCGCCGCCACCTTCAGCTTCATGGATACCGACGGCAAGTGGGACGTGGAGAACGTCGGCGTGGCCCCGGACATCGAGGTGATCGACCGCCCCGAACTGATCGCCGCCGGCCGCGACCCGAGCATCGAGCGCGCGGTGCAGGAGCTGATGGCCGAACTGGAACGCAACCCGCCCCGGCCCGTGGTGGCACCGCCTGCGCCGACCGCGTTCCCGCGCATCGGCAAGTAAGCCTGGGGGAGCGGCTGGCCGGCGCAAACGCCAGCCGCTCCCGCGATACCCGGCATCGGCCGACCTGAAACCGACACGGTGCGCGGCGCTAGACTGGCGCACTTGTCTTCCGTTTCCGGAGCGTTCCCATGCCACGTACCCTCGCCCTTGCCGCCGCCGTCAGCCTTGCGTTGGCGGCCTGTTCCGCCGGTGATTCCCCGGCGCGCAACGAAGCCACGCCCACTGCCGAAGCCGCCGTCGACGGCGCGGTGAACACGGTGGAAAACCCCTTCTTCAGCGCCAGTGCCCTGCCTTTCCAGGCACCCGATTTCAACCGCATCACCGATGCCGACTACCTGCCCGCCTTCGAGGAGGGCATGCGTCGCCAGCTCGTGGAAATCGCCGCGATCACCGCCAACCCCGAGGCGCCGACCTTCGACAACACCCTGCTGCCGATGGAGCGTTCCGGCGCGGTGCTGGACCGGGTCAGCCGGGTGTTTTTCAGCGTGGTGCAGGCCGATACCAACCCCGAGCGCCAGGCGATCCAGGCCGAGGTGGTGCCCAAGCTCGCGGCACATCGTGATGCGATCCACCTCGATGAAAAGCTGTTCCAGCGCGTCAAGGCCGTCCACGACACGCTCGACCAGGCCGGCCTGAATGCCGAGCAGCGCCGTCTGGTGGACGTGACCTACCAGGGCTTCGTCAAGGCCGGTGCCGAGCTGGACGAGGCCGACAAGGCCAACCTGCGCCAGATCAATGCCGAGGAGGCCACGCTCTCCAACGACTTCCACAACCGCATCGTGGCCGCTGCCGCAGCCGGCGCGGTGGTGGTGGACGATGACGCCGAGCTTGCCGGCTTGTCGCAGAGCGATCTTTCCACCGCCGCCGAAGATGCCAAGGCGCGCGGGCTCGAGGGCAAGTGGGTGCTGAGCATGCAGAACACCACCCAGCAGCCCTGGCTGGCCTCGCTGGAAAACCGCGACCTGCGCGGCCGCGTGCTCGATGCCTCGCGCTCGCGTGCCGAGCACGACGATGCCAACGACACCCGCGCCATCATCGTGCGCCTGGCCGAACTGCGCGCGCGCAAGGCGCGCCTGATGGGCTTCGAGAACTTCGCCGCCTACAACCTCACCGACCAGATGGCCGCCACCCCGGCCAATGCGCTCAAGCTGTTGACCGACACCGCACCGGCCGCCACCGCCAAGGCGCGCCGTGAACTGGGCGACATCCAGCAGGTGATCGACGCCGAAAAGGGCGGCTTTGCCGCCACCGCCGCTGACTGGGACTACTACGCCGAGAAGGTGCGCAAGGCGAAGTTCGATCTCGACGAGAACCAGATTCGCCCCTACCTCGAACTCGACAACGTGCTGCAGAACGGCGTGTTCTTCGCCGCCAACCAGCTCTACGGCATCAGCTTCAAGGAACGCCACGACATCCCCGTGTACCACCCGGACGTGCGCGTGTTCGAGGTCACCGATACCGACGGCTCGCCGCTGGCGCTGTTCTATGCCGACTTCTACAAGCGTGACAGCAAGTCGGGCGGCGCCTGGATGGACGTGTTCGTGGAGCAGGACGGGCTCGAAGGATTGCGCCCGGTGGTGTTCAACGTGTGCAACTTCAACAAGCCCGCCGCCGGCCAGCCGGCGCTGCTGACCTGGGACAACGTCACCACCATGTTCCACGAGTTCGGCCATGCCCTGCACGGCATGTTCTCGAATGCGACCTACCCGAGCATCGCCGGCACCAATGTGCCGCGCGACTTCGTGGAATTCCCCTCGCAGTTCAACGAGCACTGGGCGATGAACCCGACGGTGTTCGCCAACTACGCGCGGCATTACCAGAGCGGCGAACCCATGCCGCAAGACCTAGTGGACAAGATCAACAAGGCCGCCAGCTTCAACCAGGGTTACGGCACCACCGAATACCTGGCCTCGGCCCTGCTGGACCTGGCCTGGCATACCCAGACCGACGGCGCGGTGGCGCAGGACGCCACGCGGTTCGAAGCCGATGCGCTCAAGCGCTTCGGTGTCGATCTTCCGCAGGTGCCGCCGCGTTACCGCAGCACCTACTTCGACCATATCTGGGGCGGCGGTTATTCGGCCGGCTACTACGCCTATTTCTGGACCGACGTCATCAACCACGACGCCTTCGAGTGGTTCAAGGAGCACGGGGAACTCAGCCGCGAGAACGGCCGCATCTTCCGCGACAAGATCCTCTCCATCGGCAACACCCGCGACCTCGCCGAGGCCTACCGCGAGTTCCGCGGCAAGGACCCCGAGGTGGGGCCGCTGTTGAAGAACCGCGGTTTGAACTGATCGACCGACGGCCCCAGCACGAGGGCCGGATCGGCCCTGCGACCCGGCCAAACGCCCCGCCCACCCTGATGCGAATAGGGGTGGGCCGGGTTTTCCGCAGCAGCCCCGACGTGGCTTACTCGTCGTCGTTGTCGCTGGCGAACGCGCCCGCTACGGAACCGAAGTCGCCTTCCGCCTGTGCGGCCATATAGGAAAAGCTGACATAAACGGCGACGTTCTGCGCCAGTTCCTGCGGATCGATCTTGTCGAGCGTGTCGTTGGCGGTGTGGTGCCAGTCGAAATAACGGGTGCCGTCCTGGGTCAGACTCAGCGCAGCCATGCCCTTGGCGTGGATGGGTGAAAAATCCGGGCCGCCATTGCCGGGGCGGCTGGCGTCGTAGGCCACGCCCAACGGTTCGAGCACCCGTGCGATCTGCTCGATGGCGCCGCGCGCCTCGGGCTTGACGCTGGCGCTCATGCGCCAGACGCGCCCGGCACCAAAATCCGACTCGCTACCGAGCTGGTGCCTGGCGATCTCGCCGGCGTGCTGGTCGGCATAGGCGCGCCCGCCCCACAGGCCCATTTCCTCGTTGGCGAAGGCGATCACGCGAATGGTGCGGTCCGGCCGCGTGGGCAGATCACCGATCAGCTTGCCCGCCGCCATGGCGATGGCCACACCCGCGCCATCGTCGATGGCACCCGTGCCCAGATCCCAGGAATCCAGATGCCCGCCGATGACCACCACCTCGTCGGGATGTTTCGCGCCGGTGATTTCACCGATCACGTTGGCCCCGGTGTATTCACCTTCGACGCCGCAATCCAGATCGAGCCTGACCGTGACGGGCTGGCCGTAGGCGAGCGCGCGTTCGAGCTGGTCGGCATCCGGGCCGGACAGCGCGGCGGACGGGATGGGCTTGTCGGTACGCAACAGGCCGGTCATGCCGGTATGGGCGATGCGCTGGTGATGATCGGTGCCCGCCGAACGCAACAGGTAGCCGGCGGCGCCCTTTTCCGCGGCAACCACTGGACCGGCACTGCGTGTCGCCGAACCGATGCCGTAGTCACCACCATCCTTCTTGCGCTGCATGCGCGGGCCGACATAGACGATCTTGCCGGCGACCTGGGCCGGATCGGCGTTTCTCAGCGCATCGAGGTTGTCGAAACCGACCACCTCGGCAGTCAGCCCACCCTTCGGGGTGGCGGGAGAAAACCCCAGCGCGGTCACTACCAGCGGCTGCGGAAACGGCGAGACGATCGCGCCCGACTCGTGCCGGCGCGTCCACAACGGATGGGTGACCGGCTCGGTATACACCTTGTCGTAGCCCAGTGCCTTGAACTTGGCGATGGCCCATTCGCGTGCGCGCAGGTCGTTCGCACTGCCGGCCATGCGCGGGCCGATTTCGGTGGTCAGCGAACTGACCACCGCGTACGCCGTACCGTCTTCGAGCGCCTGGTCGCGCAGCACCGTCGCGGTGGTCACGGCCTCGGCCGGAATGATCGTATCCGCCGCCACGGCCAGACCACAGGCCAGCAGCAATCCGGCGGCAAGAGGAGCAAGAACAGGCAAACGCATGGGAAACCCCGACAGACATGGAAACCCGTC
>CAZTXX010000189.1:0-4697 GCA_964617405.1 uncultured Aquimonas sp. | reverse complement strand
CAGATCAACGAGGTGTTCTCGCGCGAAGCGGTCAACATCAACGGCCAGTATCTGCAGACTGATCCGACCATCGGCTACGTGGTGATCGACGTGTGCACCTCCGAAGCCCAGGCCTCGGCCCTGCGCGAAGCCTTGGCGGCGATCCCTGGCACCTTGCGGGCGCGCGTGCTGTACTGACGGGCTCGTGGAACCCCGCGTTCGCCCTGGGCACGCGGCACACTCGCGAAAGCGCCGTTGCCTGCGTCTGACCTGCTGCCGCGCATGTCGGCGACAGGATCTTTGCCGAAGTCGGAATACGGTTGCCGCCGGAACACCCGACGGCGACCTGAAAGACTGCAATCAGTCACCGGCACTCAATCGAAGCGCAGGTGCTTGACCGATTTGCCGCGCCGACGGATCAGCTTGAGTGCCTCGATACCGATCCGGATATGGCGTTCGACAAAGTGGGTGGTGACCACCGCATCGCTGGCCTCGGTCTTGACGCCCTCGGGAATCATCGGCTGATCGGATACCAGCAGCAGCGCCCCCGAAGGAATCGAGTTGGCGAAGCCGGCCGCGAAGATGGTCGCCGTCTCCATGTCGATGGCCATGCAGCGCAGGGTGCGCAGATACTCCTTGAACCTGTCGTCGTGCTCCCAGACGCGGCGATTGGTGGAGTAGACGGTGCCGGTCCAATAGTCGTGGCCGAGGTCACGGATCGTGGTCGACACCACACGTTGCAGTGCGAACGCAGGCAGCGCCGGCACCTCTGCGGGCAGATAGTCGTTCGAGGTGCCTTCACCCCGGATCGCCGCGATCGGCAGGATCAGATCGCCAAGCTGATTCTTCTTCTTGAGGCCACCGGTCTTGCCCAGGAACAGCACAGCCTTCGGGCCGATGGCCGAGAGCAGGTCCATCATGGTGGCGGCATTGGGGCTGCCCATGCCGAAGTTGATCATGGTGATGCCATCCACCGTGCAACTGGGCATGGGGCGGTCACGCCCGACCACTTCGCCGTCCATCATGCGGGCGAAGTGATCGACGTAACCGCCGAAATTGGTGAGCAGGATGTGTTCGCCGAACTGTTCGAGCGGCACACCGGTGTAGCGCGGCAGCCAGTTGGAAACGATGTCGTGTTTGTCTTTCATGGGCAAATCCCGGCAGATCGCCGGCGACGCCGCACCGGCTGGAAGTCATTTTTGCGAGCCGGTGAAGTTTAACGGAGGACGCTGCCGCCGCAGCGGATCATTGCCAGTACGTGGCGATGCGCCGCGCGAGTGCATAGGGTTCGGGATCGTCGCGGTTGGTGAGCAGGACCACGGTGAAGCGTCGCGCCGGCCAGCGCAGGATCACGTTGCGAAACCCGATGGTCTCGCCCGAGTGCCATTGCAGGTCATCCTGCAGGCGCCAGCCGAACCCGTAAAAGGCCACGTCCGGCTCATCGGTAGCGATGGCAGGTGTGACGGCCAGGCTGCGCCAGGGTTCACGCAGCAGGCGTCCCTCATGCAGCGCGGCATCCCAGCGCGCCAGATCGTCGATCGAAGCATAGATGCCGCCATCGCCCAGCACCGCGCTGGTGGTGCTCTGGTCGGTGCGCTGCCAATGCCCATCGATGAGACTGTAGCCATAGGCACGCTCGGGCACTTCGCTGCGTCCGGCCTCGAACGCCACGGCGCGCATGCCGAGCGGGGCAAAGATGCGCTCATGCAGGAAATCGGCGTAACGCCTGCCACTGGCGCGCTCCACCACCAAGGCCAGCAGGGCGTAGCCGCTGTTGCTGTAGCGATACGCGGTGCCGGCTGGGAAATAGCTTTCCGGCGTGCCCGCCAACAGGTTCAGCACGTCGGCGTCGTGCACCTGGCGCGGGTCTGCCGGATCCATCAGGTCTTCGTAGTCGACCAGACCACTGGAATGGCTGAGCAGGTGCCGCAAGGTGACGGCCGATGCCGACCCGGGCAGTTCCGGCAACCAGCGCCGCGCGGCATCATCGATGTCGAGCCGGCCATCCTGGGCCAGCAGCAGCACCGCGGTCGCGGTGAACTGCTTGCTCACCGACGCAAGGCGAAAGGCGGTGGCGGTTGTCACAGCACGCCGGCTTTCCAGTTCGGCCATGCCAAAGCCACGTCGCACCAGGGCCTCACCGTCGCGCAGCACCAGCAAGGCCGCACCGGGCACTTCGCCCTGATAGTCGCCCAAGGCGGCATCCACGCGTCGAGATGTCTCGTTCACGCCCAAACCGCGCTCCGGTGCGTGACAGGCGCCGAGGGTGAGCATGAGCAGGCACGAAAGGCGGTACGGAATACGAAAAAGCATGGTGTCATTCGCTGCAATCCGGAACAGGGCGTCAATCTACACTGATACCATACGTTGCGCGGATAGGCGAACGCGCCCGTCTCTGGCACGATGCAGGGGCACGCGCGGTTCACAAACTTGGCGTACCGCGCACACAATGTCTTCATCCACCCTGTGGAACAGGTTTCATGAGCAGTCGATTCTTCATCACCTTGCCCGACCCGGCAGCCGCACGTGGCAGCGATCCGGATCTGTCTTTCCAGGCGCATGGCGCCGACGCCTTCGCGCGCGAACTGTGCGACGCACTGCGCACTGCAACGCTGTTCGAGCGCTGGCGCGCGAAGCAGGACGATCCGGATGGTGTGGACCCGCATCTGGGCGAGTTCGATCCTTCGGCGCAAGTCCGCGCCATGCAATCGGATCTCGCCATCGACCTTGAAGTCGACACCTCACTGTCGGGGTCAATCCTGCGCCAGCGCCTGCGCTGGCTCGCGGGAAGTGCGTGGCAACTGCGTGACGTGAGTGAAAACTGACACGCTGTCGCTCCACGGCTCACAGCAGTCGGCGAAGCGGTCCTGCCGGGGACAGGCCGCATGAATCGCCAGCAATGGCGGGAAACGGGGGAAACGCATGGGACTGTTTGATCGACTCACCAGTCTGTTCGGCAAAACCAGAAAACCGATTCACGAGGAGCCACACGCGCATGCGGAGACATCGGTCCACGCCGAGACCGATCAAGCCAGTGCTGATGGCCAGCATGACGCACCAACCTCCGGCCCGCCCGGTGGCCGTGAACGCCGCCAGTTCGAACGCGTCCCGCCTGCCGAAGGCGTGCGCGTGCTGGTGGTGGACGATTCGCCCACGATCACCCTGATGCTGCGCCGCATGCTGACCCAGAACGGATACCTGGTGAGCGAATCGGCAGATGCCGAGGTCGGGCTGGAAATCGCCCGCAACACCCTGCCGCATCTGATTTTCCTGGACATCGTGCTGCCCGGCATGAACGGCTTCGAGGCGCTGCGTCGCCTGCGCCGCGATCCGGTCACGCGCGCCATCCCGGTGATCATGATTTCCGGCAACGAACTGGCGACCGAACAGTTCTACGCGCAGCGCATCGGCGCCGACGATTTCATGAAAAAACCATTTTCCCGTTCGGAAGTGTTCCTGCGACTGGAAAAGCTGCTCGGGCCGGACCGCATCCCGCACCGCCAAGGCCATGCCGCCGAGGCGGCACCGACCGCCAGCCACATCTAGGGGTCTGCGGGGACAAGCCTGCCGTCGCAGATAAACGTCATCCTGCGACTCGCCTGCCGTAGCGGAACGCGTTCTTCATGGGAGCCCGCAGGCACGGCAATCCGCGCCTGCGGGATGAATGGATCAGCCGGCGTCGCTGGCCTGGTAGCTGCCCATTTCGTCGCGGATCTGTGCGTCCACGGCGGCGATGGCCGTCATGTTCACCACACGCCGCACGGTGGCGGCGGGCGTGAGGATGTGCGCAGACCCTTTCACCCCCATCAGGATCGGCCCCAAGCCCACGCCGTCGGTCATCGAACGCACCAGGTTGTAGGCGGTATTGGCCGTGCTCAGGTCGGAGAAGGCGAACAGGTTGGCCCGGCCCTTGAGGCGTGAGCCGGGCATCAGGCGCTCCCGCACTGCCGGATCGAGCGCGGCATCCACCTGCATTTCCCCATCGGCTTCCAGGTTCGGCGCGCGCTTGCGGATGATCTTGAGCGCATCACGCATCTTCTGCGCACCGGCATCGTCGCGGCTGCCGAAGTTGGAATGCGAGATCAATGCGAGCTTGGGTTCGATACCGAACAGCTTGAGGCGATAGCTGGCCTGCAATGCACCCTCGGCGATCATCTCGGCACTCGGATCGACCTGCACATGGGTGTCGACGAAGAAGAACACGCCCTTCTCGTTGATCACCACCGACATCGCCGAGGTGCGTGACACGCCGGGATCGCGCCCCAGCACGTTGAGGATGTAGGCCAGTTTCTTCTGGTAACGCCCCACGATGCCGCAAAGCATCGCGTCCGCCTCGCCCCTGCGTACCATCAGTGATGCGATCACGGTCGAACGCGAGCGCACCACGGCCTTGGCGGCGGCCGGCGTGACGCCCTTGCGCGCCATCAGTTCGTAGTAGAGCTGCCAGTAGTCGTTGAAACGCGGGTCGTCGTCGATGTTGGTCAGATCAAAATGCTCGCCCTGACGGATCCGCAGGCCCAGTCGCTCGATACGCGCCTGGATCACTGCCGGGCGGCCGATCAGGATGGGGCGCGCCAGACCTTCGTCCACCACCGTCTGGACCGCGCGCAATACGGTTTCCTCTTCGCCTTCGGCATAGACCACGCGTTGCAGATTCGCACGAGCCTGCGAGAACACCGGCTTCATCGCCATGCCGCTGCGGAACACGAACTGGTTGA
>CAZTXX010000188.1:0-4718 GCA_964617405.1 uncultured Aquimonas sp. | reverse complement strand
GCAGGCGCTGCAGGCCGAAGTGTTCCTCGTGCGCGGCGATCTGGAACACCGAATCAGCCGAGGTGTAGACGATGGGCTTGCCGCTGGCGATGTGCTCCTCGCCCAGCCGCGCAATGATCTCGGTGCCCGAGGCGTGGCAGTTGCCGAGTACGCCGGGCAGGTTTCCGCGCGCGATCAGGGCCTCAAGCAGTTCGGGCGGGAAACTGTTTTCCGGCGCCTCGAACAGGCCGAACGCCTGCTCCAGCACCACGCCCGCGCTTTCCCAATGACCGGACGGGGTGTCCTTGCCGCGCGACCGCTCGCTCATGCAGCTCCACAGGCCTTCCGGTTCGGGCAGCGTTTCAAATCCGGCAGCCGGTGTGCCCACTGACAGCGCATGCGCCTGCGGCAGGCCCATGCGGCCCAGGTTCGGCAGCCGCAGCGGGCCGCGCGCATCCGCCGCGCAGGCTGCGGCGATATGGCCGAAGGTGTCGGCGCCTTCATCGCCGTAGGCCGCGGCATCCGGCGCGCCGCCTACTCCAAGGGAGTCGAGAACCAGCCAGATCGCCCTCGCCATCGCCCTACTCTCCCAGCGCCGCGAGGATTTCACCCAGCAGCGAGCTGGCACCGATGCGGAAATGCTCTGGGGTGATCCACCCGGCCCCCAGGCGATCTTCGGCCAAGCCCAGATAGATGCGCCCATCGGCGAGGGTACGCACACCGCCGGACACCTTGAACCCGCAGCGCCCGCCCCGCGCCGCGATGGCGTCCAGCATCACCGTGGCCGCTTCGGGCGTCGCGTTGACCGGAACCTTGCCGGTCGAGGTCTTGAGGAAATCCGCGCCGGCATCCAGGCCGATCTCGCTGGCCTGGCGGATCAGTTCCGGCGTTTCCAGCCCACCCGTTTCCAAGATCAGCTTGAGGGCAACACCCGGCCCGCAGGCTTCGCGGCAAGCCTCCACCCCGGCGCGGGCGGTGACGGCATCCCCGACCTTGAGCGCACGCCAGGCCAGCACCATGTCGATTTCATCCGCCCCCGCGGCAATCGCGCGCCGGGTCTCGCGCACCACCCGTTCCGGATCGGCGCCACCGTCGGGAAAATTGACCACGGTGGCGATCTTCACCGGCGTGCCGGCCATGGCCGCGCGCACCGTGGTCACGTGCTCGGGATAGACGCACAGCGCAGCGGGAAGGCCATGAGGGCCGCGTGCGGAATCGCACAACGCGCGGATCTTCTCGGGCGTGTCGTCTTCACCCAGGCTGGTGAGGTCGAGCAGGCCCAGCAGGCGGGTGGCAAGGGTCTTGTTGGAAGTCATGACAGGGCTCTGGTGTTCGGGCAAGTTTGCACCACGGATGGTCGATGACCTTGATCTGGCGCAAGCCGGGAACAGCCAGCGTAGCGCGATGTGCCGGGAGGCATGCTGGTTCAACCACGCTGCATTCAATAATGCGAGGTGAAGGTCTGGATGACCTTGTTCATCCCTTCGCGCCAGAGCTCGAGCAATGCGGCGTCGGCCTGGGGGTCGATCTCCGACACGGCCTGCACCAGGCTTTCCACCCAATGATGGTAAAGCGAAGGCCGCACCGGCACCCGTCCGGTACGGGAATGGATCTGCGCCATCTGCAACACGGTACGTTCGGCCAGACGGCTGCCGTTGGCGTGCTCGATGGCGGAACTGATGCCGCGTCGCAACGCCATGCGCTGGGTGTTGAAGTCGGTCTTGGCGAACATTGCTTCGATCTCCGGATCGGTCGCCATGAAGATTTCGTAGAAACGCGCGATGAAGTTCTTTTCGCGCAGGCAGCGGCCATAGCTCTGCTGCAGTTGATCGTAAGGGGCCAAGACTACTCCACGGGTCGAAATATCAACCGTCCATTTTAATGCGTCAACCGGATCGACACTGTGCGGCAACGCAAGTCCTGTGCACGTCGATCGATCCCGGTCATCAGGCTTCATCGTGCCCATCGGCGACGCCTTGCATTACCGGTTTGTAATGTTCGGGTCATCGGCCTGACAGACGGCGGTCATCACACTGCAACGCATCCAGCCTGGGTTTCGGGAGAGCGTTCGGATGCGGTATGCCTGTGCCAGTCGCGGCATGATCATCATGTTTGCGGCATTGCTGCTGCCTGCTCCGCGACTCGTGGCGGCCATCGGTTTCGAGGACGCATTGCGTCTGGGCGTCGAGCGCTCGCCCGCGCTGACAGCGGTTGCGGCGCGCACCGAGTCGGCGCGCGAATCGCTCGCCAGCGCCGGTGCCCTGCCTGATCCGCGCCTGACACTCGGATTGGCCGACTGGCCGGTCACCGGCCCCGACGCCTTCGATTTGCGGGCGGACGACATGACCTCGCAACAGATCGGCCTGATGCAGGAGTTTCCCGCACGCGCCAAGCGCGAAGCGCAACGCGCGATGGCCGAAGCCCGCCTGGCCCAGACCCGATCCGGGCAGATCGCCGAACAGGCCGCGGTGCGCAGCCGCATCGCGCAGGCCTGGATCGGGCTATGGGCTGCACAGCTGCAACTGGACGCGCTGGAAGCGATGCGTGAACCGGCCGATATCGCCGAGCGCACCGCGCAGGCACGGCTTTCCGGTGGCGAGGGATCGGCCAGCGAGGTGCTGGCACTGAAGGCATCCACCCTGACCCTGGAAAACCGCATCGAAGCCGCCCGGGGCGTGGTGCGGGTGGCGAGCGTCGGCCTTGCGCGCTGGCTGGATGTCGCACCGGAAAATCTGCGGGTGGAAGGGCCGTTGCCCGACGTGCGCAACTTGCCTGTACCCGAAGCAAGGCTGCTGGCGGAGATTGATCGACTCGCGCCCATGCAGCCCTGGGCACAGCGCGAACGCGTGGCCGGGGCCGAAGCCGATGCCGCGCTGGCCGAGCGGCACGCCGACTGGGGACTCGGCCTGACCTGGGGCCGGCGCGAGCGCTCACCCCAAGGCATGTCGCGATCCGACATGGTGATGCTGGAGTTCTCCGTCGGGCTGCCGGCCTTCACCCGCCGCCGCCAGAACCACGACATCGCAGCGCGGCGCGCCGACCACGCCGCCGCCATGGCCGAACACGAGGACGCCCGTCGCGACCAGCTCGAAGCCTTGCACCGCGCGCTGGCCGACTGGCATAGGCTGATACGCCAGCTCGAGCGCCTCGAAGGCGAAGCCCTGCCGCTGGCGCGCGATCGCTCCGCCGTGGCGCTGGCCGCCTATGGCGCGGGTGCCGCACTGGAACCGTGGCTCGATGCACGCCGCGACCAGATCGAACTGACCATCGACCACGCCCGATTGCAGGGCGAGCTGGGTAGCGCCTGGGCGGCGCTGGCCTGGCTGATGCCCGACGAGGAACCCAATCCGTGAACCTGCGACTTCAGCCACTGCTTCTGCTCGCCGCCGCCCTCCTGTTGCTGGCGCTTGGCGTTCTCCTGGGGCGCAGCTTCGCACCGGGGCAAGATCACGAACACCACGCCCTGTCTGCCACCAGCAATGAGCGCCAGGTGCTCTACTGGTACGACCCGATGGTGCCGAACCAGCGCTTCGACAAACCCGGCAAATCGCCGTTCATGGACATGGATCTGGTGCCGCGCTATGCCGACGAGGCGGCGCAGGCCCGGGTGCGCATCGATCCACAGGTGCAGCAGAACCTCGGCATCCGCGTGGCCGCCGTGGAAACGGGCATGCTGGACGCGTCCATCACGGTACCGGGCACCCTGGCCTGGGATCAGCGCCGCGAATCGGTGGTGGCCGCGCGCGTGGAAGGCGTGGTGTCGCGGCTCGAAGTCCGTGCACCGTTCACCGCGGTGAAGCGTGGGCAGACGCTGGCGCGGATGCTGGCGCCGCAATGGAGCAGCGCCGCGGCCGAAACACGCGCATTGGAGGTTGCCGAATCCCCCACCGCGCGCGCCTTGCAGGATGCCTCACGTCAACGCCTGCGCGCCCTCGGCCTGCCCACCGCCGCGGGCGGTTCGGGCACCCTCGTGCTGAGCGCACCCTTCGACGGGGTGGTGAGCGAGGTACTGGTGCGAGAGGGTGAAACCGTGGCGGCGGGCACACCGGTGTTCCGCGTGGCCAACCTCGACACGCTCTGGTTGGAGGCAGCGATCCCGCAAGCCATCGCCGCGCGGATCGAACCGGGTGCCAAGGTCGAAGCGCGGGTGGATTCGCGGCCAGGGGAACGCTTCACCGGCCAGATTGAGACCCTGCTGCCGCAGGTGGACGCCGCCAGCCGCACGCAGCAGGCGCGCATCGTGCTCGACAACCCCGACGGGCGGCTTGCACCTGGCATGTTTGCCGAGGTTTTCCTCACCGGCGCGAACACCGCGCGCATGCCGATCATTCCCGCGGATGCCCTGATCTCCACCGGCACCGACAGCCGCGTCATCGTGCAACGCCAGGATGGCAGCTTCGAACCGGTGCGGGTGCAGACCGGCCACAGCGCCGGTGGTCGTATCGAGATCCTTTCCGGTCTCGCGGCCGGCGATCACGTGGTGGTATCGGGCCAGTTCCTGATCGACTCGGAAGCCAGCCTCTCTGGCGCGCTGGATCGGCTCACGGCCCCGACAGACAGCCACGCACCACACGATCACGCCATGGATCACGGCGCGATGGATCATGGCTCGATGGACCATGGCTCGATGGACCACGGCTCGATGGATCATGGCTCGATGGATCATGGCTCGATGGACCACGGCTCGATGGATCACGGCTCGATGGATCACGGCTCGATGGACCACGGCTCGATGGATC
>CAZTXX010000187.1:0-4725 GCA_964617405.1 uncultured Aquimonas sp. | reverse complement strand
GCGGCCTCACCGGGCTCCACCGCCACGCTCAACCCCACCAGATGCGCGCGCATCGGATCAAGCGAGTCGGTTTCGGTATCCAGAGCCACCAGCGATGCCTTGCGCAAGCGCGCGACCCAGGCATCAAGTGCGGCGCGGTCCAGGATCGTCTCGTAACGGCCCGGCGCCGCCAGTGCCGGATCGATGTCGTCTGCTGACGTGGTCGCAGCGCCGATGAAACCGGCGCCACGCGCCTTGCCCGGCTCACGTTCGGGGACCTGGGCCAAGACCGCACCGCCATTGCCCGCGTCCAGTTCGCGCAGTGCCTGGTTGAACCCGTAACGCGCATAGAGGGCGCGCAGGGCATCCGCGTCGCGTTCGCGCAGCGCAAGATCTTCAACGCCCACCGGCAGCGGCACATCGGTGCGGATTGTGATCAATTCGTGGTTGAGGGGAAGACGCGGCAACGCGGCGCGCAGGTTCTCGCCCACCTTGCCACCCACCTCGTCGGCATGCGCGATGACCCCGTCGAGCGAGCCGTATTGCGTCAGCCATTTGGCCGCGGTCTTGGGCCCGCACTTGTCCACGCCCGGCACGTTGTCCACGGTGTCACCGATCAGCGCGAGGTAGTCCACGATGCGCGCCGCCGGCACTCCGAACCTGGCGCGCACGTCGTCGTCATTGACGGTGCGGCTGCCGGTCATGGTGTTGACCAGCGTCACGTTCGGCGCAACGAGTTGGGCGAAATCCTTGTCGGAGGTGGAAATCTCCACCGCGACGCCCTGCTCCGCAGCAGCCACCGCCAGCGTGCCGATCACGTCATCGGCTTCCACCCCGGACTCGCGCAGGATAGTGAATCCCAAGGCCTCGACGATCTCCAGCATCGGCGCGATCTGCGCCTTGAGATCATCGGGCGTGGGTGGCCGGTTGGCCTTGTAGTCGGGATACATCTCGTCCCGGAACGTCGGCCCCGGCGCGTCCACCACGAAGGCGGCGTAGTCGGGCTTTTCCTTCAGGGTGGCGCGCAGCATGTTGACCACGCCAAACAGCGCGCCGGTCGGGCTGCCATCGGGCGCGGTGAGCGGTGGCAGCGCATGGAAGGCGCGGTAGAGGTAGGACGATCCGTCGATCAGCACGAGCTTTTTCATGCCGCCCAGTGTAGGGCCTGCACCCGGCACCGGCGACGTGACCGCTGATTCATGCGTTCCGCGCGGTTGCCGGCTATCCTGAGCACCCGCCCCGGAGAGACGACCATGCGTGCCGCAATCCTGCTGATGACCGGACTGTTCGCCTGTGCCGCCGCAACCGCCCAGGATGCCGCACCCGCACAAACCACCCGGCCCGCCGCACGTGCCGAGGCGCCGTTGCCGCCGAAGATCAAGGCCGAGGACGATGTGTCCAACGCACCCATCGTCACGATTCGCCGCCAGGACAATGGCGACACGGTGCAGGAATACCGCGAGAACGGCCGTCTGACGATGGTCAAGGTCACCACTTCGTTGGGCGTCAGCTACAGCCTGTACGACACCAATGGCGACGGCCTGCTCGACTCGAGCGATTACGACGGCCCGGTGGGTCCGGTGTACTACACGCTCTACAAGTGGAACTGACGCACTCGCGCGGCGCGGCAGTCCGCACCACGCGACAACGTCAGCGGGTCAGGAACTTCGCCAGCCGGTCGGCCAGCCCGCGATAGGGCGGCTTGAACAGGGCCATGCTGCTCAGGCGCGACTGGTAGAACACCGGCTTGCGCTTGCTGAAGGTCATGAAGCCCTCGAGGCCGTGATAGGCCCCCATGCCGCTGGGGCCGACGCCGCCGAACGGCAGGCTGGACTGGGCGATATGCAGGATGGTGTCGTTGACGCAGACGCCCCCGGCCACGGTGCCATCCAGCACGCGCTCGGTACGGCCGCGGTCCAGGTCGAAGTGGTAGAGCGCCAGCGGGCGCTCGCGCGCGTTGACGTAGTCGATCGCCGCGTCCACCGAGTCCACGCTCACCAGCGGCAGGACCGGGCCGAAGATTTCCTCGCGCATCAGGCGGCTGTCGGCCGGCGGATCGAGCACCAGGGTCGGCGCGATCAGGCGCTCGGCCTCGGCCTTCGCCGGATCGATCTCGCGCAGCGGCAGCACCGTCGCGCCCTTGTCCCTCGCCTCGTCCAGCAGCGCGCGCAGGCGTCGGTACTGGCCTTCATTGACGATGCGGGTGTAGTCGGGGTTTTCATCGAGCTGCGGATAGCGCGCGCCGACCTCGTTGCGCAGGGCCTCGGCAAAGGCGTCGCGCGATTCGCGCGGCACCAGCACGTAGTCCGGCGCGATGCAGGTCTGGCCGGCGTTGAGCCACTTGCCGGTGGCGATGCGCGCCGCCGCGGTGGCCAAGGGATACCCGGGCGCCAGGATCGCCGGGGATTTTCCGCCCAGCTCCAGCGTCACCGGGGTCAGGTTCGCCGCCGCCGCCGCCATCACGTGGCGACCCACGGCGGTGGAGCCGGTGAAGAACAGGTGGTCGAAGGGCAGCGCGGAAAACGCCGCGGCCACGTCGGCGCCGCCCAAGGCTACGGCGACCCGGTCGGCCGGAAACACCTCGGCCAGCAACGAAGCCAAAAAATCCGACGTCCGCGGCGCGTGCTCGGAAGGCTTCAGGTAAACGTGGTTGCCCGCGGCGATGGCCGACACCAGCGGCACCAGGGCAAGGTTCACCGGATAGTTCCAGGGCGAGATCACCCCGACCACGCCCAGCGGCTGGAACCGCATCTGGGCGCGGGCCGGCAGGAACAGCCAGTCCACGGACTTGCGCTGCGGCCGCATCCAGCGGCGCAAGTGACGCAGGGTGTGGTCGATCTCCGCCAGCACCGTCATCGCATCGGTCAACAGGGTCTCGTGGCGCGAGCGGCTACCAAAGTCCGCGCCGACGGCGGCCACCATCTCGTCCATGCGCGCCTTGAAGACCTCACGCAGGCGGCGCAGGTCGTCACGGCGCTGGGTGAAGTCCGGGATCTTCGCCGCCTGGGCCTGGCGCAGGTGCTCCAGGGTCGGCGCAAGATCGGAAACGGGAGTGGATGTCGACATGTCCATGGCGAATGGGCGGCCGTTCCGCAGCAGGTTTAGGATGAGAGGCAGGTATACCGGAGAACGCTCGTGTACACACTCTATATCGCCAACAAGAACTACTCGTCCTGGTCGCTGCGGCCTTGGCTGCTGTTGCGCGAGGCCGGCATCGCCTTCGAGGAGCGCCTGGAGCCCTTTTCCGAAGGGCCGTCCGGCACCAGCCGCGAGCGCTTCCTGAAGTTCTCCCCGACCGGCCAGGTGCCCTGCCTGCACGACGGCGAGATCCGCATCTGGGACTCGCTGGCGATCGCCGGCCATCTGGCCGAAGCGCATCCGCGGCTGTGGCCAGACGACCGCACCGCTCGCGCTTTCGCGCGCAGCGCAGCGGCGGAGATGCATTCGGGCTTTGGCCAGCTGCGCCGTTGGTGCGGCATGAGCGTGGGCATCCGGGTGCGCCTGCACGAGGAGGCGCGCACCGCCATCGGCCCCGATGTCGCGCGCCTTTCGGAACTGTGGAACCAGGGCCTGCAGCGCTTCGGCGGCCCCTTCCTCGCCGGCCCGCGTTTCAGCGTGGCCGATGCCTTCTACGCGCCAATCGCCTTCCGCTGGCAGAGCTACGGTTTTGCGCTGGATGACACCGCAGCCGCATACGCCCGCCGCCTGCTGGCGCTGGAGGCGATGCGCGAGTGGGAGCGCGATGCGCTTGCGGAACCCTGGCGCGACGCCGCGCATGACGCCGAAGCCCCCGCCAGCGGTGAGGTGATTCAGGACCTGCGCGCAACAACTTGAAGCCGACGCGCTGCGGCTGTCCGGATCCTGCGCGCAATTCCGTATCAGACGGCACCTCACATCAATCCTGCGAGTTGTGCCATGAAGAAGTTCCTCGGCGGCTGTCTGATCGTGTTCCTGCTGCTTGCCGTCGTCGGCGGCGGTGCGGCCTGGTGGTTCGTGCTGCGTCCGGCCTGGCACGCGGGCAGCGAGCTCATCGGTACGGCGACCCAGCTCGCCGACCTGGCGCAGCTCGACAAAAAGGTGAAGAACCAGAGCGCCTTCTCGCCGCCCGCGGACGGACGGATTCCGGATCAGGCACTCGAGCGCTTCATCGCCGTGCAGCAGACCCTCGACCAGCGCGTGGGCGAAAAGCTGGCGGCGCTGGAGGCGCGCTACGTGCAGATCGAAGCCAGCGCCAAGGCCAAGGGCGGCAGTGCCGGCGCCACCGAACTGCTCGGAGCCTACGGCGACCTCCTCGCCGTGGTGCGCGAAGCCAAGCTGTCGCAAGTGGACGCGATGAACGCGCAGGGCTTTTCCGTGGAGGAATACCGCTGGGTGCGCAACCAGGCCTTCATGGCGCTGGCGCGATCGACAACGTCGTCCGGCGAAGCGGACGGCACTTCAGCGGCCGCCGACAACGCTCGCCGCCTGGCACCCCACGGTGAACTGCTGACCCGCACCGCGGTGGCGCAGGCGCTGGGCCTATGACTCGCGCAGCCAGCGCGCGGCATCCGGTGCGAAGTACGTCAGGATGCCGTCCGCGCCGGCACGCTTGAACGCCAGCAGGGCCTCCATCGCCACCATGCGCTCGTCGACCCAGCCATTCGCACCCGCCGCCTTGATCATCGCGTACTCGCCGCTCACCTGATACACATAGGTTGGGCGGCGGAACTGCTGCTTCACCCGGTAGAGCACGTCCAGGTACGGCAG
>CAZTXX010000186.1:0-4728 GCA_964617405.1 uncultured Aquimonas sp. | reverse complement strand
ATCACCTACAGCATGCAGTCGCCGATCGTCTGCAAAGTGAGCTACTACTACGCGCGTTCGGCCTACAGCTGGTAATTCGTCGCAGCCCATCGCGTAAAGCAGAACGCCCCGGCATGCCGGGGCGTTCTTTTTCAACGGGTGCGGGTTGGCGATCCGGACTGACTGCCAAGCACATGACTCCCGGGACAAGGCGGGAACGGTGATCTCATGCGAGCTGTTCCAGTGGCTTGGCTTGGGTCGCATACTGGTAGCCTGAGCACAACCCGAGCCGGATGTCTTTCGAGGTGGACGATGCATTCTGAGGAGGATCCGAGATGCCATTGCTGACGGCCTTGCTGGGCGCGGTTTTCGGTGCGATGTTCGGCGGCATGGATGCCGGGTTCCTTGGTTTGGTGGCGGGCGCCTTGCTGGGTTGGCAGTGGGCGCGTGTACGCGACCTGTCCCGGCGCCTGGACGAGCAGGAAGCGCGCCTGCGCGTGATGCAGTCGATCCAGAGCGCCGGTGCCCGGGCGGCGGCGTCGGCAGCGGTGCAGGATGCAGTGGTGCCAGCTCCCGGGGCGGTCGGGTCTGCGCCGCCACAACGTGCGGATGCCGCCCAAGCCGCTGCCGCTGAAACGCCGGCCACAACGGCGGCGATGCGGACGCAAGCCGTCGAATCCGTCGTGGAACCACCACCGCAGCGCAGTGTTGCCGGGGGTGATGGCGTCAGGCCTTCGGAGTTGCACACCGCTGGACAGCGCCCGGAGCCAGCAGCGGCGCGGGTTGGTGCGGGCGCGGCCAAGGCGCCGCCTCAGGTTGTTTCCAGCGATTATTTCCAGGACACGATCCCCGCCGGGCCTTCACCGTTGGAACGCGGCGTCCAGCGTGTGCGCGACTGGTTCTTCCGCGGCAACGTGCCGGTGAAGATCGGCATGCTGGTGCTGCTGTTCGGCGCGGCCGCCGCGCTCAAGTATTCCGTCGATGCCGGCTGGGTCAGCCTGCCGCTGCCCTTGCGCCTGGCCCTGATAGCGGCGGGCGGGCTGGCGGCGGTGTTGTGGGGGTGGCGCAGCCGGCAGGTGCGCCCCGCGTTCGGCCTGAGTCTGCAGGGCGGGGGCATCGGCATCCTGCTGTTGACCACGTTTGCCGCCTATCGCCTGTACGGGTTGTTGCCTTCCGGCACCGCTTTCGCGCTGGTGCTGGTGCTGGTGGCGGGTGCCGCCCTGCTGGCGGTGTTGCAGGATGCGGTGGCGCTTGCGGTACTCGGTTTCCTTGGTGGTTATCTGGCGCCCGTGCTGCTGTCCACGGGCGAGGGCAGCCACGTCGCATTGTTTTCCTATTACGCCGTGCTCAATCTGGCGGTGTTCGCGATCGCCTGGGTGAAGCATTGGCGCGCGCTCAACCTGATCGGTTTCGTTTTCACCTTCCTGATCGGTCTGGCTTGGGGTGCGCGGTACTACCGGCCCGAGCACTTCGCCTCGGTGGAGCCGTTTCTGATCCTGTTCTTCCTGTTCTATGTCGCCATCGTGGTGCTGCACGCGCTGCGGGCGCCGGAACGCCTGCACGGTGCGATCGATGGGCCGATCCTGTTCGGCACCCCGCTGCTGGCATTCGGCCTGCAAGCGGCGATGCTGCATGACCAACCGATGGCGCTGGCCTGGAGCGCCCTGGCGGTGGCAGCGCTCTACGCGGGGCTGGCGTCCTGGATGCTGCGGTTGCAGCGGGTGGTGATGCTGGGCCAATCCTTCGCGGTGCTGGCGGTGGGCTTCGCGACCTTGGCGATCCCCTTGGCCTTCTCGGCGCGCGCCACCGCGACGACCTGGGCGCTGGAAGGCGCCGCATTGATCTGGCTCGGCTTGCGTCAGCGTCGTGCGCTGCCGCAGATCTCGGGCGGCATGCTCCAGATCCTGGCCGCCGCGGCCTGGTTCGTCAGCCTGTACCACGGTGGTATCGATCCTTCGCCCGGGGAATGGCCGGTACTGAACGGGCATGCGCTGGGCGTGCTGTTGCTGGCGATCGCGGCGTTCGCCACCAGTTGGCTTTATGAGCGGGCCGGTGCGCACCGGCTCCTGGTGTGGGCACCGTTCCTGCTGGGTACGGCGTGGTGGGGGTTGGGCGGATTGCGTGAGGTGGCGGCGTTCGATGGCGAACTGACCCTGGTGTCGATGAAGCTCGGCTGGACCCGCCTGTGGCTGCTGTTCTGCATCATCACCCTGCTGGTGATGGGGGTGCTGCGCCTCGCCCTGCGCTGGCCACGCCTGGGCTGGAACGTGCTGCTGGCATTGGCATCGAGCCTGGCGTTGGCGTTGCTGGCCGAGCGCGAAACCCGGCTGGCCTTGCGCTGGCCCGAAGCCTTGCCGTGGATCGGCTGGATGATCGCGGCGCTGGTGGCCCTGGCCTGCCTGCGCACGCCGCTGCAGCGCGGGTTGGCGGTGGCGCACCACCTGTTTTTCGCCACCTTCGCCCTGGTGTATGGGCTGGCGCTCGCCCAACTCGGACACAACGCGGGGGTGGGGGAAGACTGGCTGTTTGCGCTGGGTCTCTTGCCCCTGCTGGCGTTGGCCTTGCTGACCTGGCGCGCGCCAGCGCTGGGCGCCTTTCCGCTGGCGCGCGAGTTTCCCGCGTACGCAACGATCTGGTTCTCGCTGGTCGGGATTTTCCTGCTTGGCGCCTTCGTCCAGTCGCTCACGCTGAGTGGCGATACCGCGCCATTGCGCTTTGTGCCCTTGCTCAATCCCGCCGAGTTGTTGCAGGCCTTGGGCTTGGTGATGGCCGCGCACTGGCTGCGCCAACACGCGCCCGGCCAAGTTGCGGTGCTGGTGGCGATTGGCGCGTTCGTCGTGATCAGTCTTGCCGGTCTGCGTGCGGTTCACCACTATGCCGACCTGCCCTGGGACCTCTCGATCCTCAACCATGGCGTCGCGCAGACCACGCTCACGGTGTTGTGGAGCATCGCCGGGGTCTCGGCCTGGGTGGCCGGTTCGCGGCGGCGCAGTTGGGGCTTGTGGCTGGCCGGGGCCATCGGCATGGGTTTGGTGCTGCTCAAGCTGATCGCGGTGGATCGGCAATACGTCGGCAATCTTGCCGGCATCGTTTCGTTCATGGTCGTTGGGCTGCTGCTGGTGCTGGTCGGGCGCATCGCGCCGACGCCACCACGCGGCGACGCGGCGGGAGAAGTGGAGTGATGATCGTGCGTACCGCCCTTTTGGGGCTGTTGCTGGTGGCCGTGACTGCGCCGGTGTCGGCGCAGGAGCTGCGGAATCTCCCGCCAACGCCGCAGGATTACGCCTGGCAGTGGCCCCTCACGCTGGCGTCGAATGGCGATCTGATGCAGGTGACGCTGACGCCGGAGGTCTATGCGCGTCTTTGGCGCGACGACCTCACCGATCTGGTGGTGTTCAACGGCCACGACGAGGCCGTTCCCGCCGCGCCGCTGGACGGCATCCTGGAGCGTGTGGACGTCACCGCGCAGGCGCCGGTGACCCCGCTTGAAGTACCCATGTTCCGCGTTCCCGCCAGCACCACGCGCAATTCATCCGAGCGGCTGCGTCTGGTGGTGAGCCAACGCAGCGACGGGCGCCTGGAGCGGATCGAGGCGGATGTGGAAAACGCACCCGAATCGCCGCCCTCGAACGAGTTGTTGCTCGACCTTTCCGCCGTCCACGCGCCGGTGAATGCCTTGTTGGTGGAGTTCCTGCCCGAAACCGAAGGCATGGTGGCGCGCGTGGACCTGTTCGGCAGTCGCGACCTGTCCAAGTGGACGCGCCTTGCCGCCGGTCAGGCGCTGGTGAGGCTCAATGACAATGGCTTGAGGCTGGAGCGGCGCAGGGTCGAGTTTGCCGATACCACGCTGCCCTATCTGCGACTGCTGCGGACCGATACGCGCGAGCCCCTGCCGGTGGCGCGGGTGCAGGCGGTGCGTCGGCGCATGAGCGACCCGGCACCACGCGAGATATCGAGCCTGGAACTCACCGGCCGGGTCGAGGCGCAGCTCTCCGGTTTCCTCTACCAGGGCGAGGGCCCGGTACCGGTGGAACGCATCAGGATTACGCTGGCCGACCACAACGCCGCGGCCAATGTCATCGTGGAAAGCCGTGCACGCAGCGACCTGCCCTGGCGCGAGCGCGCACGTGGCGCGGTGTTCCATCTTTCCGGCGAGGGCGGAGCCATCGAGTCCACGCCGTTCGAGGTGGACCGGGTGCGTGATCGCCAGTGGCGTGTGCGCACCGACCCGGTGCAGCTCAAGGCGCCGACACTCGGATTGAGTTATCACCCGGATCACCTCGCCTTTCTCACCCAGGGCGAAGGGCCGTATCGTCTGGCTGCCGGCAGTGCCCGCAGTCAGCGCGGCAACTTTCCGCTTGAGGCCGTACTGCTGGAAGCCCGCGGCACACGGGGCGCCGACTGGATGCCCGGCGAGGCCCACCTCGGGCGCGGTGCGGAACTGGCCGGCGGCGCGGCGCTGGCGCCACGGCCGGATACCTCGGGTTCGCCCACGGCCTGGCAGTGGCTGCTGTGGGCCTTGTTGCTGGTGGGCGCCTTCAGCGTGGTGACGATGGTGTTGAAGCTGTTGCGCCAGTCCGGAGGCTGACGCGAATCAGTCGGTGTGGGCGCCGCGGATGAGCTGCATGAACTCGGCGCGGGTGCGTGCGTCTTCGCGGAAGTCACCGAGCATCTGGCTGGTCACCATCGAAACACCGCGCTTGTGCACGCCGCGCGTGGTCATGCACTCGTGCGAGGCCTCGATCACCA
>CAZTXX010000185.1:0-4732 GCA_964617405.1 uncultured Aquimonas sp. | reverse complement strand
GAAGACGATTTGGCCGAGGCACTGCTGGCCTTGGCGCAGCTGGATGCGACAGCAAGGGCGCGCATGATCGCCGCGATCATGGGCAGCGTTCCGCCCGCGAGGGGGTGACGGGTTGTTGCTGCGAGCGCTGGAGTCTCAACCTGGAGTTGGCGACCGATGATCACTTACGGCCTTGCCGCCCGCAGGGCATGGCCGCAGACTGTGCACTTTCGTGTCAATGAAATTCGCCATGCCTGCAGCACGTATCCTGGTCATCGATGACGAGCCCGATATCCGTTCGGGGCTTGTCGACATCCTTGAAGACGAGGGCTATCGGGTCGAGGTCGCTTCCGATGCCGTCGCGGCGCGTACGCGTCTGGCCGAGGCGGCGTTCGACGCGGTACTGCTCGACATCTGGATGCCTGGCACCGATGGCATCGCGTTGCTGCGCGAATGGGTGGAGGCCGGTGAGCTGCCGCAGCCGGTGATCATGATGTCCGGGCACGGCACGGTGGAGACGGCGGTGGAGGCCACCCGCCTTGGCGCCTACGACTTCATCGAAAAACCGGTGGCGCTGGCCAAGTTGCTGATCACCCTGGAACGCGCGCTGGAAGCGCAGCGCCTGCGAGCCACCAACCGGCAGTTGCAGCGCCAGGTGGGGTCGCTGTTCGAGCCGATGGGTGCCTCGCCGGCGTTCGCGGCGGTGATGGCCCAGCTCGAGCGGCTTTCCGGGCGCGATGCGGCAATTCTGTTGCGTGGCGAACCGGGTACCGGAAAGGAGTCTCTGGCGCGCTGGCTGCATGGCCGTGGCGTGCGTCGCGACGGGCCGTTTGTCACCGTGGCGGCGGGTGCGGTGCCGGACAACGAGGCCGCGATGGCGCTGTTTGGCAGCGAATCGGCCGGGCGCGTGGCGGCCGGGCTGCTGGAGCAGGCGCAGGGCGGCACGCTGTACCTGGACGAGGTCGCCGAACTGGGCCCGGAGGCGCAATTGCGCCTGTCGAGTGCACTGGAGCGGCGCCAGATCCTGCGGGTGGGCGGGCGCCTCCCCATCGCCCTTGATGTGCGCGTGGTGGCGGCCAGCTCGCAGGATCTGGAAGCCGAGCGCGCCGCAGGGAGATTGCGCGACGAGCTGTATTTCCAGCTCAACGTGGTGCCGATCCAGGTGCCGCCATTGCGTGAGCGCGGCGCCGATGTCGATCTGCTGGTGCGGCACTTCGATCAGGTCTTTGCGACGCGCGACGGGGTGGCGCCGCGCCACTGGTCCGATGCCGTGCTGACGCGCCTGCGCCAGCATGCCTGGCCCGGCAACGTGCGCGAGTTGCGCGCGCTGACCCAGCGCCTGGCCCTGACCGGAACGGGCGAGGTGACGATTTCCGAGGTCGAGCCGGCCTTGCAGGGCCAGGGACTGCAAAGCACTGGCGGTGCCGATGGCGACAGTCACCCCTTGAACCTCGATGTGCCACTGCGCGAGGCGCGCGACGGCTTCGAGCGTGCCTATCTGCTGCGCCAGTTGCACAATGCCGGCGGCAGCGTCGGCCGGCTCGCCCAGCTTTCCGGCATGGAGCGCACCCATCTTTATCGCAAGCTGCGTGACCTGGGGATCGACAAGGACGGCCGGGACTAGGGTCGGGAATCGGGAATGGATAATCGGGAAGCGGAGCGGGAATCCTTGGTGATCGTGAGCGGCCGGCTGCGGAGCAGGGCGTATGCGCCCATTCTCCATTCTCCATTCCCCATTCCCCGCCGAAGGGCCCCATGAAGATCCTGATCCTCGGTGCCGGCCAGGTCGGCAGCTCGGTGGCCGCGGCACTGGTGTCCGAGAACAGCGACATCACCGTGGTCGACAACCAGTCGCAGCGATTGCGCGAACTGGCCGAGCGGCTCGATATCCGCACCGTGGTCGGTCACGCCTCGCTGCCCAGCGTGCTCGATACCGCCGGTGCCGACGATGCCGACCTGATCATCGCGGTGACCTCCAGCGACGAGGTCAACCTGATCGCCTGCCAGGTGGCCGATGCGCTGTTCAAGACCCCGACCAAGATCGCGCGTCTTCGCCAGAGCGAATACATCCGGCATGCCGACCTGCTGCGTCGCGGCGGCACGGCCGTGGATGTGGCGATCAGCCCCGAGGCGTTGGTGTGCAAACACGTGCAACGCCTGATCGAGCAGCCCGGCGCCTTGCAGGTGCTCGACTTTGCCGATGGCAAGGTGCAGATGGTGGCGGTGCGCGCGCGGCGTGACGGTCTGCTGGTCGGCGAGCCGATCAAGGAATTGCGCGAGCGCTTCAAGGGCCGCATCGACCTGCGCGTGGCGGCGATCTTCCGCGCCGGCCGGCCGATCCTCCCGGAGGCTTCGGGAATGATCGAGCCCGACGACGAAGTGTTCTTCCTCGCCGACCGTGGCCACATCCGCACCATCATGGACACCCTGCGGCCCAGGACCAAGCCGGTGCGCCGGGTATTCATTGCCGGTGGCGGCAACATCGGGGTTTCACTCGCCAAGGCGCTGGAGGAACAGTTCAGCGTGAAGTTGCTGGAGCGCTCGAAGGAGCGCTCCAAGGCCATTGCCGAGGATCTGCAGAACTCCATCGTGCTGGTGGGCGACTGCACCGACGAGGACCTGCTGCGCGAGGAGAACATCGACCAGACCGACGTCTACTGCGCGCTCACCAACGATGACGAGGCCAACATCCTCTCGGCGATGCTGGCCAAGCGGCTCGGTTGCCCGCGCGTGATCGCGCTGATCAACCGCCCGGCCTATGCCGAGATGGTGGAGGGTGACAGCAGCATCGATATCGCGGTCAGCCCGCAACAGGTCACGCTGGGGGCCTTGCTGACCCACGTGCGCGCCGGTGCGATGGTGCGTGTGCACAGCCTGCGGCGCGGGTTGGCCGAGGCCATCGAGGCGGTCGCGCTGGGTGATGCGCGCACCTCACGGGTGGTGGGTCGCGGGCTGGGTGAGCTGGATCTGCCGGCGTCAGCCAACGTGGTGGGCCTGGTGCGCGGTGACAAACTGCTGATCGCCCACCACGACGTGATCGTGGAACCGAACGACCACCTGATCGTGTTCCTGCTCGACAAGCGCGACCTGCCGAAGGTGGAAGCCGCCTTCCGCGCCGGGGCCACCTGGTTCTGACATGGTTTCCCCGCGCCTGCTCGCGATCCAGAAGGTGTTGGGTGGCCTGTTGGTGCTGGTGGCGTTGTTTCCCCTGCCGGCGCTGCTGATGGCGCTCGTGCTCGGCGAGGAGACCGTGGTGGCCTTCACCCAGAGTCTCGTGTTTGCCGCCGCGATCGGGCTTGCTTTGTGGTGGCCGGCACGCAAGGTGAACTACGAACTGCGCCTGCGCGACGGGTTTTTCATCACCACCGGTGCGTGGTTGCTGGCCTGCCTGGTGGCGGCCTTGCCGTTTGCCCTGGGCATCCCAGGCCTGAGCGTGACCTGGGCGATGTTCGAGGCCGTTTCCGGCCTCACCACGACCGGGGCGACCGTACTGTCGGGGCTGGATGGGCTGCCGCGCAGCATGCTGCTCTATCGCCAGACACTGAACTTCTACGGTGGCCTGGGCTTGGTGCTGCTGGGCGTGGCGATCCTGCCGATGCTGCGCGTGGGCGGCATGCAGTTGTTCCGCGCCGAAATCACCGGCCCCACCAAGGACAGCAAACTGACCCCGCGCATCGCGGAAACCGCAAAGGCGCTGTGGAAGGTGTATCTCGGGCTCAACGTGCTGTGCGCGCTGGCCTACTGGGCCGCCGGGATGAGCCTGTTCGATGCGCTGTGCCATGCACTTTCCACCGTCGCTACGGCCGGCTTCTCCACCCATGACGCGGGCTTTTCCTACTGGAACAACCCGATGATCGAGATCGTCGCGATCGTCTTCATGCTGGTGGGCGGGATCAACTTCGGCCTGCACTACGTGGCTTGGCGGCGCGCCACGATGGCGCCCTACCACGGTGATACGGAGCTCCGGTTCTTCGCCTTCCTCGCGCTGATGGTCACCTTGCTGGTGGCCGGGGCGCTCTGGCTGGGTGGCAACCATGCGAGTGTTGGCGACGCGTTTCGTCACGCCGCCTTCCAGGCGGTATCCAGCCTGACCACCACCGGTTATACGGTGGCGGATTTCAGCCAGTGGCCATCCTTCGTGCCGCTGCTGCTGGTCATGGTGGCTTTCGTCGGTGGCTCCAGCAGCTCGACCTCGGGCGGCATGAAGGTCGCGCGGGTGACGATGGCGATCCGCCAGGGCCTGCGCGAAATCAAGCAGCTGGTGCATCCCAAGGGCCAGTTCATCGTGAAGATGGGCGGGCGGCGGGTGTCGGAGAGCATCGTGCTGTCGGTGGGCGGATTCTGCACGCTGTACGTGCTGTGCTTCGTCATGGTGACGCTGGCGCTCGCCGCGGTCGGGCTGGACGTGGTCACCGCGTTCACCGCGGCGGCGGCTTCGATCAACAACCTGGGCCCAGGCCTGGGCGAGGTGTCCGCCAGCTTCGGCACGCTGCCGCCGGCGGCGCTGTGGATCTGCTCCTTCGCCATGATCCTCGGGCGTCTGGAGGTGTTCACCGTGCTGGTACTGTTTGCGCCCTCGTTCTGGCGCCAATAGGCGATTCAGTCGTAGCGGATCGGCGCGTCGCCCTCCGGGCGGATGGTGAATCGCTTGTAGCTCCACTGGTACTGGGCCGGCGCCAGCAGGATGCACTGCTCGACGGCGGCGTTGAGCGCGGCGGTCGCGCGTGCCGGATCCGGGTCGGACAGCGCCGCA
>CAZTXX010000184.1:0-4742 GCA_964617405.1 uncultured Aquimonas sp. | reverse complement strand
TAGAACCAGTCGCGCAGGATGCGCCAGGCGTCCACGAACATCTGGTTCCATTCCTGCGGCGGCTCGATGCGCAGCTCCACGCGGTCCAGCGCCAGCTTGCCCTTGTCCAGATCGGCATCGGGCTTGGCATCGACGATGGAGAACTGCTTGCCCTTGCGCACGAGGAGCTTCTTGCCATCGGCCGAAAGCACATAGGCGTTGGCCTCGGCCACCTTCTGCGGCTTGGCGTCGGACTTGAGCGAGAGAAAGCCCAGCTCGGCCGCCGCCGACGTCCGCCCGCTGCCGCTCATGCCGATGAAGAACACGCCCTCGTCATTGGCCGTCAGTGCCTGGTAGTTGCCCGCCGGCGCGTTCAGCACGATGGTGCGCTGGTCGAAGCCGGGCACGTCGATGGACACCGGCCCATTGCCACGCTCCTGCTTGTCCGTCGCGGCGTCCGCCAGCCCCACTTCGTCGCTTTGCGGGCGATACAACGCCGGGCCGTCGGCCGACAGTGTGGCGGCGTAGATGCGCGTGGCATCGCGGTACAGCCAGTTGAACTCGTAGGACGAGAACGCCAGGTTGTACTCGCGGTTGGAGAGGAAATAGAGATAGCGCCCCTTGGGATCGAAGGCCGGGCTCATCGCGCTGGAATCGGCTGAGGTGAGCTGGCGGGTGGCGCCGGTATCCAGCGCATGAAGCCACAGCGCGCCGTTGCCGTTGGCGTGCTGCTTCACATAGACCAGCCAGCGGCTGTCCGGGGAAAAGACATAGCTGGTGATGTCCGAATAGGTGCCGGTATCCACCTCGGCGGTGGTACCGCTTGCCACGTCCACCACGCGCAGGCGCTGGCGCTTGTCGGCATAGGCCAGCTTCTTGCCGTTCGGCGACCACACCGGCGCGAAGCGCCAGATGTCGCCATCGTGGGTGACCTGGCGCGGCGCGCCCTTGCCATCCTGCGACTGCACGTAAATCTCGTACTCGCCGCTGGCATCGGACAGCCAGGCCACCTGCGAACCGTCGGGCGACCAGCTCACGCTGTGCTCGCGCGCCGTCGGCGTGCGGCTGAGGTTGCGCGCCTCGCCCTCCTTGGCCGGCACACTGAAGACCTCGCCGCGCGCAGCGAACAGCGCACGCTCACCGCCCGGGGACAGGTCGAAGGACTCGACGAAGTCACCCGCCTTGACGAAGCGCGCCAGCATGTCCGGCGCATCGCCCGACACCCGGATCGGCACCTCGCGCGCCTGGTTCGTGGCCGGATCGAAACGCCAGATGCCACCACCCTTCTCGAACACGATGTCGCTCGATCCCGCGCTCGGCCAGAGCACGTCGAAATCACGGAAGTCGGTCAGCTTGCGCGGCTCGCCGCCGGTGGGCGCGATGGCATAGAGGTTGAGCTTGGTGTCGTCGCGGTCGGAGACGAAATACACCGTATCGCCCACCCACATCGGCTGATGGTTGGTGGCGCGATCGGCGGTGAGCTGGAGCGAGGTGTTGGCCGCAAGATCGTAGATCCACACATCCTGCGCGCGACCACCGCGATAACGCTTCCAACTGCGGAAATCCCGGTCGATCGGGGTGTAGACGAACTTGGTGCCATCCGGGCTGAGCATGCCGCCGCCGGTTTCCGGCACCGCCAGCGGGGTTTCCAGCCCGCCATCGACCGGCACCAGATACGGCTGACCGCCACGGTCGTCATAGGGCAGGCGGTTCATCCGCACCACGATGTTCTTGCCGTCCGGCGTCCAGTCCAGCACGCGGTAATCGGTGCCGCCACGCGGCGGCATCGGGCCGGCATCGGTGTACCAGGTGAGCTGGCGCGGCTCGCCGCCGGTGGCCGGCATCACATACACCTGACGGGTGCCGTTGTACTCGGCGGAAAACGCGATCCGGCTGCCATCGGGCGAGAACTTCGGATACAGCTCCTGACCGGTATGCGAAGTCAGCCGGAATGCGGTGCCGCCCTCGGCACCGACCACGTAGATGTCGCCGGCATGCACGAAGGCGATGCGGCCACCCTGGATATCGGGCTGGCGCAGGAGGGCGTCGGGCGCAGCGTGCGCGCCGATGCTGAAGGCAAGGCCGCACAAAGCGGCGATCAGGGCAGTTCTCATCGGACGATTCCGCAGATCGGGGAATCGGAAAGTATGCCGCAACCCCCGTTTTACGCGCCTGCCGAAAGTCCCAGGGTGATGTGTGGAGCAAGCTCCAGCTCTCGTAGGCCGGGTTGAAGCGCAGCGCAAACCCGGCATCGCCAATGCGGAGTTTGCGGCCTCGAAGGCACGGGCGGCGTCCTCGCGCGAGGGTGACGGGTTGGCTCGGGCTTCGGGCGTGGCGGCGGGTTCTGCCCTACCGGTATCCGTCAAACGGGTTTCCGCCAGGCGCGGCTGCGGGTAGGGTGGAACCGCCGCAGGCGATTCCACCGTTCCACGTTGCGCTACGCCCGCGGCGGAAACCACTGCGGAGCTTGCTCCGCAGCTACACGCGGATCGCCGCTGTTTTCCGCCTCGGATCGTTCATTGATCGTGCGTGGCGGTCTTTCGTACTTCGCTCAATCGCCGGGCAAAAGACACCGCGTAGGCACCGGAGCGAAAGGCGAGGATCGGGTCGTCACCTGGGTCAAGTCCGTCGGCCATCACCATCGGATCGAAATTGACGGGTTCGCAAGGAACATCAACACGGCCTGCGACGGTGTCCAGGGTCAGGATGCCGGCCGATACGCTGCGGCGATCGTCGGGCCAGGCTCGTGTCGGGTCGTCGGTGGGGTCATCCGGTTCGCCCGCGGTGAGCCACATGCGCCAACGGATCGGGCCCTTGTCCGCCCGTGCGGCAAGGGTGTCTTCAAGAAAGTCCACAGGCATGTCGGCCATCTGTGACGGCTCCAGGGTCTGCTCACCGTCCTCGGGCTCGAAATGCCATTTGACGGGTGTGCGATTTCCCTCGGAATCGACGGCGACGAACGCGTGGATACCGAAATAACGGGCGCTGGCATAACTGGCCGGGGGTTGGTAGGTCTGCATGAAGCGCGCCAAGGGGGCCGTGTCCGGGTGGCTTTCCCGATAGGCCCGCAGGCGCTCGGGATCGGGTTTGCCGGTGGCCGGGTCGGGTTCGCTGGCGAGCAGGCCCTCGTAAAAACTCTGCGGCGTGGCCGCACTGAACACCGGTACGTTGAGCAAGGTCATGTGTTGCAGGCTGCCATCGGCGAGCCGGAACTCCAGTGCCATCCCGCGCGGTGCCGACCCGGCGTCCGGCGCGGCGGGATTGCCGCCAGGCAGGGAGAACCGCGCGACCACCGGCACCGGTTCGCCGGAAAACAGGGCGGAGCGCGACCAGGTTCGCGCGGCGGCATCGCCAACGAACTGGCCGGTCGCGCATACGCCCTTGGCATGGTTTCGGCGCAAGCCCGGGTGTACGCCGAAGTTGTGCTCGAAAGCGTCGACCACCTGCGGGGCGGTTGCAGCGGCCGGCGACGGCGTCCCTGGCACGGAAACCGGTTCGCTCTGCTCCGGCGGCGGTGTGGTTCGACCGCCGCAAGCCGCCAGACCGGTGGTGAAAACCACGGCCCAAACCATTGTTCGTTTCGATCTGCGTGCCATTGCCGACTCCCTCGTTCTGTCGTACCGGTGCCAGGCGACACCATAGCTCCGCAGCCGCCATCCGCGCCGTAGGTGCGGGGCTTGCTCCGCACTCTGTCGGGCAAGCTCGGCAGCTACAAGATCAAGCGCGGGAGCCGGCAGTCGTCAGTTCTTGCGGCGGATGGGGATGCGCGAAACGGGAACGGAGACGAGATCGTGGCCGGCCCGGCGGACGGGTTGGCCGGGTTCGGGTGCGAAGGCGTGGGCGTAGAGCACATCCCAGGTGGAGGGCAGCAGGCCGTCGGCGTCGCGGAATGTTTCGTAGCCGGCGCGAGCGGCCGCTAGGCGCGCACGGCCGGTGAGGCTGCGTCGACGTGTTGCCATGGCATTCACCGCGCCGCTGCCGCGCAGGTCGGCCAGCAGCGCGTCGAAACTGTTGTGGGTGAGGGTGAAGCGGTCGGTGGACAGCACCGGGTTGCGGAAGCCGGCCGCCAGGAGCGCATCACCAAGGTTCTGGATATGGGCGAAGTCGTTGATGTGCGGCATCGGGTCATCGGCGAAGGCTTCGCGCAACTCGATGAGGGTTTCAGGGCCCAGGCTGGAACAGGCCACGAGGCCACCGGGGTTGAGCAGGGCGCGCCACTGCGCGAAGAGACCTTCCAGGTCGGCGATCCAGGGCAGGCAGAGGTTGGAGAACACCAGGTCGAAACTGCCGGCGGCGAACGGCAAGGCCGTGGCGTCGGCGCACACCACGGCAAAATCCGGACGCCAGCGCCCCGCGTTTCGCCGCGCCAGTCGCGCCATCGGCAGCGAGATGTCCACCGCCACCACCTGGGCCTTGGGCCAGCGCTTTTTCAACGCGCGGCTGGCGCTGCCGCTGCCCGCACCCAGATCGAGGATGCGCTGCGGCGGGCGGGTAACGTAATCGAGCAGGTCGAACAATCGGGTTTCCACTTCGCGTTGCAATGCGGCGTGCTGTTCGCAACGCGCCGCCGCGCGGTCGAAACCCCGGCGCGCCTGGCGTGCATCGAGTGGAGGAAAGGACATGGCGGGCATCCGGAGGTTCGCAGGCATCTGCCGGGTGCGAATCAGTCCGGCCCGGTGCGCGAGTCGCCCATGATAGCCAATGTGGACCGATTTCGTCCGGTTCGAGGGTCACGTCGAAGGGCTGGGTGGTGGCGGTGTTTC
>CAZTXX010000183.1:0-4778 GCA_964617405.1 uncultured Aquimonas sp. | reverse complement strand
TGCACCCATCCGTTGGTCCGCAGGGCACTGTAGGTTTCGTTCCGGTATCACGCAACCTGGGTGATGCCGGCTGCATCGTGTGCGGATCCGGCGCAGGGTGATGATCCTTGGCCGGGCCTGTGCACCTCGCATGTTGCCGCAACTGGCTGGGCGTGAATCCCGGCCGGACTCCACGCCTCTGTTGCGCGAGCCGCGCGGGGACGGAGCGGGCGGGCTATTGCCGATCCTGCCGATCCTGCGCGCAGGATGAAGGGCGCGATGGCAAAATGCCCGTCTTGTTTAGAGGATGTTCTTCATGCGTGTTTGCATCTATGCCGCGTCCAGCGACTACGCCCCCACCGAGTACACCGATGACGCCCGTCGCCTGGGCGTGTTGCTGGCGCAAGCCGGCTGCGAGATCGTCTATGGTGGAGGGTCGCGCGGTTCGATGGGCGCGATCGCGGATGGCGCGCTGTCGGTGGGCGGCAAGGTGGTTGGCATCCTGCCGCGCTTCATGGCCGACCTGGAGTGGGGCCATCCGGGCCTGACGCACCTGGAGCTGGTGGGCGACATGCGCGAGCGCAAGCACCTGCTGTTGACCGGCTCCGATGCCGTGGTGGCGCTGCCGGGTGGCAGTGGCACGCTGGAGGAACTGTTCGAAGCGATCACGCTCAAGCGCCTCGGCATTTACACCAACCCCATTCTGCTGCTGGATACACGCCGCTACTGGCAGCCGCTGCTCAGGTTCATGGAAGAACAGGTGATCGCCGAGCACTTCCTCAATCCCGAGCATCGCGACCTGTGGGCGCTGGCACCACGGCCCGAGGACGTGCTGCCGGGGATTGCCGCCGCGCCGCGCTGGGATCCGCAGGCGCGCGATTTCGCCGCCGTGCGGGGCTGATGCCGGAAACCGCGGGCGCCTCAGTCCTCGTTGCCGCCGCCGGATGGGTCGTCGAAACCGAAGCCGTATTCCATCGAGCTGCCTTCGCTTGCCTCACCGGGGGTTTCGCGCACTTCCGAAACGACCAGGGCGGCCGCACGCCCGCGCAGCGGCGGGATCTGCGCCAACTGTTCCTCGACTTGTGCGGCGAGCGCGGCACGGTGTTCTTCGGGCACTTTCTGCCAATGGCAGCCCAGCAGCGCGCCTTCCAGGGCGTACAGCATGTTGAGGCTGGGACGAAAGCCGGCGCGCTTGCATTTGACGTAGGCGGCCACCGAGCCGGAGGCCACCAGGTCTTCATGGCTGCGGATGCCGACCTGGCGCAGCCAGGCGGCGGACTTCGGTCCGATCTTGAGGGGTGTGGTCATTGGATCGACTCCAGGTACAGCGTGGCCAGCGCCGCCAGCCCGGCCTGGTCCTCGGCATCGAAACGGGCCGGTTCCGGGCTGTCGAGATCGAACACGCCCACCAACGTATCGCCTTGGTACAGCGGTACCACGAGTTCCGAGCGCGAGGCCGAATCGCAGGCGATATGGCCGGGAAAGGCGTTCACGTCCTCCACCCGTTGGATCTCGCGGGTGACGGCTGCGATGCCACACACGCCACGCCCGAGCGCGATGCGCACGCAGGCGGGCTGACCCTGGAACGGGCCGACGACCAGTTCGCTGCCGTCGTAGAAGTAGAAGCCGACCCAGTTCAGCGAGGGCAGGGCGTGGTAGACCAAGGCCGAAAGATTGGCCGCATTGGCGATGCGGTCGTGCTCGCCGTGCAGCAGTCCGCGCGCCTGGGCACGCAGTTGTGCGTACTGTTCGGGCTTGCTGCCCTGCAGCGCCTGTGAATGAAACATCGTGGTCCCTTTTCAGCCGGTGCGGCCTGCCAGTGTAGCCGCACCGTCGCGGTCGAGCCGGAACCGGTCGGACCTGTCAGTCCGACTGCAGGTACTCGCGGGCCATCGCGATCGCTGCGGGGAAGTCGCTGGCCAGGCCCAGCAGTGCCGGGTGCTGCACCAGACCCATTCGGGTGACCGTGCCGCGCGGCTGCGGTTGCAGGCCCGAGAAGATCACGCGCACACCCAGGCGCTGGCAGCGGTCCATCAGCCCCTGCAGGGCGGTCACGCCCGAGGCGTCCATGATCGGCACCATGCGGGTGCGGACGATGAAGACCCGGGTGCCGCGCGGCACCTGGTCGAGCACATTGTCGATACGGCTGACCGCGGCGAAGAACAGCGGGCCGGAAACCCGGCAGGCCTCCACGCCTTCGGGCAGCGCCTCGCGCTGGCTGGAGCCGGCTTCGTCGCCTGCCTCGTCGATCAGGGCCTGGTCGGCCGAGTCGGATTCGACCTCCACCACGCGGCTCATGCGGTTCATGAAGACGAAGGCCGCCATCACCACGCCCGCCTCGATCGCCACGGTGAGATCGAACATCACGGTCAGCACGAAGGTGGTGAGCAGCACCAGGCGGTCGCCCCAGGAGGAGCGCATCAGGTAGCGGAAGCGCTCGATCTCGCTCATGTTCCAGGCCACCATCAGCAGCACGGCGGCGAGCGCGGCCAGGGGCACGTAGCGCATCAGCGGCGCAAGCAGCAGCACGAAGGCGAGCAGGAATGCCGCGTGCAGGATGCCGGCCATGGGCGAGCGCGCGCCCGAGCGGATGCTGGTGGCGGTACGGGCGATGGCGCCGGTGGCGGGCAGGCCGCCGACCAGGGCCGAGCCGACGTTGGCCACGCCCTGCGCCACCAGCTCGGCGTTGGAGCGGTGGCGCCCGTCGATCATGCCGTCGGCCACCACCGCCGAGAGCAGGGATTCCACGCCGGCAAGGAAGGCGATGGTGAAGGCCGCCGGAATCAACTCCAGCACGCGCCCCAGCGGTAGCTGCGGCAGCGTCAGCGACGGCAATGCGCGCGGCAGTTCGCCGAAGGTCGAACCGATCGTGGCCACCGGCAGCGCGAGCGCCGCCAGAGAGCCCGCCACCACGGCGATCAGCAGCACCGGCCACTGCGGCCGCCAGCGCCGGATCACGAGAATCAGCCCGAGGCAGGCCAGGGTCAGGACGAGCGCCGAAAGGCTCAGGGTTTCGCGGTAGGCAAAGTAGGTCTTCCAGCGCGCGATGAACTCGCCGGGCACGTGCGCGATCTGCAGCCCCAGGGCGTCCTTGATCTGACTGATGAAGATCGTGACCGCGATGCCGGCGGTGAACCCGGTGATCACCGGCTGGGGCATGAACTTCATCAGGTTGCCCAGGCGCAGGACGCCGGCGGCGATCAGCATCACGCCGGCCATCATCGTGGCGACGATCAGGCCGCCATAGCCGAACTTCTCGATGACGTTGAACACCACCGGGATGAAGGCCGCGGTCGGCCCGCCGATCTGCACCTTGGAGCCGCCCAGTGCCGAGATCAGGAAGCCGGCCACGATGGCGGTGTGCAGGCCCTTGTCGGGCGTGGTGCCCGAGGCGATCGCCAGCGCCATGGCCAGCGGCAGGGCCACGATGGCGACGGTGAAGCCCGCCAGGGCGTCGGCCTGCAGGTCGCGCAGGGTGTAACCGTGGCGCAGGATGGAAACGAGCTTGGGCTCGAATTGCCCGCCGGGTGTCCGGGACGAGCTGATCATGATGCAACTGGGAGGGGCGCCGCAGCGCTCATTGTGAAGACGAGGCGATCTTTGGCAGTCCGCTGGTCAGCCACCAGCGGCGCGCGCCTGAGTCCCAGCGCCAAAGCTGACGATCCATCACGGTGCGTTCGACCAGGGTGTGGCGATTGGCCAGGCGGATTTCCACCACCTGCGCCAGTTCGTTTTCCGACAGCATCTGGGTGCCCTTGACCTGATAGCCGGTCACCTGGATCTGTTCGAAGCGCTCACGGTCCAGTGCACTGAGCGGATGTTCGCGCGCGTACTCGGGATCGACCATCGACCAGGCGTCGTCGATATGTCCCCAGCGGATCGCGCCGGCATAGGCGAACAGCGTGTTGTCGCGGATGTCGTTCTGTGAGCCGACCCCGCAGCCGGCAAGCACGACGAGCAGGACCAGGGCGAAGGCGATTGGGAGTCTCATGGCGACATTTTCACCGATCCGGCCGGGCAACGCGAATCCCGGCCGGTAGTGCGGAGGATCGTCGCCGGAGACGGCCCTCATTCCATCACGGCGAAGTACGCGCGCGAACCCCGCACCAGGGTCAGCAACAGTTGCCCCGGCTTGCCGGCCAGTCCACGTTCCAGCGCGGTCAGGTCGGCGATCTCGCGCCGATTCACCGCCGTGATGAGGTCGCCTTCGCGCAGGCCGTTGCCGGCGGCGCGGCTGCCATCCTTCACTTCGATCACCAGCGCGCCGGTCACGCCCTGACGCCGCAAGCGTTCCGGCAGTACGCCAAAGCGTGCCCCGCCAAGGCGCGGATCGAGCGTGGCGCCGATCAACTCGGTCACGCGGGGTGCCAGCGTGGCGCGCACGCTCAGGGGTTTGCCCTCGCGCTGCACCGCCAGTGTCACCGGCTTGTCCAGCGGCAGCAGACCTTCGAGATTGGCCAGTTCCTGGCCGCTCTGGATGACCTTGCCATTGAGCGCGGTGATGGCATCGCCGGCGCGCAATCCGGCTTGCGCCGCGGGCGAGCCGGACTGTACCCGCGTGACGATCACGCCCTGCTCGTCGGCCAGGCCGAGCGCACCGGCGATCTCGGCCGTGATGTCCTGGGTTTCCACGCCCAGTGTCCCGCGCCGTACCGCGCCGGTTTCAATGAGTTGGCGCATCACGTCGAGCGCAAGGTCGGAAGGGATCGCGAAGCCGATGCCGATATTGCCCGCCGCACTGCCGCCCGGATTGAAGATCGCGGTATTGATGCCGATCAGTTCGCCGCGCAGGTTCACCA
>CAZTXX010000182.1:0-4805 GCA_964617405.1 uncultured Aquimonas sp. | reverse complement strand
GGCGCTTCGAGGGCATCGAGGAAGCCCTGGCGCGGATCGGCGGCAACGCCTACGCCGGCAGTGCTCTGGCGCGTGCGACAGCGGCTGCGATCGATTGCGGTGAAAAGCCGGCTGTCGCCACCGCCATCGCCAAATACCACTGCACCGAAAGAGGTCGCCAGGTGGTGAGCGATGTGATGGACGTGATTGGCGGCAAGGGCATCGTGCTGGGGCCGCGCAACTTCGCCGGCCGCAACTGGCAGGCCGCTCCGATCTCGATCACGGTGGAAGGCGCCAACATCCTCACCCGTTGCCTGATGATTTTCGGCCAGGGCGCGATCCGCTGCCATCCCTGGGTGCTCAAGGAAATGAAGGCCGCACGCCATCCCGACCCGGAAACCCGCTTGCGCGAGTTTGACCACGCGCTGTTCAGCCATATCGGTTTCGCGATCTCCAATGCGGTGCGCAGCCTGGTGCTGGGTCTGACCGGGGCGGCCTTCGGCAAGGCACCGGGGGATTCCTACACCCGTCGTTATTACCGCAAGCTCAACCGCTACTCGGCCAACCTGGCGCTGGTGTCGGATGTCTCGATGCTCACCCTGGGTGGCAAGCTCAAGTTCAAGGAACGCCTCTCGGCGCGCCTGGGCGACGTGCTCAGCCAGCTCTACATCGCCAGCGCCATGCTCAAGCGCTACGAGGACGAGGGCCGCCCCGCCGGCGATCGTCCGCTGCTGGCCTGGGCCTTCCACGACTGCGCGCACAAGATCGAACTGGCGCTGTCCGAGGCACTGCGCAATTTCCCGATCAAGCCGGTGGGCTGGGCGTTGTGGATGCTGGTGTTCCCCTGGGGCCGGCGCGCCCACGCGCCGGGCGACCGCCTCGGTCACCGCGTCGCGGCCTTGCTGCTCAATCCGAACGATGCGCGTGACCGCCTCGGTGCCGGTGTGTTCCTGACGCCCTGCGCCAACAACCCCGGCGGTCGCATCAACGCGGCACTGCCCAAGGTCATCGCCGCCGAGCCGGTGGAGCGCAAGTTCCTGAAGGCCGTCAAGGCCGGCCAGATCGAGGCATTGGAGCCCGATGCACGCCTGCAGGAAGCCCAGCTCAAGGGCATCCTCACGGCGACCGAAGTCGAAATGATGCGCGAGTTGCAGGCACTGACGCTCGACGCCATCAGCGTGGACGATTTCGATCCTGCGGAACTGGTGGCGGCAAGCTTCGTGGAGAAGAACGAGTCGCGCAGCCAGGCGGCGTAAGTGGGTGCTGCCCGAGAGTACGCCTGAAGAAGACTGCATGCCATTGAGAGCAAAGGCACTGGACTCCCGCCTGCGCGCACCACTGTCCGGAATAGTTTTCGTCGCACCCGCGAAGGCGGGTGCCCAGCGGCTTTTTACCTCCAAGTACTTGAAGGCACTGGGTTCCCGCCTTCGCGGGAACGACGGCGGTGGGAAATGTGGCATTCGAGTCGCCGTCACAGCGGATGGGCGCCAACGCAAGGCACTTCAGCGCTTTTTCGGCACTGCTGGAGATTTGTTCCGGACAGTAGTGCGCCTGCGCGGGAGTGACGAGCAAAGGCCTGTTTGTTCAATGATTCCCAGCAGGGCGGAATCCGCTGCGCGGGTTCCGCCCTACAGCGCCTGATACGCCCCCTTGATTTCGAGGCCATCCGATGTCTTCCACACTCGCCCTCTACAAACGTCTCGCCGGCAAGCCGATGGGGCAGTGGCTGTTCAGCCGCCTCGTGTGCTTCAAGGCGCCCTATTTCAGTTCGATCCGCCCGCTGATCACCCGGCTGGAGCCGGGCTGCTGCAAGGCGCGCCTGCGTGACCGCCGCGCGGTGCGCAACCACATCGGCACCGTCCACGCGATCGCCATGTGCAACCTGGCGGAACTGACGGGCGGCCTGATGGTGGACGCGAGCCTGCCGGCCTCGATGCGCTGGATTCCCAAGGGCATGGCGGTGGAGTACCTGCGCAAGGCGCGCGGCACACTGGAAGCCACGGCCACGCCGGAGATCCCCGTCGCGGCAGCCGAAACCGGCTATGAGCTCCCGGTGGTGGTGGATGTGTGCAACGGTGCCGGCGAAACCGTGTTCCGGGCGCGCATCACGATGTGGCTTTCACCCAAGGCGGCACGCGCGGCGGGCTGAGGTTTCAGCACGCGCGGCCTTCGGTCACGGCGCGCACCGGGGCGTCTTCCGGCAGTTTCTTTTCCGCCCGCACCACGCGCCAGGCGCCCAGCGCCATTCCCGAAGCCACGCCGACACCCACCAAGAACACCACGTGGGAACCGAAGGCCGCCAGAAATTTATGCAGCCAGACGAAGGTCAGGTCGCCACCGCGATAGACCACGGTGTCGATGACCGCCTTGCCCTTGTAGCGCGCCTCGCGATCCACCCGGGTGTAAAGGGTTTCACGCGCCGGCTTGGCCAGCGAGAACTCGCCGGCGCGGGTCATCACCTGCACCACCCAGATCAGTGCCGGCAGGGGTGAGGCGGACAGCACCGCGAAACCGACCAGGATCGCCATCGCCGGGATCAGCAGCAGCGGTGCCACCCCGTAGCGGCGCAGTAGCCAGCGGGTCAGGAATACCTGGATCAGGATGGTCAAAAGGTTCACGCCAAGATCCAGCCCCGCGTAATAAGTGGTGCGCGAGGCGTCCTGCGCCAGCTGGCGCGCAATTGCGGCTTGTTCGTTGTACAGCAGGGTGCCCACACCCACGCCGAAGAACATCAGCATGGCCAGCGCGCGCAGTAGCGGATCGCGCCATAGCAACACCAGTCCGGCGAGCACCGAACCACCCATCGCACCCTCGCCACTGGCCTCGCGGTGGCGCTCTTCGCGCCGGATTGCCCAGGGGCGCAGTTTGAGAATGCAAACCAGGCACAGCCCGAGGAAGGCGGCGGAAACCAGCAGCAGGTTGGCCACGCCGACCCGCTCGGCCAGCAGGCGGGTGATGATCGGCCCGGTGAGCGCACCGATGGTGCCGCCGGCGCCGATGTAGCCGTAGACCTTCTTGGCGTCCTCGTTGTCGAAGACGTCGGCCATGTAGCTCCAGAACACGGTGACCGCGAAGAGGTTGAACACCGCCGTCCAGATGAAGAACAGTGCGCCGCGCCCGGGCAGGCCGCTGGCAAAGGCCCAGTAGAAGAACAACAGGCAGGCGATGAAGAAAAGATACACGCCCGGCAGGAAGACCCGCCTCGGAAAACGCGAGACCAGCGCGCCGTAGATCGGCTGGGCCAGCACCATCGCGAAGAAGGTGCCGGTGAACAGCATCTGCAGGGTGAAATCGCCGAGGTTGAACCCGCGCGCCTGGGCCCAGGCGATCAGCGCCGGAGGAAAGATCGCCTGCGCATCGGCCGAGGCACCCATGGCATCGCGCACCGGGCGCAGCACGTAGTAGCCGGTGAGGAGGCAGAAGAAGTAGAGCAGCGACCACCACAACGCGGGCGAGTCCACCCCCAGTTGCGCAACGATCTGGCGCAAGCCCCTGGCCGAACGTGGGCTGGCTTCTTTGCTGGAACCTGTCATCAGTCCTCGCAGGGGTCGCGGAGCAGGCCGGCACGCCTTCCGGTGCGCAAGTATAAGGGCAGGAGGGGCATGACAAGGCAATGCGAGGCGTGTTTCGCGATCTGCCGGGCAAGCCCGGCAACGACTGCGTTCTTGCGGGGCGCTTCCGTGATTTGCAGCCGGGCCGAGGCAGGGTCACGGCACCCATCCGACCCGAGCATTTGCTCTATGCCGGCCCGTTAGGTTCGGAATTCACTCCCGACTCGGGGATTCGCGTGTACGACTACATCGTGATTGGCGCCGGCTCGGCCGGCTGCGTTCTGGCCAACCGGCTCAGCGCCGACCCTGCCATACGAGTGCTGCTGCTGGAAGCTGGCGGCCGCGACTGGCATCCCTTCGTGCACATGCCGGCCGGGCTCTCGCGCCTGGCCTCCATGGGATCGATCAACTGGGACTACCAGACCGAGCCGCAATCCCATCTGGGCGGACGCCGGCTTTGGTGCCCGCGCGGCAAGGTGCTGGGCGGCTCCAGCTCGATCAACGCCATGTGCTACATCCGTGGCGTGGCGGGCGACTACGACGAATGGGCCGCCAACGGTGCCACCGGCTGGCACTGGGACAACGTGCTGCCCTACTTCCGCAAGTCCGAAGGCAACGCCCGCGGTGCCGATGCGTTCCACGGTGCGGACGGCCCGTTGGGGGTGTCCGATCTGCGCTACGTCAACCCGCTGACGCAGGTATTCGTTGAAGCCGGGCAGCAGGCCGGCCTGCCTTTCAATTCCGATTTCAATGGCGCCACGCAGGAAGGCGTGGGCCTGTACCAGGTCACCCAGCGCGACGGCGCGCGCTGCTCCACGGCAGTGGGCTACCTCGACCCGGTGAAGTCACGGCCCAACCTCACCGTGCGCACCCGGGCACAGGTGGCGCGCGTCCTGTTCGACAAGGGCCGCACGGTCGGCGTGGAGTGTCGGTTCGGCGGGCGCACCGAACGCCTGACCGCCTCGCGCGAGGTGATCCTGAGCGGCGGTGCGATCAACTCGCCGCAGGTGCTGATGCTTTCTGGCATCGGCCCGGCGGCCGAGCTGCGCCAGCACGGCATCGAGGTTCTGCACGACGCGCCCGAGGTCGGCGCCAACTTGCAGGATCATCTCGACGTCACCACCCTGCAGCACTGCACGAAGCCGCTGTCCTACGACCGCGTCAACCAGGTCAAGGCCGGTTTCGACTATTTCCTGCGCGGCCGGCGCGGACCGGGCACAAGCAACGTGGCCGAAGGTGCGGGATTCGCACGCTCGGCGCTGGCTCCGGACGATC
>CAZTXX010000181.1:0-4838 GCA_964617405.1 uncultured Aquimonas sp. | reverse complement strand
GTTCCGGTTGCGTCATTTCATCGCGGCCATCGGTGCCGCCATCCCCTTCCGCGCGTGGGCGGAAACCTCACGGAGTATATCCATCGCGAACAACCAGATTGTCCATCTTTTTGTCGATGGCGGGTTTTGCCGCGGTGCCGCGCAATGGGAGGAAAAAGCACCCCGTGGCGTGAACGACGGGGCGTTGCCGCCAATGCTGCCAAGGCCAATCCCATGATCACCCGTTGCCGTTTTTGTACCCATGCCCTGCTGGGCCTGCTGTTCCTGCTTTGCGCCGCACCCACGCTGGCGGCGACCTGCCGGGTTGTCCCCGGCGGCACGGGTGATGGCAGCGACTGGCCGCAGGCAAGCTCGTTGCAAAGTGCACTCGCCAATGCTTCCTGCAACGAAATCTGGGTAGCGCAAGGCACCTACACGCCCGACGAAGGCAGCGGTGATCGTTCGGCGCATTTCGCCATCACCCGCAACCTGCAACTGTATGGCGGCTTTGCCGGCAACGAGGCCAGCCTCGCCGAGCGCGCCAGCACCGATCCGGCACTGACCGTGCTCAGCGGTGAGATCGGTGACCCGGGAAGTCGGGACGACAACAGCTACCGGCTGCTGCTGCTCGACACGGAGAACATCACCGGTGGGCTTACCGCAAACACCGTGATCGATGGCTTCACCCTGCGCGACGCCGTCGGTGCCAACGGCTTCCCCGGCAACGTCGGTGCGGCGCTGTACTGCCGTTCGGTGCGCTCCAACCAGCCCTGTTCGCCGACGCTGACGCGCCTTCATTTCATCGACAACAGCGCCAACAACGGCGGGGCGATCGCACTGTACGCCGACTGCTGCCTGCAGCCGCTCGGCGGCATCGTCGCGCCAACGATCACCGACACCGTATTCAGCAACAATCAGGCGCAAACCAGCGGCGGAGCGATCTACGCGCTCGCGGCCAGCCAGCCCAGCAGGGTCGCTCCGGTCATCGAGCGCAGCGCCTTCGTGAACAATGCGGCGCATTTCGGCTCCAGCATCGGTCCCGGCGGTGGCGCCATTTACGTTGATGCCGGTAGCCAGGGCGGCGCCATCGATATTTCCATCCGGGACACGACGTTCGCCGGCAACCACACCGCCGGTTTCTACGGGCGTGGTGGGGCGATCTACAACCGCGGTCTTGGCGGGCCCTCGAAGGTGCGACTGGACCAGGTCACCTTCTTCGGCAACACCTCGACCTTCCAGGGCAACCCGGACTCTGCCGGACAGTCGATCTACGCCTACGGCGACCAGGCCACCACCGTGATCGAGCGTTCCATCGTTGCGGACGCTTCGCCGTTCCGCCGCGAGGGCAGTGCGGCCCTGATCGACCTGAGCAAAACCGTGGTGCCCCCGGGCGCACCCTGCCCGGCCAACGCCACCTGCACCGATGCCATCGAGGGCGACCCCCTGCTTGGGCCGCTGCAAGAAAATGGCGGCGGCACGCCCAGCCTGCTGCCCGCGATGGGCGGCGTCGCCGTGGATGCCGTGGAATGCGGCGAGTCAACCACCGACCAGCGCGGCATCAGCCGTCCGCAAGGGGTGCGCTGTGATGCCGGCGCGCTCGAACACCGCATCCGCACCTTGACACTGGAGGTGCTCGGCGAAGGCGGGGTCGCCATCCAACTGGAGCCGGGCGGTGATGCCCTGCCTGCCTGTGACTGGAGCGACTCGCCCTGCACGTTCGACTATGGCGAAAGCGACGATCCGGAACCCGTCTTCACTTTTACCGCCACTCCGGGCACGAACTGGACGCTTGAGCAGTGGAGCGGCGACTGCAGCGTCGATGGCGGCAATCCGCTGCTGGCGCACCTGACGCTGGATACAAGCAAGTCGTGCAGCGTGCGCTTCCTGCCGCCCAACTACACCGTCTCCTTGGGCGTCGATCCGATCGGCAGCGGCACGCTTGAAGTGCAAGGCGGAATCGACCCCAATGCCGTGCCCCAGGGCACGGTACTGGAACTGGTCGCCACGCCGAACCCGGGCTGGGATGTCGCTGATCCTGCCGCCTATCCACCCATCCAGGATTGCGGCGGTGTGCTTGATCTTGAAGCGCAGTTGGATGGAACGCTGCATATCACCACCCCGGCCATCACAGCCGACTGCCAGCTTGTCGCCCGGTTCGCCAACCAGCCGCCCGCCTTCACCACAACCGCCGGCGAAATCACCGCCCTGGTGAACGGCGCGGCGGTGATCCTCCCCGGCTGGGCCAGCGCTATCCGCAGCGGCGACGGCCTTGATCCCGCACAAACCCTGCAGTTCCAGACCACGCTGATCGATACCGTGCCATCCGGCGCGCAATTATTCGCTCCCGGGGACGAGCCGGCCATCGACACCGACGGCAGCCTGCACTTCGCCCCCGGCTCCGACAGCGGCAGCGCCCTGTTCCAGGTGGTGTTGCGCGACGACGCCGGCAGCGCGAATGGCGGCAACGACATCTCGACACCCGCCCTGTTGCTGATCCGAATCGCCGAGGCAGGCACCGATCTGTCGCTGCACGCCGAAGTGCCGGACACCTTCAACTTCCCCGGCGACCGGGTGAATTTCGCCCTGCGGGTGGAAAACGCCGGTCCACATGATGCCAGCCAGGCCCGTGTGCAATGGATACCGCCACTGGAACTGGTCAATGTCGAATGGTTCTGCGAACCGCAAAGCGCCGCTACCTGCACCGCCAGCGGCACCGGCAGCATCGACGACACCATCGACATCCCGGCCAATGGTGCGCTGCGCTATCTGATCGAAGCCACCCTGCCCGCGCCCTCGGCCGCCGCGATCGACAACCAGGCCCTAGTCAGCCCCGGCCCCGACCAAGCCGACCCGGATCCGAGCGATGACACCATCACCTGGCAGTTGCGCATCGATGGCCTGCTGCGCGATGGATTCGAGAATCGGGAGCCCTGAATCCTGCTCGCGGGCGGAGAAAAGCCCGCCCGGAGCGGCCCGGTCGTTGACAGCCCGCGGCATCCTCCCGAACATGCGGCGCAGCGGCACCCGGCCGCATCGTTCGGGGATTCCAGAAGATGAAGCTCAACCTCCTCAAGACTGCGCCGCTGGCGGCTGCCCTGCTGATGCTCGCGGCCTGCGGCGACAAGCCTCCGGATGCGGCCACGCCCGCCGCTCCCGGCGCCGAAGCGCGCACCCTGCACGTCTACAACTGGTCCGATTACGTGGCCGAGGACACCATCGCCCGCTTCCAGAAGGAAACCGGGATCAAGGTCGTCTACGACGTCTACGACTCCAACGAGATGCTGGAAGCCAAGCTGGTCACCGGCGGCTCGGGCTACGACGTGGTGTTCCCCTCGGCACGACCCTTCGCACAGCGCCAGATCGCCTCGGGCATCTACGCCACGCTGGACAAAGCGCAACTGCCGCACCTGCACAATATCGACCCGGCGCTCCAGCAAGCTCTGGCCGACGTCGATCCAGGCAACGCCCACGTGGTTCCCTACATGTGGGGCACCACCGGTCTTGGCATCAATGTGGCCAAGGTGAAGGAAGCGCTGGGCGAAACCGCCGAACTCGACACCTGGAATATCCTGTTCGACCCGGCCAATGCGGAAAAGCTCGCCAAGTGTGGCATCAGCGTGCTCGATGACGATCAGGAGACCTTTTCCGCCGCGCTGATCTGGCTTCAGCAGGACCCCAATACGCAGGATCCGGCGCAGATCGAGGCGGTGAAGCAGGCCTACGCGGCCATCCGTCCGCACATCCGTTACTTCAACTCCTCCAAGTACATCGACGACTTGGCCAACGGCGACCTGTGCCTGGCGATGGGCTACTCCGGCGACGTGTTCCAGGCGCGCGACCGCGCCGAGGAAGCCGGCAACGGCGTGGAGATCGACTACATCATCCCGGGCGAGGGCGCGGTGCGCTGGTTCGACCTGATGGCCATCCCCAAGGACGCGCCGCATCCGAAGAACGCCCACGCCTTCATCGACTTCCTGTTGCAGCCCGAAGTCATCGCGGACATCAGCAACTACGTGGGTTACGCGAACCCCAATACCGCCGCGACCGCCCTGCTCGACCCGGCGATCGCCGAGAATCCGGGCGCCTATCCGCCCGAGGACATCATCGCGCGTCTGGTCGACCCGGTTTCGCTGCCCGAAACGCTGCAGCGTGAGCGCGTACGCGCCTGGACCACCATCAAGAGCGGCCGCTGACCGTTTCCCCCGCCCCGCCCGCCGGTCTTGCGCCGGCGGGCTCCGCTTCCGGAGGCCGCGCGATGGCCCAACCTTCGATTCGACGACCGGCGCCGACGCCGCCCTGGCAGGACCCGGCAGCCCAGCCTTTCCTGCGCATCCAGAACGTCACCAAGACCTATGGCAAGGTCTACGCCTGCGATGACGTCTCGCTCGACATCTACCAGGGCGAGTTGTTCGCCTTGCTGGGCGGCTCGGGCTCGGGCAAGAGCACCCTCTTGCGCATCCTCGCCGGGCTGGTGAAGCCCGACCGGGGCACGGTGATGATCGACGGCGTGGACATTTCCGACCTTCCGCCCTACGAGCGGCCGGTCAACATGATGTTCCAGAGCTATGCGCTGTTCCCGCACATGACGGTGGAGCAGAACATTGCCTTCGGCCTCAAGCAGGACAAGCTGCCCGCCGCCGAAGTGCGCGACCGCGTGGCGCAGATGCTGGAACTGGTGCGCATGCCGGACCTCGGTCGGCGCAAGCCCGACCAGCTCTCCGGCGGTCAACGCCAGCGCGTGGCTCTGGCCCGGGCGCTGGCCAAACAGCCCAAGCTGCTGCTGCTCGACGAGCCGCTGGGCGCGCTCGACCGCAAGCTGCGCGAGCACACCCAGTTCGAGCTGGTGAACATCCAGGAGC
>CAZTXX010000180.1:0-4847 GCA_964617405.1 uncultured Aquimonas sp. | reverse complement strand
TTGAAATCCTCGATGCCTGGAAGCGCCCGGTGAGCGCCACCGCCGATTCGTTCGAAGTGCGTGACGTGGCCGAGGTGACGATCCGCGAGTCGGCCACGCGCACCGTGACCTTGCTGTTCGACCCCGAGCACAACATGGAGGAGCGCATCCTCGATGAGCAGTTCACCGTCTGAGGCGACGATCATCGAGCTGGCAACGGCCGGCGCGCTCTCACCCGGCGAGGATCGTCTGGTGGTGGCGCTGTCGGCGCGTGCGCTGTTCGATCTGGAAGACAGCCACGCCGTGTTCGAGACCGAAGGCGTGGACGCCTACGCCAGTTACCAGCGCGCACGCGAAGATCAGCCGCTGGAGCCGGGCATCGCCTTTCCGCTGGTGAAGAAGCTGCTGGCGCTGAATGCCTTGGGCAATCCCCTGCTGCCGCGCATCGAGGTCATCCTGCTGTCGCGCAATTCCTCCGATACGGGGTTGCGCATCTTCAACTCGATCGAGCGCTACGAGCTCGACATCGTGCGCGCCGCCTTCACCAGTGGCGCGCCGGTGTGGCCCTATATCCGGCCATTCGGCGCGCACCTGTTCCTCTCGGCCAATCCCGAATCGGTGCGCGGCTCGCTCGACAACGGTGTGGCGGCGGCGACCATCCTGCCCAGCCGGGTGGCGCGCCCCACCGATGCGCTGCTGCGGGTGGCCTTCGACGGTGATGCGGTCATCTTCGGCGACGAGTCCGAACGCATCTCGCAGGAGGACGGGCTCGAGGCCTTCGCGCGCAACGAGCGCGAGCTGGCCGAAACACCTCTGTCAGCCGGACCGTTCCGCGGCTTCCTGCACGCCCTGCACCAGATCCAGATCGCGTTTCCGCCGGACGAATCGCCGTTGCGCATCGCCCTGGTGACGGCGCGCTCGGCGCCGGCGCACAAGCGCGTGATCCTGACGTTGCGCCATTGGGGCGTGCGGCTGGACGAGGCCTTGTTCCTCGGCGGGCGCGACAAGGGTCCGTTCCTGGAAGCGTTCGGCGCCGACATCTTCTTCGACGATTCGCGCCTCAATATCGAGAACGCCGCGCGTCACGTCGCCGCCGGCCACGTTCCGCACGGCGTCTCCAACCCGCGCTGACCCTTGCCGCGGCATGGCGCGTGCTGCTGCGCCATGCCGCTTCCCGCCTTGGACCTCAACCGCGCTTGCGGTAGGGCGAGAGGCTGGCGATCAGGCTGTCGAGCTTGCCGGACAGTGCCTCTTGCGCCTGGGTGTCGGCATTGAGGGTGGTGAACTGCACCTTCTCGCTCATTCCACCGCCAATCAGGCTGCGGTCGGAGGTCTTGTAGGCACGCACGGTGAGGGTGGCGGTGTACAGCTCGGAAACCCGGCCGTAATAGCGCAGCTGTTCGGAACCTACCGGTTCGGCACGCACCACCACGGCGACGGTGGCGGCGCGGCGCACGGCGGCCAGTGCGCCGCCCAGATCATCGCCCGGAACGCCAAGCACATCGGCGTCCGCCAGATCGAATCCGGCCGCGGAAAGGCGCGCCTCGATCCGGCTGCGTGCCGGTCCGGAAATGGCCGAGTCGCCCATCGCGATCACCACCACGCGGGGCGGTACGGGCGCGGCGACCGGGCGTGGCGTCACGCTGGCGACGTTGCCCGTCTTGGGCGTGGCCGAGGCCGTGGCGGGGAGGGCGGATGCCTGGTCGTTTCCTGAAGCCGGCGAGACGGAGCCGGACACAGGTGCAGGCTCGTTGGACGCGAGCATTGCCGGGCTGCCGGATTCGATGGTGCCGATCGATGGCGCGGGCGATGCGCGGTCCAGTTCGATCATCTGTTCGGCTTCGGTTCGCGCGGGCGACGAGTCGGCGGCGGGCGAGCCGGAAAACTTCTGCGCCAGTGCTCCGAGCATGCCACCCTCGGGTGCGGCGGTGGGTGATTCCTGCGTTGTCCCGGTTGTTGCGGACGACACCGCAGGCATCGCGCTGGCAGCTTCGCTCGTGCCGATCGGATTGCTGGCCTTGCCGGTATTGCGTCCGGCGTCGTAGGCGACCTCGCTGCGACCGGTGAATCCGTCGCCGAAGCCGCGTACGAAGTCGACGATCTGCCCGCGGAACGCAAAGGCTCCGCCGCCCACGGCGAGCAGCAGCACGGCCGCGGCGGCAAGCGGAATCCACAGCCCGCTGCGGCGGCTCTCCGGGCGTTCAAGTACCGACGGACGGCTGTTGTCCCGGCCAGGGCGCGTGACCGGCTCGATGGCCACGGCCGGAGTCGAGGCCGCGGGCGTGGCGCCCGAGCGCACCACCGGGGGTGGCGTGACCTGGCGTGGGATGGACTTGGGGGCAGGGGTGCCGATCACGGTTGCCGCGTCGAGCGCAACGACGGGGCGCGCCAGCTTCACCGTGCTGCCACGGACCACCAGCGGATGGGCTTCGAGCGCGGCAACCAGGTCGTGGCAGCTCTGGAACCGGTCTTCCGGCTCCTTGGCCACCATGCGCGCGAGGATCGCCGCAGTCTGCGGGTCGACCTCCTCGTTGAGCGACTGGATGTCGGGGATCTCGGCCTTGACCACTTCGAGCATCAGGCCCAGCGGGCTTTCATCGCTGAACGGGGTGTGCCCGCTCAGCATCTCGAACATCACGATGCCGAGCGAGAAGATATCCGAGCGCTGGTCGATCGGCTTGCCCAGGCAGACCTCCGGCGAGAGGTAGCCGGGCGTGCCGACGAATTCACCCGTGGTGGTGAGTTTCTTGGAAACATCCTTGGTGGCCAGTGCGATGCCGAAGTCGGCGATCTTGACCTGGCCGCGCTCGCTGAGCATCAGGTTGCCGGGCTTGATGTCGCGGTGGATCACCCCGGCATCGTGCGCGGTGGCCAAGCCCTGGGCGGTCTGGTGGAGGAGCTTCAGCGTGTTTTCCACGCTGATCTTGCCGTCACGCTTGAGGATGGCCGAGAGCGACTCGCCCTCGACGAACTCCATGGCGAAGAACGGCTGCGAGGTCGCTTCGTCGGTGCCGATGTAGTGGATCTGGATGATGTGCGGATCCGACAGCGCCGCCATCGAACGCGCCTCGCGCAGGAAGCGCTCGACCAGTTGCGGGTCATGCGCCAGCGAAGGCGAAAGTTCCTTGATCGCGACGTGCCGGTTCAGTGCGGGCTCGAAGGCGCGATACACCACGCCCATGCCGCCGCGGCCGATTTCGGATTCGATTTCATAGTGACCCAGGTGCGTTTTCATGGTGGCCTCGGTAATGGCGGGTGATGCCGCGAGTGGTTTCATGCCATGGCGCCAGCGTGACAGCGGCTGCGTGTTGGCGTCTTGAGGATGGATACGGCACACGATGCCGGATTTCGACATCGTGTGCCATCCGGTTCATGACGTGTTCACCGAGTACCGGGGAGCTGCGGAAACTCGCCGGGCTCGCCGGGCTCCCTCTTCTTGCCCAGCGCCAGCAAGGTGTCGCGATAGCCGAGCTGGACGATGTGGTTGAGTTTTTTCCAGTCCAACAGGTCGATGCCGGCCAGCTCGGGGCGCAGCAGCAGGCTGGATTGTTTGCGCTGGCGCACGGCGTTGGCGTCGGAGTTGACCATCGCCGCACGCCACAGGATGCGGCCGATGCCGGGGTATGCCCTGCGCCGCCATTGGCGCAGCATTTGGAACCACGATGACGGCAGGGCGGTTTCTTCAAGATCGGTTTCGATGCGGTAGCTGCCGCCCACGTCGATCGCGACGATCTCCCCGCCCAAGCGGCGCCGCATTTCACCGACTGGCAGGTTGTCGATGACTCCGCCATCCACCAGCACCCGGTGATTGTGGAATACCGGCGGCACGAGCCCGGGCAATGCGCTGCTGGCACGCAGCGCCGTCCACAGCGAGCCGCGCTCATGCACGCGCAGCACACCCTCGGTCAGGTCGGTGGTGACGCAGAAAAACGGGATGGGCAGGTCTTCGATGTCGCGCTCGCCAAACAGCGCGTGCAGGGCCTGTGACACGCGCCGGCCCGAGGACATCGCGACCAGCGGCAAAGTGCGATCGGAGAGCGGATCGTGCACCACGAAGGCGGTGCGCATGCCCTCGGTGATGCGCGCCTCATCCCAGCCGGCGGCAGCACAGGCGCCGACCACCGCACCGGCGCTGCAGCCACCGATATAGTCGGGCAGGATGTCGTGCTCGCGCAGCGCCCGCAGTGCGCCGATATGGGCAAAGCCGCGCGCACCACCCCCGGAAAGCACGAAGCCCGTGGCACGCGCGCCCAGTAGGCGTGCAGTGCGCGCCACATCCGCGTCGTCGATGACATGGTGATGCATCTTGTGGCTGGCGAACGCGTCGAGCCAGGCACGGGTGCTTCCCGGGGCTGGCGGTTCGCGCCGCAGCAGCACCAGATGCAGTGGCAGGTGTGGAGAAAGCGAAGCCGGCAAGGTCAAGGCATTGCCGGGTTTGTCGTCGGTATCGGCCAGCAGCAGTGCGGCATCGCTCTGGCGCACACAACGCTCGCGCCAGGCCGAGTCGGCATCGCCCACGTAGATCAGCCCGTGCGACTCCTGCTCCAGGCGGCTGAACCAGCCCGCGGAGCGGCCGTGGGCCTCTTCCGGCAGCACCACACGCACCTTCTCCAGCCACGGCAGCTGGGCGGCCAACCGTCGTGCGAACGCCACGGCATCGACCCCCGGCGTGCCGGGAAGCACCGCGATGCAGCGCACTTCAGCGGGGCGGTGCACGGTTGCCGCGTAGCGTTTGAGCGCCTCGCGGGTCAGGCGCAGCATCGCCGCAGGATGATGGGCGATGATCTGCTCGAACACCGACCGCGACCAGCGTACCAGCTCGCTGTCGCGCAACGCGAATACGGTGGCGGTGCGCGTCTGGTCGAGGA
>CAZTXX010000179.1:0-4858 GCA_964617405.1 uncultured Aquimonas sp. | reverse complement strand
CCGGGGAGAGGTCGAGCCAGGCGTCGGCCCCTTCGGCGGCCGGGTGCTCCCAGGCGACCAGCAGGCGCTCGCCGGCGCGCTCGATGCGGCCGTACAGACGCGGTGATTTCTTCGAGCGCCAGCGTACCGCGCCCTCTTCCGCGCACAGCCGGATCTCGCCGAACCACGAATCGCGGTAGACACCCAGAGCCGAGGCCATCTCGCCCGGCTTCACCGCGCTGCGACTCGCCGCTTCTGCACGGGCTTCCGCTGCGCCCGAGGCGGCACGACGTGCTTCGAGATCGCGGGCAAAGTCGGCGATGCGCGGCGTACTGCCCGGGCGCGTCATCAACCGCGAGAGTGCGGCTTCCAGCGCCTGACGCGCCTGCCCGGCCTCGCCGTTGATCAGGAACACGTAGCCACTGCGTGAATCGGGGAACATCGCCATCGCCGAGTACATGCCGTCCAGCGTCCCGGTGTGACCCACTCGGTAGGCACCGTTCACATCGGACAGGCGAAACGCATAGCCGTAGGCGAGGAAATGCGTGTTCTCCCACCGCCGCTGCAGCGCGCCGATGGGCATGGGCATATGCGCGGTCCACATCGCGCGGCGCTGTTCGGCGGAAAGCCAGTCGGGCGTCCGTTCGGGATCGAGCCAGTTGCCCATCCAGGCCAGCATGTCATCGAGCGAACAGCGCACCCCGCCGGCTGCGGCGGAGGCGATCGCCGGGATCTCTTCCTCGTCCAACCGGCCTGGCGCATTCGCGCCGTCCACGCGCCGGTGCGGCTGGGCGATATTGCCGGTCGCATCGCGTGAGAAAGCACCAATCCGGCAGCGCGACAGGCCCAGCGGCTCGAACACTTCGCGCCGCAGCAGGACCTCGTAGGATTCCCCGCCCGCCGCCGCGGCAACTTCACCGGCGACGATATAGAGCAGATTGTCGTAGGCGTAGGCGGAGCGGAAGCTGGTCGCGGGTTTCAGATGCGCCAGGCCCGCGATCACGTCGTCCCGGGAAAAATCGTTGGGCTCCGGCCACAGCATCAGATCGCCAGCGCCCAGGCCCAGGCCGCTGTTGTGGATCAAAAGATCGCGCACCTGGATGTTGGCGGTAACCCAGGGATCGTTCATGCGGAACTGCGGCAGGTGACGGGTGACCGGGTCGTTCCAGCGCAGCTTGCCGGCATCGACCAGCCGCGCCAGCAGCGCCGCGGTCATGGCCTTGGAGTTGGAGGCGATCTTGAAGATCGTCTGCGAATCGACGTCCTCGCCGCTGCCGACCTGCCGGGTGCCCGCGCTGCGGCGGTAGACGACTTGGCCGTCTTCCACGATGCCCAGGGCGAGGCCCGGCAGGTCGTACTGGGCCAGGGTTTCGTCGAACAGGCGATCGTACTCGGCCTGGGATGACGCACGCGCTGTGGCCGGGCCGATGGCGAGGACGACCAGCGCCAGCAGCCCACCGATGATCCGGGTGTACTTCATGCCGTTTTCCTCTCCACAGCCGAACATTCTCCCACCACCATCTCATCCCAGCCCTGACGCCTGCGAATCAGGTAATACCCGCCCTCCTCCACCAGCACCTCGGCTGGCAGCGGGCGCGAGTTGTAGGTGGAGGCCATCGACATGCCGTAGGCACCGGCACCCATGATCGCCACCAGCTCGCCGGCCCGCACCTCGGGCAGCGTGCGGCCCTGGGCGAAGGTGTCGCCGGTTTCACACACCGGGCCCACCACGTCGAACTCGCGCTGCGGGCGGCCCGCTTCCACCAGGGGTACGATATCGTGCCAGGCCTCGTAAAGGCTTGGCCGAATCAGGTCATTCATTGCAGCATCCAGCACGATGAAGCGCCGGGTGGCGCCTTGCTTGACCCGCACCACGCGCGTGAGCAGCACGCCGGCCTCGGCCACCAGCCAGCGCCCGGGTTCGAAGACCAGCTCGCCGGCAAACCCGTCGAAGGCCTGGAACACCGTGGCCAGATAATCTTCCAGCGCCGGCGGATGATCGTGACCGGCGCGATAGCACACCCCGAGGCCGCCGCCCACGTCGATGCTGCGGATCGTCGTGCCGCCCGCCGCCAATTCGCGCGCAAAGGCCGCCACGCGATCCATGGCCTCGCGGATCGGCGACAGCTCCAGCAACTGCGAGCCGATATGCGCGTGCAGGCCGTCGATCCGCAGCGCCGGCCAGCGCCCCGCCTCGTGGAAGATCGCGCGCGCCTGATCGAGCGTGATGCCGAACTTGTTTTCCGCCTTGCCGGTGGAAATCTTGGCGTGGGTGTGTGCGTCCACGTCGGGGTTGATGCGCAGCGCCACTGCCGCGTCAGCGCCACGCATGCGCGCCAGCGCATCGATCAGGTCCAGCTCCTCGATCGACTCGGCATTGAACCGCCCCACCCCGGCATCGAGCGCCGCTTCGATTTCCCCGTGCGTCTTGCCGACGCCGGAGAACACGATGTTAGAGGCGGCAAATCCGGCCGCCAGGGCACGCCGCATCTCGCCCTCCGAAACGATGTCCGCACCCAGCCCGGCGCGCGCAATACGCTCCAGGATCGCGCGGCTGGAATTGGCTTTCACCGCGTAGCAGACACGCGCACGGCGACCAGCCAAGCCACGCCGCAGCGCATCAACACGGGTATCCATGGCGCGGGCCGAATACACATACAAGGGCGTGCCTTCGCGTCCGGCCAGCGCCGCCAGATCCACGCCGTCGAGTGTTCCGTTGCCGCAAAGCGGCGAGCCATGATTCATGCGGTTCCTCCAAAAAAAGCGGCCCGGGGTGCGGGCCGCAAGGGGAGAGAAGCTGTTCGCATCGCGTATCGCGACGCGGCCCGGTTCAGAAGTTGTAGGTGACCACAAGCTGCATGTAGCGCGGCGACTGCCAGCGGGTGCCGGTGCCGAACAAGGGACGCACCACGCCCGGATTGGCTTCGTAACGCTGACGCACGTTGATGACTTCCTGGTCGTTGAGCAGGTTGAAGACCGAGAAGCGCGCCTTCAGGTCGACGCCTTCCACGGGCAGGGTCCAGGTGATGTTGGCGCCGACGTTGTAGGTCCATGGCATCCGCCCGGCACTGCCACGCGGGGCGTATTCGAACACCCGCTCGTTCCACGCGCCGGAGCAGTTCTGCACGCAATGCCAGAAGGTGCCGCCACCCGAGCCGATGGTCACGAAGCTCGCGCCGCCAGTGCTGTCATCAGGCCAGGCCACGCCCAGCGGGGTGATCGGACCACCGGACAGGGCGGTAGCGGTTGCACCCAGACTCCAGACCTCGTTGATCGCATAGGCGCCACGCAGCTTGATCTGGTGCCGGTGATCGTTGAACAGCGGGCCGTAGTCCTGGTTGTTCGAAGGATGATCCCAGTACTGGACCATGCCGGTATCGCCGTAGTTGGTGTCGGAGTTCACCGGGCCTTCGTGGTTGCCGGTGAGCTTGGACCACAGGTACGAGGCGTTGAACGACCACTTGCCGTCCCAGGCGCGATCGATCTGGAACTCCACCGCCTTGTACTCGCGCTTGGGTTCGAAGTAGCCCATCACGTTGCCGCTGCCGCCGGCGCGATAACCGTCGCTCGAGGTGTCGATGGTGATCCAGCCTTCGGTGGCGCAGCCGATGCTCTCGTCGCCCCAGATGGTCAGCGGCTTGCCGGGATTGGCGATCGGCCACAGATTGAAGCCGACCGGGCCGCAGGTGGTGTGGTTGATGCGCACGTCATCCAGCGCGTTCTTCATGCGCCGGTAGGTACCATTGACGCCCCAGGACCAGGTCTGGCTGATGGCCGACTGGAAGCCCAGGATGGCCTCATCCTGATACACCGCATCCAGATCACGGTCCACGCTCTGGCGCAGGTCATCCACCGCGACGTTGTAGTTGGTGTCCACCCCTCCAATCTGGTTGCCCAGGATCGGCTCCATATAGGGCGAACCGGTCACCGGGTTGACGGCTTCGCGCCAGCCGTTGATCGGGTAGAAGGTGCGCTCGTCGGTCAGGCCACCGGCGAACGTGTAGTTGATGTTGTTGGTGACCGGCAGGTAGTAACGCCCGAGGTTGCCGAACAGCTTGGTGCTGCCGTCACCTTTCATGTCCCAGGAAAAGCCCAGGCGTGGCGACACGAGATCGTCCATCTTGATGAAGCTGCTGCCGATCGCGGTCTTGTTGTTGAAGCTGTCCACGCGCACGCCGATGTTCAAGAGGAAATTCGGCGTGATGCTCCAGTTGTCTTCCAGGTAGTACGCACTGGCGACGGTTTCGAACTCGCCGCCGTCACTGCGCTTGCGGCCCATCATGACCTGGGTGACCCCGTCGGGCACGGTGGAGCCGTTGTCGAGCAGGGTGCCCGGTGCCATCGCATAGGCGGTGTAACGCATGCCGTTGCCGGGGTATGAGGTGCGCCGGTCGGTGGTCATCACCTCATGATCGATACCGAAGCGCAGCATATGGCTGCCCAGCGTCCATTCGAAGTCCAGACGCCCGACTTCGCGCTCGTCCTGGTGCGATACCAGCGAGCCCGAGCCCGGATGGCAACCCAGGGTCGGCGACCCCATGCCCTGGTAGATCGCGCTGTAGCTGCTGTCGGTGAAAATCTGCTCGCACATCGTGTCGGCGGGCGAGAACGAGAACGCGCGGCTGCGGTTGAGGCCGTACATCGCCTTTGCGACGAAGTTTTCACCGAAGTAGCCGGTGTAGGTGGCCGAACCACTTTCGCCGCCGGTCTTGGTGGTGCCGTTGCCGACCAGCTCGCCGACCTGGTCATCGTCCCAGTCGTAGCTGTAGGTGGCGGTTCCAGATTCGCTGCGATCGGAGAAACCCAGCAACTCCAACGAGTGGTTGTCGGTGATTTTCCAGTCGATCTTGGCGCCCCAGAAGCCATTGTCGGATTCGTT
>CAZTXX010000178.1:0-4869 GCA_964617405.1 uncultured Aquimonas sp. | reverse complement strand
CCCGAGGCCTTGCGTCGTGCCTTGCCCGAAGCGCGGGGCGACCTGGTGGACACGGTGATGGTCGGACATCGGGATGCCATGCGCGCGCGCATCGAGCGCCTGTCGCGTGCACGCGAACAGGTGCGCGAGGCGATGCGGCATGAACCTTTTGAACGCGAACGCCTCGATACCGCTTTTGCACAGCTGCGCGAGGCTGAAAACAGTGCGGCGCAAGAGGCGCAGTCGCTGATCATCGATCTGGCCACGCAGGCCACACCGGAAGAGCGCGAGCGCTTGTCCGACGTATTGCGCGGGCCCACCCGTGGCGAACGCCGATCGCGGTCACGCTGATCTTCTGTCCGGATTCCAACCATTTTCTTCTTGAGGACCTTCCATGCCAACCAAACGCCGTCGCCCCCTCGTTCCCCTTCTCGTGATTGCTGTCGTGCTCGTGCTCGGTGGGCTGGCCTGGTGGAAGTTCGGTACGGGTAGCACCCAGTCCGCGCCCGCCGCGACCGCTGTCGCCTCACGCGGAACCATCGAGAACACGGTTTCCGCGCTCGGCAAGATCGGCCCCAAGACCTATGTCGACGTGGGTGCCCAGCTGTCCGGCCAGCTTGAGAAGCTGCACGTGGACGTCGGTGACCGGGTGGATCAGGGTGCGCTGCTGGCCGAGATCGATCCACGCATCTATGAAAGCCAGGTGGAAGGCAACCGCGCCCGTGTGGACAGCCTCAAGGCACAGCTGGCCGAGCGCCAGGCCAATCTCGAACTGGCCCGCGTCACCCACGAGCGCAACCAGTCGGTGGCGGATCGTGGCCTGATCGCGCGTGACGCGCTCGACACCAGCGCGGCCCAACTCAAGCAGGCACAGGCGCAGATCACCTCGTTGCGCGCGCAGCTGAAGGAGGCACAGTCCACCCTGGAAGGCAACACTGCCAACCTGAGTTATTCACGCATCTACGCGCCGCTCGCCGGCACCGTGGTGTCGGTGGCCGCATTGGAAGGCCAGACCCTCAATGCCAACCAGATCGCTCCGAACATCCTGCGCATCGCCGACCTCGATACCATGACCGTCACCGCGCAGGTGGCCGAGGCCGACATCGGCCGAGTGTTCGTCGGCATGCCGGCCTATTTCACCACGCTCGGCCAACCCGATCGGCGCTGGGAAGGTACGGTACGCCAGGTCCAGCCGACCCCCGACATCGTCAACGAGGTGGTGCTCTTCAAGGTGCTGATCGACGTGGACAACGCCGATGGCGCGCTGTTGCCGGACATGACCGCGCAGGTGTTCTTCGTGGTGTCGCAGGCGCGCGATGTGCTGACCGTGCCGGTGGCGGCGGTGTTCAGCCCGCCCAATGCGAAGGGCAAGAGCTTCGTGCGCGTCCCCGGTCCGGAAGATACCCCGCCGCGCGCCGTGGAAACCGGTCTGCGTGATCGCGAGAAGGTGCAGATCGTTTCGGGGCTTTCCGAGGGCGACACCGTGCTGCTGCCCAGCGTGGCGCGTGTGGGTGCCGCGTCGGCTTCGGGCGCGCGGCCTCCGATGGGCATGTTCGGAGGGCCGCGTCGATGAATGCGCCCGAGCGCCAGGGCGCCGCGATTTCCGCACCCGCCAAGGCCACGGCCCTGCTGCGTCTGACACAGGTCAGCCGGCATTACGGTTCGGGTGAAGCCCGCGTGGTGGCGCTGGATGAGGTCGACCTGGAAATCCACGCGGGCGAGTTCGTCGCCATCGTCGGCCAATCCGGCTCCGGCAAGAGCACGATGATGAACATCCTCGGCTGTCTTGATCGCCCGACTGGTGGGCGTTACGAGGTGCTGGGGCGCGACGTGGCGACGCTCTCGCCCGATGAGCTGGCGGCGTTGCGGCGCGATGCCTTCGGCTTCGTGTTCCAGCGCTACAACCTGCTGGCCGATGCCACCGCGGCGGAAAACGTGGAAATCCCTGCCGCGTATGCGGGCCTTGGAAAGCGCGAGCGGCGTGCGCAGGCGATGAAGCTGCTGGACAAGCTCGGCTTGTCCGACCGTGGGGAACACCGTCCAGGCCAGCTTTCCGGCGGTCAGCAACAGCGCGTGGCCATCGCCCGTGCACTGGTCAACGATGCACCCGTGGTGCTGGCCGACGAACCCACCGGCGCGTTGGACTCGCAAAGCGGGCGCGACGTGCTGGAGCTGCTGAAAGGCCTCAATGCCGAAGGTCGCACGGTGATCCTCATCACCCACGATCCTGGCATCGCGGCGCATGCCCACCGTGTCATTGAATTGCGCGATGGCCGGGTGGTGTCCGATACCTCGAAGCAGGTGGATGCGCCGCGCCGCGCGCCCGCCGCACTCGGTGCCCGGCAAGCCCTGGGTATCGCCAGCGAGGTGGGCGAGGCGGTGAAAATGGCCCTGCGCTCGATGCGCAGCAACCTGTTCCGCACCGCGCTCACCTTGCTGGGCGTTGTGATCGGCGTGGCGGCGGTGATCGCGATGCTGGCGATCGGGGACGGCAGCAAGCAGGCCGTGCTCGACCGCATCGCGGCGATGGGCAGCAACCAGCTTTCGGTGCGCCCGGGACTGACCGGCTTCCGCGGCTCGGGTGATATCGCCACGCTCACCCCGGAGGACGCCGAAGCCCTGCGCGCCCTGCCGGACGTGCTGTACGTCTCGCCGGACCGCTCGACCAGCGCCGTGCTGCGCGCCGGCAGCCTGGACTACCGAAGCTCGGTACAGGGCGTGTGGCCGGATTTCCAGCCGCTGCGCGACTGGCCGATGGCCTCGGGCAGCTTCATCACCGAGGAGGACGTGCGCGGCTACGCGCCGGTGATCGTGCTGGGGCAGACCGTGGTGCAGAACCTGTATCCGGACGGCAGCGATCCAGTCGGCAGGTTCGTGCTGGTGCGCAACGTGCCCTTCGAGGTGATCGGCGTGCTGTCGGCCAAGGGCGCTTCAAGCTGGGGCCAGGACCAGGACGACGTGGCGTTGATTCCCCTGTCGACCGGCTTCATGCGCCTGTTCGGGCAGAGCTTCCTCGGTTCGATCACGGTGAAGGTCGCCAGCGATACAGCCATGGATGCCACCGAAAAGGCGATCACCGATCTTCTCACCGAGCGCCACCGCACCGTGGACTTCCAGGTGCGCAACACCGCCTCGTTGCAGGAGGCGGTCTCGGCCACCGCCGACACCATGACCGCGCTGCTCGGCTCGGTGGCGGCGATCTCGCTGATCGTCGGTGGCATCGGCGTGATGAACATCATGCTGGTCTCGGTGACGGAGCGAACCCGTGAAATCGGCATCCGCATGGCCACCGGTGCGCGGCGCCGCGACATCCTCCTGCAGTTCAACATCGAGGCCATCGTCGTGTGCGGCATTGGCGGCTTGCTGGGCGTTGCGCTCGGGCTGGGCATCGGCACCCTGGTGGAACGCTTCGGCATGGATGTGGCGTTCTCGCCCGGCCCCGCGCTCCTGGCCTTCACCTGCGCCTTCCTTACCGGCGTGGTGTTCGGCTTCCTGCCGGCGCGCAAGGCGGCACACATGGACCCGGTGGCGGCGCTGGCCTACGAGTGATCGCGGTAGGATTCGCGCTCAACCGAGGATTCCGATGGCCAAGCTCTACTTCTACTACTCGGCGATGAACGCCGGAAAGACCACCACGCTCCTGCAGAGCGCGCACAACTACCGTGAGCGCGGGATGCGCACGCTGATCCTGACGCCGCGGCTCGACGACCGCTATGGTGAGGGCATGGTGGCTTCACGCATCGGTCTGTCGGCGCGCGGGCGCATCTTCGAACACGAGGATGTGCTCGACGCGCTGGTGGAGGCCGACATCGCGGAACACGGCACGCTGCACTGCGTGCTGGTGGACGAAGCCCAGTTCCTGACCAAGAGCCAGGTCTGGCAGCTGACCGAGGTGGTCGACCGGCTCGATGTGCCGGTGCTGGCCTACGGATTGCGCACCGATTTTCGCGGCGAGTTGTTCGAGGGCAGCCAGTACCTCCTCGCCTGGGCCGACTCGCTCACCGAGATCAAGACCATCTGCCACACCGGGCGCAAGGCCACCATGGTCGTTCGGGTGGACGAGAACGGTCGCGCCATCACCGACGGCCCGCAGGTGGTGATCGGCGGCAACGAGCGCTACGTCTCGGTATCGCGCCCCGAGTACAAGAAGATCGTGGCCGGGGAAGGGCGCATCGAGTTGCGCCAACCGCAGCTTCCGCTGCCCTCGCCGCAGCCGGATGATTGATTTAACCGATTCCTAACGCGGCATTTCCACCTCGCTGGCTACAGTTGCCTGCCGTGCACCGCACGGCGACGGCCCCATGCCCACCTTGTAGACCGCATGTACCTCGACTTCCACGGCCTGCGCGAAGCGCCTTTTTCGATCACGCCCGATCCGCGTTTCGTGTTTCTCAGCGAGCGTCACCGCGATGCGCTGGCGCACCTGCTCTATGGCATCGGCCAGGGCGGTGGTGGTGGTTTTGTGCAGCTCACCGGCGAAGTGGGCACGGGCAAAACCACGCTTTGCCGCCTGTTGCTCGAGCAGCTCCCCGACAACGTGCGCGTGGCCCTGGTGCTCAACCCGCGCCTGACCCCGCTGGAGCTTTTGCAGAGCATCGCCGAGGAGCTGAAGATCGATATCAGCGGACGGCGCGAATCGCTCAAGGGGCTGGTCGATGCGCTCAACGCCTTCCTGATCGACGCCTACGCCAAGGGTTTGCGGGTGGTGTTGATCGTGGACGAGGCACAGAACCTCTCCAACGAGTCGCTGGAGCAGATCCGCCTGCTGACCAACCTGGAAACCGCGACGCAGAAGCTGCTGCAGATCATCCTGCTCGGTCAGCCGGAGTTGCGCGAGATCGTGGCCCAGCCCGAGCTGCGCCAGCTTTCCCAACGCATCACCGCGCGCTA
>CAZTXX010000177.1:0-4917 GCA_964617405.1 uncultured Aquimonas sp. | reverse complement strand
CCGCGCGCGCTCCGCCACCTCCGCCGAACTGGCGGCGATGGGCGCCTGCGGCTGAAACGATCGACCCGGCCGAAGCCGGGTCGATCGTGAAAAGGCCTGCAGTCGTGCCGCGTCAGTGGCAGGCGTAACCGTCGTCGGGAGCGCCTGGCTCGCCATCTTCGAATCCGCTGGCGAAGATCTGCGGATCGGGCAGGCTGCCATCGCCGACGCGCACCTCGTCCAGCAGGAAGCCATCATAGCCTCCTGCCGGATCGGACGACATGCGCCAGCGAATCTGCACGGTCTGACCGGCGTAGGCCGACAGGTTGGCCGTGAATGGCTTGAACATGGCCGTGGCGTTGTCGTTGTCAGGCTCGGCATTGCTGGTGGCCGTGGTTACACCACTGAAGACACCTCGGGTGTTGGGGAATCCGCAACTGTTGATCGGCGGATTCATGGTTTCCGCCAGCGTTGTCGGGTAGCCGCCATCGGGCGGCAGATCAAGCCAGCTGGCGCCCCCATCGGTTGAGATCTCCATCACCACGCCATCCCATTGATACTCCATGTTGTAGCTGGCGTTGAAACTCAGCGCGGTACCCGGTTCCAGGGTCAGCGCCGGCGTGGTAATGCTGGCGCAGGTCATGTCCGGATAGGGTTGGTCGTCGGCAGCGTTGCGGTAGCTGAAGCTGCCGTTGCTGGCCGCCATATCGGTCACCTGCCAAGGGGCCTGCAAATCCATGTAGCTGTGGGTGTCCACATCGTCGAGGAACATGGTCGGGTCGGGACCGCCCACACCGCTCGGGGTGACATTGACCACACGCGAATACAGCGAGGTGTTGCCGAAGCTGTCTTGTGCGCTGACCCGATAGAAGTACGGCGAGCCGTTGCTGACGCCGGTATCGACGAACGCAGTGCCGGCATGGCCCGCGGCCACGGTCTGCGGCGTACCGAAGTACGGATCGGAATCACGCTCCACGACGTAGGTGATGCCGGTGGATGCGGGACAGTTTGCGCTCGCCGCATCCCAGCCCAGCGCCACGCTGCAACTGACGGCGGCACCATTGGCAAACAGCGATTGTGCATCGAAGGCGGGCATCAACGAGCAGGCGTCGTTGGAAATCACGTCGACGCAATCGGAGCGCTCGCCTTCCACATCGTTCTGCACACCGCGCAAGACATAGGCGTAGCCGTAACCGCCCACGCTGGTGTCATCGACCAGCGGCGACGCGCTGCCGTGCGCCACCATGCGGAAATCAGCTGCGGCAGCCGAAGCGCAACTGCCTGCCGCACGGTAAAGCTGGTAACCCTGCGCGCCTGGCGAACCGGTGAAACCGATGGCTACACCGGTGACACCGTTGCCGGCTACCGACAGCGCGGCGGGAGCCGGCAACGGTACGGGATCGGGCAATGCGAAAGCGCCGGAAACCGCCAGCGCATAACCCTGCCGATCGGAGCCTTCGGAGCCGTTGCCGGGCACGCTGGCAGCCTTCACCCGGAAGGTGTAGCTGCCGGCCAACGGCGCCGCCAGGCGTACCTGCTCCACGGTGTTGATCGCATCGGCCGTGCCACCGGTCTGCGAGACGTTGCTGGCGATCACGTTGCCAAGGTAGGTCGATGAATCCGGTGCGACGACCTCCAGATCGATGTTGTTGACCAGAGTAGAAGCCGCGCCGGGCGCGGCCTCGGCATCGAACCAGGTCAGTGTGGCACGCAGTTCGCTGCCGGCGGCGACGTTTTCGATGGTGTACTCGTGCACTTCCCCGGTGAGCAGGCCGGCACCATTGGTGCGCTCGAACAGGCGCAGACGACGACTGTCGTCGCCACCGGCCATCGTGTCCTTGAACCAGAGGTTGCCATCAAGCCAGGCGCGGCCCCAGCCGGTGCCGGCATTGGGCCAGCCGGTCAGGCCGGTACCACCGCTGGCAGCGGTGTTGGTGCCATTGAGCAGGATGGCCTTCATCGCCATGCCGCTGGGGTTGTAGGCATCGGCTGCATTGCGCTCGCCACGCGGGTAGAAACCATCGGCGAAGAACTGACGCATCAGTACCGCGCTACCGGTCAGGGTGGGCGCGGACATCGAGGTACCGGACATACTGCGCGTAGTCGGTGCCTGGATGGTCAGGTTGAACGTGGTCTGGTTGCGCGCCGAAACGATGCTGGAACCAGGCGCGGCGATATCTGGCTTCATGCGTCCATCGCGTGCCGGGCCGCGATTGGAATAGCTCGCCTTGGTCAGACTGCCGCCGTGGCCGAGCGCCGCGACGGAGAGGTTGTTCTTGGCATTGGAGGGCGAACCGGTGGCCATCGCGCCGGCCACGTCGTTGCCAGCCGATACCACCACCAGCAGATCCTCGTTGCGCCGCACGGTGCGATCCAGTTCCGAGTCGTTGCCCTGGTAACGCCCTCCGGTCTTGGCCCCCCAACTGTTGTTGTGTACCCGCGCACCGCCACGATGGGCCTGCTCAAGGGTGCCGCCGAAGTCGCTGATGATGATCGAAGTGGCGGACGCGGGGCCGGCATCCTGGAACAGGAGCTGCGCGCCCGGTGCCATGCCGTCGGCCAGATCGTGGTTGGGCTGGTCCGGAGTGGCCGGGTAATAGGTGCTGGCACCGAAGGTGCCTGCCGCATCACCCAGGATCGTGCCGGTGACGTGGGTGCCGTGGCCGGAGGTGAAGTCGTAGATGATCGGACCGTCGGGTTGCAGCCAATAGCCGATGATCTTGTTGTCGGGGTACAGGGTGCCGATATGAGGCAACACCGGCGGCGGGTCTTCCGATTCGGTGATCGCCACGACCGGCCCCATGCCCTTGTCGAGCTGGGTGAACCAGGCCGCATTCGGCGAGGTGCCGCTGTCCGCCACGGCGGCGATTTGCCCGGTGCCGGTGATGCCGTGATCCCACAAGGGCGTTGCCCCGCAAACCGTGCCGCTGCCCGCGCAATCGCCCGTGCTGTTGCCCTGCATGGGGCCCGCACTGGCCGAGTTCATCGTGATGGTCGGCAGCCACGGCGCCACCCAGGACACCCCGTCGATGGCACTGGCGGCAGCCAACAGGGCATCGAGCTGGTCAACATCCACCGCTGCGCGCACGTAGGGCAGCGCCTCGGCACGCTTGCTGCGCATCGTGATGCGCACACCCGACACCTTCTTGCGCAGGTCGGCGGCGATGGCTGCGGAAGAAACACCGTTGAAGGCGGTGATTTCCAGCTCATAGCTGCCATCGTCCTGGCGCGCCTGAGAATCAAGACGCTGCGCCTGCCAAAGCTCAGGATCGAGCTTCATCGCAGGCTGCCACAATCCCGCCCAGCGCACCGCCGGATTGTTGCGCAGCGGCCGCAACCCGGTCGAACCCAGGCGCACGTGATAGGCGTTGTTGGGCACGTAGCCGAGGAACTCCACACCTTGTGCCGTCAGCTCGCGCCGCACCGTGGAAAAATCCGCCGAGCTGTTGAACTGCACCAGCGCATAGCGTGCCGCGGACACCGCACGCGCCGCGCCGACTTCCTGCATCTCCACACTTTGATGCAAGGGGTCGAAAGCCCCCGAACGCAGGATGATGACTCCCGGATCGGCACGCGCGGCATCCAGCACCGCAGGCGAAGGGTCGGCTGCGGCAATCGAATCCACCGCAGCCGGCGAAGGCATGGCGGAAACAGCCAACGCCACGGCCAAGGCGGTGGCGAGGGTGTTGCGACGGAACGGCGATGTCATGACGGGCGGATCCTTGCGGCACGGAAAAGAATCCCGAGCATGCGCCTGAATCAATCCGAAACAAATAGCCAGAAGTCATGGTTCCGCAGGTTTTTCGGCCATCGCGGCGAATCGCCCGCATCCTCGCCAGGCGCCGTTATCCGCTGCCGCGCCGGGACCGGACTTCTTGACCACATCGTGCAAGCCCCTATAATGGGCGGCCCGCCCGAATAGCTCAGCCGGTTAGAGCACTTGACTGTTAATCAGGGGGTCGTTGGTTCGAGTCCAACTTCGGGCGCCATATTCTAGGAAAGGCCGGCAGAAATGCCGGCCTTTTTCCGTTGCGAGGGACACCGCGATGATCGATTCCGCGCCGCTGCGCTGCCTCACGCCCTCCGGCTGGACCACGGCGCGGCTGCGCGCTGATTCGACCGGTCGCCTGCAACGGCTCGACCCCGTGCGCGAGGACGCGTCGCGTTTTGCCCTGCCGGGTATTCCCAATACCCATTCACACGCCTTCCAGCGCGCCATGGCGGGCCTCGCCGAGCGTCAGGAAAATCCGGAGGACAGCTTCTGGACCTGGCGTGAGCTGATGTACCGCTTCGCCGGAAGGCTGGACCCCGACTCCCTGCGCGACGTCGCCGCCCAGCTCTACGCCGAGATGCTGGAAGCCGGCTACACCCACGTCTGCGAGTTCCACTACCTCCACCACCAGCCCGACGGCAGGCCCTATGCCGATCCTGCGGCGATGTCGCGCGCGCTGATCGAAGCCGCCGCGCAGACCGGCATCCGCATGACCCTGCTGCCGGTGCTCTACATGAGCGCCGGCTTCGACGGGCGCCCGCTGGAGCCGCGCCAGCGCCGCTTCGGCCACGCGCTGGATGACTACCTCGCCCTGCTCGCACAGCTGCGCCGGCTGGAAAACGACGGCCTGCGCGTGGGCGTCGCCCTGCACAGCCTGCGCGCGGTGCCGCAGGGTGCGATGCCGGCCTTGCTGGAGGCGCTCGCCGGGCAGGATTTCCCGATCCATATCCATATCGCCGAGCAGACCGCCGAGGTCGAGCAGTGCATCGCCGCGCGCGGCGCGCGCCCGGTGCGCTGGCTGCTCGACCACGCCCCGGTCGACGCGCGCTGGACCCTGGTGCATGCCACCCACCTCGCCGATGACGAGATCGAAGGTATCGCCGCCAGCGGCGCCTGCGTTTCGATCTGCATCACCACCGAGGGCAACCTCGGCGACGGGCTGTTTC
>CAZTXX010000176.1:0-4918 GCA_964617405.1 uncultured Aquimonas sp. | reverse complement strand
CAAGCTCGTCCGCTCTTGTAGGCTGGGTTGCAGCGAGCTTTTGTAGGCTGGGTTGCAGCGAGCTTTTGTAGGCTGGGTTGAAGCGCAGCGGAAACCCAGCATCGCGGCGCATCCGATTGCCTGATGCTGGGATTGTGATCCCACCCTACGCCCGTGCGCGCGGGACCTCCGGATTCGATGGTGCCCGTCAGGCCCGCCTTGATGGCGGTGATGCGGCGGCCTTGGGTTCAGGCCAGCGCCTGTGCCTTGAGCGCGCGGATTTCGTCGCGCACACGCGCCGCGTCCTCGAATTCCAGGTCGCGTGCGTGCTGGTACATCTGCTGTTCGAGCTTGCGGATCCGCGCGGCAAGCTGTTCGGGACTGAGCGATCGGTAATCGGCACGATCCTCCGCCGCCTTGCGTGGTGCCGCGCCCTTGCCGCGCGCGCCGGACGTGGCGGCGCTGTCGTCGCGCGCGTCCTCCAGGATGTCGGTGACGGGCTTGACAATGCTCTGCGGCACGATGCCGTGCGCGGTGTTGTATTCCTCCTGCCGGATGCGGCGGCGGTCGGTCTCGTCGATGGCCGCGCGCATCGAGCGGGTGATGCTGTCGGCGTAAAGAATGGCCTTGCCGCGCACGTTGCGCGCGGCGCGACCGATGGTCTGGATCAGCGAACCTTCCGACCGCAGGAAGCCTTCCTTGTCGGCATCGAGAATGGCCACCAGCGAAACTTCCGGCATGTCCAGGCCCTCGCGCAGCAGGTTGATGCCGACCAGCACGTCGAACACCCCCAGGCGCAGGTCGCGCAGGATTTCCACGCGCTCCACGGTGTCGATGTCCGAGTGCAGGTAGCGCACCTTGATACCGTGTTCCCCGAGGTATTCGGTGAGGTTTTCGGCCATGCGCTTGGTCAGCGTCGTGACCAGCACACGATCGCCCATCGCCACGCGTGCGCGCGCCTCGCTCATAAGGTCGTCGACCTGGGTGGCGACCGGGCGGATCTCGACTTCCGGATCGACCAGGCCGGTCGGGCGCACCACCAGTTCGACGATGCTGCTCTCGGTCTTGGCCAATTCGTATTTGCCCGGGGTGGCCGACACGAAGATCGTGCGCGGCGCGCGTGCTTCCCATTCCTCGAAGCGCAGCGGGCGGTTGTCCAGCGCCGAGGGCAGGCGGAAGCCGAACTCCACCAGATTCTCCTTGCGCGAGCGATCACCCTTGTACATCGCGCCGAGCTGCGGCACGGTGACGTGCGATTCGTCGATCACCAGCAGGGCATCGGCCGGCAGGTAGTCGAACAGGGTCGGCGGCGGCTCGCCCGGTGCCTTGCCGGTGAAGTGGCGGCTGTAGTTCTCGATGCCGGAGCAGAAACCGACCTCGGCCATCATTTCGAGGTCGAAGGTGGTGCGCTGCTGCAGGCGCTGCGCCTCGACCAGCTTGTTCTGTGCGTACAGCTGCTCCAGCCGCACCCGCAGCTCCTCCTTGATGGTATCCAGCGCCGACAGCACGCGGTCGCGGGTGGTGGCGTAGTGGGTCTTGGGGTAAACCGTGTAGCGCGGCACCTTGCGGATGGTTTCGCCGGTGAGCGGGTCGAACAGCGCCATGCTCTCGATCTCGCCGTCGAACACCTCGATGCGCAGCGCTTCGACCTCGTTTTCGGCCGGGAACACGTCCACGCTCTCGCCGCGCACCCGAAAGGTGCCACGGTGCAACTCGAACTCGTTGCGGGTGTACTGCAGGTCGGTCAGGTGGCGGATCAGGGCGCGGGTGTCGAGTTTTTCACCGCGCTGCATGATCAGCCGCAGCGAGAGATAGTCCTCCGGGTCGCCCAGGCCGTAGATCGCCGACACCGTACCCACGATCAGCGCATCGCGCCGCGACAGCAGGGCCTTGGTGGCCGACAACCGCATCTGCTCGATGTGCTCGTTGATCGAGCTGTCCTTCTCGATATAGGTGTCGGTGGCCGCGATATAGGCCTCGGGCTGGTAATAGTCGTAGTAGCTGACGAAGTATTCGACCGCATTGTTCGGGAAAAATCGCCGGAACTCGCCATACAACTGCGCCGCAAGCGTCTTGTTGGGCGCCAGTACCAGGGTGGGGCGCTGCACCTGCTGCACCACGTTGGCGATGGTGAAGGTCTTGCCCGAGCCGGTCACCCCCAGCACCGTCTGGTGCGCCAGCCCGGCCTCGAAGCCAGCCACCAGCTTGTCGATCGCCTGAGGCTGGTCGCCAGCGGGGGCAAAGGGGGAGACCAGTTCGAAGCGCTCGGAGTCGTGGATTGCCATCAGCCAAGTATAGGAGCGCCGCGTGGGCGGATTGGCCCATGGGGAATCACTGCGTGCGAACCCGATAAGGAGATGGCTGGCTTGGGCATGAGCGGTGACGCTTGTTCACGCGGCTTCGCGTACCCGCATTTCGATGCGCAAGCCTGCGGCAGCCGCCATGTTCACCAGCGCGTCCAGTGCAAACAAGTTGATCTTGCCGCGCATCAAGTCCGAGACACGCGGCTGGGTTACGCCAAAGAGTTGGGCGGCTTGGGCTTGGGTCATTTCGCTGCGAGCGATGTGTTGCTTGAGCGCCGTCATCAGCACAGAGCGCAGCTTCATGTTTTCTGCTTCTTCCGGGGTGTTCTCGATGGCATCCCAGACGTTGACAAATCGTTGCTTGCTCATTGGCTCAACTCCTTCAACACGTCGCGGTAACGTTTTGCGGCCAGCTCCAGGTCGGCTTTGTTGGTCTTTTCCGTTTTCTTCTGGAAGCAGTGGAGCACGTACACCGCATCCGCGAACTTGGCAACGTAGATGACACGAAACGCCCCGGTTACATCGCGAATCCGGATCTCCTTCACGCCTTGACCCACGGTGTTCATGGGTTTCCAGTCGTCCGGCTCCTGACCGTTCTGCACCTGATCGAGCTGATGTCCTGCCTCGCGTCTGACTGGGAGAGGAAAGGCGCGAAGCTCATCCAGCGAGTTGCCGCAGAACTCGATGGGCTTGGGAGTGATCATGTGTTCAACATATAAAATATTGTATGTTGTGGCAAGTGCTCCGCTCGATTGTGTAATGGGGTGAACGACCAGACACCGGGGAGCAAAGTGTCATCAAGCAAACATGTCGGGTTCCGGCCGACGTTCACCGTCGAGTGCGTCGCCGTCGGTATCCTGTCGCCCATGCATAGATTCCGTCCGTTCTCCCTCCTCTTGTCCGTCTTCGCCCGCCTGCTGATCCCGATGCTTCTGTTCGTCGCGGGTGCCGCGGCGGCGGAACAGGTGCCGCATTTCAACGTCGACTACCGGGTGGCGTTCCTGCCGGCGTCGGGGCAGGCCGAGGTGGCGATCACGCTGACGCCGGGCGAGGCGCGGGTGCGTCGGCTGGTCTTCACCATGCCCGAGGCCCGATATACGAAGATCGAAGGCGACGGCGAGGTCACGCGCGATGGCGACCACGTGCGTTGGGAGCCGCCGCGCAAGGGCGGCACGCTGCGCTACCGCTACAAGATCGACCGCAAGCGCGCCAACGGTGCCTACGATGCGCGGATCACGCCGGACTGGGCCATCGTGCGAGGTGACAGCTTGGTGCCGGCGGCGCGGGTCACGGCCACGCCGGGCGCACGCTCGCATGCGCGTCTGCGCCTGGTGCTACCGACGGGCTGGGGTCATGCCGATACCCCGTGGCTGCCGGCGGCGGACGGCGAGGGTTTCGCGGTGGTCAACCACGAGCGGGTATTGGCGCGCCCCACAGGCTGGATGATCGCCGGCGACATCGGCACCCGCCGCGACGTGGTCGAAGGCATGGAGATCGCCGTGGCCGCGCCCAAGGGCCTGTCCACGCCGCGCATGGACCTGCTCGCCATGCTCACCGCCACCGCGCCGGTGATGCTCGACGCCTTCGGCCAGTTGCCGGAGAAGATCCTGGTGGTGCGTGCGGGGGATCCGATGTGGCGCGGCGGCCTGTCCGGGCCGCGCTCGCTCTGGATGCACGCCGATCGGCCATTGATCAGCGAGAACGGCTCATCCACCCTGATGCACGAGACCATCCACGTCGTCACCCGCATCCGCGGCGTCGCCGGTGACGACTGGATCGCCGAGGGTATCGCCGAGTACTACGGCATCGAGATGCTGCACCGCGCCGGCCTGTTGAGCGACGCGCGCTTCGACAAGGCGATCCAATGGATGCGCCAACACGGGCGCGAGATCAAGACGCTGCACGCGGAAGACTCCAGCGGCCGGCGCACGGCGCGCGCGGTGGCGCTGTTTGCCGACCTGGACGCGGAAATCCACAAGCGCAGCGACGGCAGGCACAGCCTCGACGAGGTCGCGCGCGCATTGATGCGCGATGGTGCGAGGGTGTCCCTGCAGGACTTGCGCGGGGCCGCCGAGGCGGTTCTCGGGGGACCGGCGGCGACGCTGAAGACGCGTTTGCTCGATCCGTGACGTGGTTCACGGAATGCCGGCGCCGAACACAGGCGTTGGAGTCGCGCCCGCTTCGCGCTAGAGTTCCTTTTGTCCGCGTTTCACACGAGTCTTTTCAATGACCATTTCCAGCCCCGCCGCCAATCTGATCGGCATCACCGGCATCGCCAGGCGCCTGGTGCTCGATGGCATCCTGGCCGAGGCCGACGCGCGCCGTGCCCAGGAAGAGGCCGCCAAGGAGCGCAAGACGGTTCCCGTCTGGCTGGTGGAAAAACGCATGATCAGCGCCGCGCAGCTGGCCGCCGCCACCGCCCTTGAGTTCGGCATGCCGCTGCTCGATATCGGCGCGCTCGACATGAAGCAGGTGCCGACCAAGCTGGTGTCCGAGCAGACCATGAACACCCATCAGGTGTTGCCGCTTTTCAAGCGCGGCACGCGCCTTTACGTGGGCCTGGCCGACCCGACCAACATGCGCGGGCTGGACGAGATCAAGTTCCAGACCAACCTGTTCACCGAGGCGATCCTGGT
>CAZTXX010000175.1:0-4948 GCA_964617405.1 uncultured Aquimonas sp. | reverse complement strand
GGCGTGCCTACAACGTGGTGGAGCGACGCTACGCCCTCACGCCCGAACGCAGCGGCACCATTGAGGTTCGCGGTGCGCGTTTTCGTGGTCGCGCCCTGCGCGGCGGCCAGACGGGTGGCTTCTTCAACCAGGGCACGCCGCTGAGTGTGGGGGCCGAGCCGCTGGTGCTTGAGGTGCGCCCCGCACCTGCCAGCGCGCCATCGCCCTGGTTGCCGGCGCGCAGCCTGCGCTTGCGTGATACCTCCGACAGCCTGCCGGCCAGCGCGCGGGTGGGGGATGCGTTGGAGCTGACACTCACGGTGGAAGCTGAAGGCCTTGCCGCCGAGCAACTGCCGGAGTTGAGCCTGCCGGCGCTGGACGGCGCCGAGGTTTATCCGGATCAGGAAACCCGCGAAACGCGGGAGCAGGATGGCCGGCTGGTGGGTGTGCGCAGCCGCAGGTTCGCCATCGTGCCGGTGCGCGAAGGCCGTCTTGAACTGCCCGAGCGCAGCCTCTCGTGGTGGAATCTCGAGGAGGATCGCGCACAGCGCAGCGCCTTGCCGGCGCGGGTGATCGAGGTGACAGCCGCACCCGCGGCGTCCGCAACCGTCGGGCCGGGAGGCACGCCCGGAGCCGGCACCGTGCCGGATGCGGCGGTGCGTTCGCCTGCCAATCCATTGCTGCCCGACCTGCTCTGGCTGTGGCAGGTGTTGGCGGTGTTTTTTGCCGCCGCCTGGGTGTTGACCTTGTTGCTGTGGTGGCTGCAGGCCCGCCGCCGGCAGCAGCAAGCCCCGGTCGGCGCACCTGAGCACCCGGTCGTCTCGTGGCGCCCGGAACTGGCCCATGCGCTGGCGCGCAACGACCTTGCCGCCGCGCGCCGCGCACTGCTGCATATCCTGCCCGGCGTGCGTGACCTGGAATCGCTGGCCGTGCAACTGACCGATGCCGAGCAGCGTGATGTGTTGCTGGCGCTGGATCGTGCCCTGTATCGGGGTGATGGCAGCGATGGTCTGGTGGAGCGGCTTCGCGCGGCCTTCGCACGCAGCCCGGCACTGGTGGCCGAAGCGAAGCCATTGCCGCAGAGCGACGTACTGCCGCCGCTGTATCCGGAGAGGTAGCCGGCGGCTCGCGGGTGGTGCCGGGTGCTGATGTACCATCGGGCGCTTTCCGGTTCCGATCCGCGAGCATGGTCCGCAAGACGATTCCGCGCCAAACCCGGAGGGCATCGGCATCACCTTGGGCGTGGGCTGATTCTTCGGCATGTGCCGCACCACGCGTGATGTCGGCGGCGACCTCGCTGCCGCCGTGGTGGTCTCGCGCGGCGAGAGTGACAAGGAGCCGATCCATTTCAACTCTGCCGATGATCTTTCCGCCTGAGCTTGCGCGCGGGGCGTGCCGGTGACTTCGTTCGGCCTCTTTTCGCTGCGCGTCGCGATTGCTGCGGCTGCCGTGCTGCTGGCCTGGATGGCGGCCAACCTGCTGTCGCGTCGGCGCGCGCTGGACGAGGATGCAGCGGCTGGCGGTCCATTGCTGGATGCCGTGCTGGCGGGCCTGCTCGCCGCGCGCGTCGGCTACGTGCTGCGCTGGTGGCCCGAATATGCCGCCGCTCCGGCCTCGATCATTGCCATCGGCGACGGCGGCTTTGCCTGGTGGAGCGGGCTGCCGGTGGCGCTGGCGGTGGCGGGGTGGCGCAGTCGTCGGATGCCCAGCCTGCGGTTGCCGGTCGTCGCAGGCCTGCTGATCGGCATGACGTGCTGGTGGATGGCGGTCTCGGTGCTGGATGCGCGCCAGCGCGACGCAATCCCCATGCCCGAGCTGGCCCTGCGCACCCTGGACGGCGCGCCCCTAGTGATTCCAGACGCCGATCCGCGCCCGATCGTCATCAACCTCTGGGCCACCTGGTGCCCGCCGTGCCGGCGCGAAATGCCGATGTTCGCCCAGGCCGGTGTGCGCTGGCCGCAGGTGCGCTTCCTGCTGCTGAACCAGGGCGACGAGCCGGACCTGGTGGCCGATTACCTGCGGCGCAACGGGCTGGAGGCGGCGGACGTTCTGCTCGACCCCGGCTCCGAAGCCATGCGCGCGACCGGCGCAAAGGTGCTCCCGACCACGCTGTTCTACGATGCCGATGGTCGCTTGCGCGACTTGCACGTCGGTGAGCTCAGCGCCGCCGCACTGACTGACCGCCTGCAGCGGTATTTCGACGTGGAACCGGGCGCAGCGCGACAAGCGCCGGTGCCAATGGGACAATAGACCGCTTCGCTGCGCGTGCCGCGCATCGACCCTTTCCCACGTTCCCAGGTACCGCCCGACATGACGACGCCCAGCCGCCGCGACCTCGCCAACGCCATCCGTTTCCTCGCCGCCGACGCGGTGCAGGCCGCCAACAGCGGCCACCCCGGCATGCCGATGGGCATGGCCGACATGGCGCAGGTGCTGTGGGGCGACTTCCTGCGCCACAACCCCGCCAACCCGGCCTGGCCGGACCGCGATCGCTTCGTGCTGTCCAACGGCCACGGCTCGATGCTGCTCTACGCGCTCTTGCACCTGACCGGCTACGATCTGCCGATGGACGAGATCCGTCGCTTCCGCCAGCTGCACAGCAAGACCGCCGGGCACCCGGAGGCGCACGAGACCCCGGGCGTGGAGACCACCACCGGCCCGCTCGGTCAGGGGTTGGCGAATGCGGTCGGTTTCGCACTGGCGGAAAAGCTCCTGGCCCAGCGCTACAACCGTGACGGCCACAGCGTGGTCGATCACCGTACCTGGGTGTTTCTCGGCGACGGCTGCCTGATGGAAGGCATCTCCCACGAGGCCTGCTCGCTGGCCGGCACGCTCGGCCTGGGCAAGCTGATCGCGCTTTACGACGACAACGACATCTCCATCGACGGCAAGGTCGATGGCTGGTTCACCGACAACACCCCGCAGCGCTTCGAGGCCTACGGCTGGCAGGTGATCCGCAACGTCGACGGCCACGATCCGGCGGAGATCGCGCAGGCGATCCGCACCGCGCAGGCGGAAACCGCGCGCCCGACCCTGATTTGCTGCAAGACCACCATCGGCTACGGCTCGCCCAACAAGGCCGGCAGCGAATCCTCGCACGGCGCGCCGCTGGGCAAGGACGAGCTGGCCGCCACGCGCCAGGCGCTGGGCTGGCCGCACCCGGCCTTCGAGATCCCCGCCGACATCTACGCCGGCTGGGACGCGCGCGCCGCCGGCGCCGAGCGCGAGGGCGACTGGCAGAGGCGCTTCGACGCCTATGCCGCAGCCCACCCGGAGCTGGCGGCCGAGTTCTCCCGGCGCATGCGCGGCGAGCTGCCGGTCGACTTTCTCGCTCAGGCCGACGCGTACATCGCCGGACTTCAGGCCGAGGGCCCGGTCGTGGCCTCGCGCAAGGCCTCGCAGATGGCGATCGGCGCCTTCGCCCCGCACCTGCCCGAGCTGATCGGCGGTTCGGCCGACCTCGCCGGCTCCAACCTGACCCTGTGGAAGGGCAGCAAGAGCGCTGCCAGCGATGATGCCGATGCCAACTACGTCTACTACGGCGTGCGCGAATTCGGCATGAGCGCCATCGCCAACGGCCTGGCCCTGCACGGCGGCTTCATTCCCTATGACGCCACCTTCCTGGTGTTTTCCGACTACTCGCGCAACGCCCTGCGCATGAGCGCGCTGATCCCGGCGCGTGCCATCCACGTGTTCACCCACGACTCCATCGGCCTGGGCGAGGACGGCCCCACCCACCAGCCGGTCGAGCATCTGGCGAGCCTGCGCTACATCCCCAACAACTCGGTCTGGCGCCCCTGCGATGCGGTGGAGAGCGCCGCCGCGTGGAAGGCCGCAATCCAGCGCACCGATGGCCCCAGCGTCCTGGTCTTCAGCCGCCAGAACCTCGCCCACCAGCACCGCAGCGCCGAGCAGGTGGCGGACATCGCCCGCGGCGGCTACGTGCTCTCCGATCCGGCGGACGGGAAGTTCGACCTCATCCTGATCGGCACCGGTTCTGAGGTGGAGCTGGCGATGGAGGCCGCGCGCCGGCTCGAATCACGGGGCATCAAGGCGCGCGTCGTCTCCATGCCCAACACCAACGTCTTCGACGCCCAGCCGGTGGAATGGCGCGAGGGCGTGCTGCCGTCCTGGTGCCGCAAGCGCGTGGCGGTCGAAGCCGGCGTCACCGGCTTCTGGCGCCAGTACGTCGGGCTCGACGGCGCGGTGATCGGCATCGACAGCTTCGGCGCCTCGGCTCCCGCCGACGCGCTGTACCAGCACTTCGGCATCACCGTCGAGCGCGTGGTGGAGGCGGCGAAGGCGCTGTAACGCCGCCTCAGCCGGAAAATCCGCCCCCGTCGAGGAAGGCCTGCTCCTCGGCGGTGGTCTGACGGCCGAAGGCGGCGTTGCGGTGCGGGAAGCGGCCGAAGCGCTCGATCACCTCGCAGTGGATCTGCGCGTAGCGATCGAAGGGATCGCCCAGCGGCGCGCAGCGCTCCACGGCGATGCGCTGGTCGTCGATATCTTCGCTGTGTTCGAAGGGCAGGTAGAGGAACAGCCGCAGCGAGGCCTCGATTTCCGCGTCGTAGCCACGCTCGAGCGCGATCCGCGCCAGGCTCAGGGCCAGCGCGTCGGTGGCGAACATGTGCGCGGTGCCGCGGAAGCAGTTTCGCGGGAACTGGTCGAGCAGAACCATCAGCGCCAGCGCGCCCTCGGCGCTGTCCATCCAAGGGTCCAGCTCGCGCCGCGCGGCGGCCATGTGGGCATCGAAGAAGCGTTCCCGGAACCGGTCGTCGAAGTCTTTCGAGCGCGCGAACCAGCGATCGGGGCCGGCTTCGCACCAGAAATCGACGACTTCGGAGGCAGAAGGCAGGGGGGGCATGGGCGTTCTCCGGATGAATGACGGCAGGGTAGCCGATGTCACGGCGCGGGATTTTTGTTGCGGCGCGTCATGGAGCGCGATATGGTCGCCTCAAATCCGCCTGAT